>JAJCYO010000015.1 GCA_029262875.1 Flavobacteriales bacterium
CGGTTAAAGGGGTTTCAGCTGTTACCGTAGCTGTTCTTTTGTTTTTATTGAGGGCAGCAACTTCTCCAATCGTATTACCAGGTCCCAATAAATCAATTAATTCATCTTTAATGGTTATTTTAATACTTCCCCTTACAACAATGTACATTCCGTCCTCAATTTTTCCTTCATGTAGTAAAACATCGCCAGTATTGAAGATCTTACTCTCAAATTTTTTGGCAATTTTATGGAAAGAGGCATGATCTACTTTCTTGAGCCAAGAAACTTCGGCTAATAACTCTTCGGCATCAGGTATTTCAAAAATAGGAGGAGCATCCCTTAATTGTTTCATCCTTGTTTCAATGTCTTCAATCATTTTGACAGATTCGTTACCTGAAATTCGCCCTCTTTTATGCAAACGTTCTACCGTGTGTTTTTCATAGTTTAACATCGTCCTGATGGCTTCTCTTGTTGCAATCGCGCTGTAAATTTCTGGATATTCCTTTCCTAAATTCCTAAGAAAGGTAAGTCCTTCAATTCTATTTTCATTGATTTCAGTTTCGATTATCTGCAAGTTCTTGGTTTCATTTTCATCCGCAGCGCGGATCATACTTTCTAATAATTTTAAATTTGCCTCTTGTGCCGTAACGAATCCTTTGGCAAAATCATAGCTTACTGTTAGCTTATCGAAGAAAATTTGTTTGGCTACTTTGCCTATTATAGGGAGGTCTTGAATCTTAACCAAATAGGTAGGTGTATTCAATAAATTCTCCATACATTCCCTTTTGGACAAGGAAATATACCCTTTGGAGTCTAAAATGTCATTTATGTCACCCGTTAATATTTGATAAGCTTCTGGGCCCAATAACCCATCTTTAAATTGATGCCAGTAACTGCTTTTCTCCTTTTCTAAAATTCTTGTTCTTGATTCAGCAACTGCATTTTCTTCTTCAACGTCACTTGGAATCAAATGGTCTTCAAACTCTGGTAAGAAGTTTCTTACAGCTTTCCAGTTGGCCCGTTTTAAATAACGGTCTGATTTTAATTGTTCAATGTTCTTTTCACTACTTCTCGCTACATAGCTATTTGCATTGTTCAATGCTAATATTTTTGCTGATGACAGTTTTGTTAAACCTAACTTATTTACCAGTAATTTAATGGTTGTTGCATTGATTAATAATGTGAGCGTCACAATTCCTGCAGTAAAGAATAGAAATTGATCACGAATCTCTTTGTCAATTGTATCGGTTCCTGCCACAATTAAAGCTAATGCCAAACCAATAGCCCCTCTTAAAGCGCCATACCAAACCACGTAAGCATCTTTTTTAGCCATGCCGTAACCTATTCGTTTCATTAATGGGTAAAATAGCGCAATAACAATTCCTCTAACTATAAATATCCCGATGTAAACAACTATTAATATAATAAAGTCATTGGCCGAGAAAACGATTCTTTCAGCGATTACAACTCCAACTATTAAAAAGATTAAAACATTCGCAATAAAAGCTGCCAATTCCCAAAATTCGTGTAAGAAATGCTGTACTTCTGGACTAATCTTTGTTCTTCCTGAGCTTGCCATAACTAATCCAAAAGCAACTAAAGCCAGAACCCCTGAAACATGAAGGAAATGTTCTGAAATAAAAAAAGTGATGTATGCTGCTGCCACAATAGCACTAATCTCAACTAAAGCATCATTGAACACTCTTTTTATCCATTTAATAATTAACCAGCCAATGATTAGTCCGACAGCAATACCTCCAAAGGCTACCCTAATAAATTCTATAATGGGAGAACCTTCTAAACCAACACCAGTTAAACCTAAAAGAAGAACCATGAAAATTACAATGGCGGTACCATCATTTAGCAGGGATTCACCCTCTATTAATGTTCCTAATTTTTTACTTGCACCAAGTTCTTTGAGTATTGAGACTACAGCAACAGGGTCGGTTGCGCTAACAACAGCACCGAAAAGCAAGGCAATTGTCCAATTCCATTTAGCAATTCCCAGTCCAAAATAATTGAGAGCAACAACCATCAGGGCGGTTAAAACAATAGCAACAATAATCCCTGGAACTGCCATTATAGATGCATTGGTGAATGTCTTTTTGAACACATGAACATCCATTGCAAAAGCTGCTTCAAATATCAAAATTGGTAAAAAAACATAAAGCATGAGGTGTGGATCAATGTTTCCTGCCCAATCAATGGATTGATCAAAAAAGGAAAAATCAAATTTCCAAGAGCCTATCTCATAAATATCTAAATAGTTAAATCGTCCCAAAACGCCCAACCCAATACCAATTAATAATAAAATAACAGTAAATGGAATAACACTTTTTTGAAATATGAAACGTGTCGCAGCACCAATAATAACAGCAACAATGATAAAAAATAGGGGAGAAGTATCTGTGTGGTGTGCGGTCTCTTCAGATGCATCATGTGAATTTTCAGCGTGAACTATATTGTCTTCTTGCTTTTCAGGATGATTGGCAAAACAGAATGTAGGGAACAAGTAGAAAAAGATGAAAAATAAAATAAAAATAGACCGATTCAATTTGAGGTATGAAGCCATGATAATTAAAGTTAAATCATATCTACTAAGGTAGTTCGTTTGTTAAAAATAAAGTATGATATTTGTCATCAAACGCGGTAAAAATGAAGAAAATAATAAATACGTCAAATGCTCCAGCGCCAATAGGACCATATAGTCAAGCTGTGATGGTTGGAGATACCTTATACACCTCTGGTCAAATTGCCATTAATCCAGTAACGAATGAGTTGGAAATTGGGAATATTAAAAGTGAAACAAAGCTGGTGATGGAAAACTTAAAGGCGTTGTTAACTGAGGCTGAAATGGATTTTTCTAATGTAATAAAGTGTTCTATATTCATTGCTGACATGAACAATTTTTCTCAAATTAATGAAGTATATGGCACTTACTTTTCTGCTAATTTCCCAGCGAGAGAAACAGTAGAAGTAGCCTGTTTGCCGAAAAATGTTAACGTAGAAATATCAGCAATAGCTGTAAAATAAAAAATCCCGCAATTAGCGGGATTTGAGTGAGATGATTAGTTTAATATCATTTCGATGTATTCTAAATTCTCAGACTTTCTAATACTTAAAGCTTTCGAGTAATTAAGAATATTACTAATCGTTTCTTTCTTTGGAGAGTACATCTTATCCTCCTTTTTTTGATTTAAAAGCACTTTAAGTTCGTGCTCTTGTTCAGTAATTTCCAATAAATCAGAGTGAGTAAATTTTTGCATAGGCTGTTTTTGTGTTTTAGTTTAAGTGCGTTATTGTATCTAAAACGGCTATTGTTATCATTTATTATATAATGGTTAAAATAAATTAAAAAAGCTCTGAGAATTAACTCAGAGCTTTTACCTAACTAAACATATATTAACCTCTTAATGAAGTGTTAATGATAAATTCTTTTCTTCAGCCATTTTTCTTAGGTTAATCAATGCATAACGCATTCTTCCTAAAGCTGTATTAATACTCACGTTTGTTGTTTGTGAAATTTCTTTGAAACTCATGTCATAATATAGTCTCATCATCAGTACCTCTTTTTGATCATCAGGTAAAAATTTAACCAAGCTCTTTACATCAGAAAGCACTTGCTCTCTTTCCATGTCTTCCTGAACGTTTTTGTCTGGATTCTTGATTACATCAAAAATGTCAAATTCATCCTTGCCTTTAATAAAAGGCATTCGTGAGCTTTTTCTATAATGATCTATAATTAGATTGTGTGCAATACGCATTACCCAAGGTAAAAACTTCCCCTCATCATTATACTTGCCTCTTTTGATGGTATTAATCACCTTAATAAAAGTGTCTTGAAAAACATCTTCAGCAAGTGCTTCGTTTCTCACTTTACATATAATGTAAGTGTACACCTGACTCTTAAAACGAATGATTAACTGTTCAATTGCAAGTTCGTTACCCTTTAAATAGGCTTGAACCAATTCCTTTTCCGAAAGTTTTGAAAGTTTCATAATACCTCTCCTTCTTTAATTGTTACACAATAATTATAGCTTTAATAGCTTATTATTTAAAAAGAGTAGATATTACTTATAGGCGTTTTTTTTGTTTTAATTTTTACTTAACAAACATACTAACGATGTTTTATTAGATATGTTGTGTTTACGACAAAATATTTTTTTTGTTACTTCAAAACTACTAAAAAAGAAAGTACTTTTGAATTCGTTAACATACTTTAACATCTAACAATAACTATGCCTAAAACGGTTTCGAAATCAATAAATGCGAAAACACACATCCACATTAAGGGTGCTAAAGTTCATAATTTAAAGAATATTGATGTTGCAATTCCTCGAAATAAGTTTGTTGTAATTACTGGTTTGTCAGGATCAGGGAAGTCTTCTTTGGCTTTTGATACGCTTTTTGCAGAAGGGCAAAGAAGGTATGTGGAGAGTTTATCTTCTTATGCAAGGCAATTTTTAGGTAAGATAGAAAAACCAGATGTTGACCATATTTATGGAATTGCACCCGCTATTGCAATAGAACAAAAAGTAAACACGGTTAACAAACGTTCAACCGTTGGTACATCTACAGAGATTTATGACTATTTAAAGCTATTGTTTGCAAGGATTGGGATCACCTATTCTCCAATTTCTGGAAATGAAGTTAAAAGAGATAGACCTGACAGTATTGTAGCATACATTAATGCCCATCAAAACGGAACCAAGGTTATATTGCTTTCAGAAGTAGAAATTACAGCAAAAACCATAAAAGAGCAAATAGAATTGCTAATTAAGCAAGGGTTTACAAGGGTTTGGCTAAACGATGAGGTGGTAAGGTTGGATAAGGTTGATGTTTCCAAAATTAAGGATAAGACACTTAATTTATTAATAGATCGATTTGTTATTAATGACGATGAGGATAACATTAGTAGAATATATGATAGTGTAGAAACTGCTTTTTTTGAGGGAAAAGGAGAGTGTAAGGTCATTATCATTGGAGAAGACCAAGCAAAAGAAAGCTCATTTAACAATCGTTTTGAAGCAGATGGAATAGAATTTCATGAACCGAATGCTCATTTTTTTAGTTTTAATAACCCAGTAGGAGCATGTAAAACATGCGAAGGGTATGGGAGTGTGATTGGAATTGATGAAAATTTAGTGATACCAAATAAAAACCTATCTGTTTACGATAATGCTATTGTTTGTTGGAAAGGAGAGAAGATGCAAAGGTGGAAAGAGGAACTAATCATGAGTGCATCAGAATTTAAATTTCCCATCCATAAACCCTTTTATGAACTTTCTGAAGAACAACAACAGTTAGTGTGGACTGGAAACAAGCATTTTAAAGGACTAAATAAGTTTTTCAAGAAGTTAGAAGCAAAAAGCTATAAAATTCAGTACAGGGTAATGCTTTCAAGATACAGGGGTAAAACTTTGTGTAGTGATTGTAGGGGGACTCGATTGCGAAAAGATGCTAATTATGTAAAAGTAGGGGGTAAATCCATTACTGACTTAGTATTAATGCCGGTAAGTCGGTTAGGACAATTCTTTGCGAAGTTGAAGTTGAACGATCATGATGCTAAAATAGCCAGCAGGTTATTGGTAGAAATTAATAACCGCTTACAGTATTTGAATAATGTTGGGTTAGGTTATTTAACCCTAAATAGGCTGTCTTCAACCCTTTCAGGTGGTGAATCACAACGAATTAACTTGGCAACATCCTTAGGTAGTAGTTTGGTGGGGTCAATGTATATCTTAGATGAACCTAGTATAGGGTTACATTCCAAAGATACTGAGCTACTAATTAAAGTATTAAGGGAATTGCAGCAGCTGGGTAATTCGGTAATTGTAGTAGAACATGACGAGGACATTATTAAAGCCGCTGATGAAATTATTGATTTAGGCCCAGAAGCAGGAAATTTGGGAGGTGAGATTGTCTTTCAAGGAGATTATTCAGAGTTATTGGTAAGCAGTGCTAGTTTAACTGCAAAATACATTAATGGCATAGAAAGTATAGAAATTCCATCTAAGCCAAGAAAATGGAGTAAACGAATACTGATTGAAGGAGCAAGAGAAAATAACTTAAAAGGGGTTGATGTTGAGTTTCCATTGCATACAATGACAGTTGTAACTGGAGTGAGTGGTTCAGGAAAGTCTTCCTTGGTTAAAAATTGCTTATTGCCTTCCTTGAAAAAGATGTTTGATGGTTATTCGGAACAATCAGGAATTATAGATAAAATTAGTGGAGACATAGATAGTTTAAAAGGAGTAGAGTTTATTAACCAAAACCCTATCGGTAAATCGTCAAGATCTAATCCTGTAACCTATGTAAAAGCGTACGATGAGATAAGAAATTTGTATGCTTCACAAGGATTGGCTAAAACTAGGGCTTATAAACCAGGACATTTTTCTTTTAATACAGACGGTGGTCGATGCGATGTGTGTAAAGGAGAAGGGGAAATAACCGTGGAAATGCAATTTATGGCTGATATTCACTTAACTTGTGAAGAGTGTAAGGGACATCGCTTTAAAGATGAGGTCTTAGAAATAAAATTTAATGATAAAAATATAGCCGATTTATTGGAAATGACCATAGATGGGGCCATTCATTTCTTTCAAGAATCTAATGGAAGGTATGAAAAACGAATTATTGATAAACTATTGCCATTGCAGGAGGTAGGTTTAGGTTATGTGCATTTAGGGCAATCGTCAAGCACATTGTCAGGAGGTGAGGCGCAACGTGTTAAATTGGCTTCATTTTTAACTAAAAAAGATAGTTCAACTAATTTGCTATTCATTTTTGATGAACCGACAACAGGTTTACATTTTCATGACATAAAAAAACTGTTAAAAGCATTCGATGCATTAATCGTAAAAGGACATTCTATCATTGTTGTTGAACATAATTTGGATGTAGTGAAATGTGCCGATTGGGTAATTGATTTAGGTCCAGAAGGTGGCGAAAATGGGGGTAATGTAATTTTTACGGGGACTCCCGTAGAATTGGCTAAGTACAATAACTCATTTACAGCCAAATATTTGGAACAAAAATTCTAATTCCTTAATTTCATCATTAAAGCTTGATGTTTTGATTGATGTAAATGAGAAAATAGTAATGAGTCATTCTGAGATTTTTCTTAGAAATGATGGTATTGTGGAAATACTCATAAAAGAATCTTCTGTTATAGGACGAGAAGAATGTATAGAAATAACTGATTCTTATGAGACGATATTAGAATCACAAAGATTTCCACTTTTACACATTATAGAAGATTATGTAACAATCGATAAGGAAGCGAGAGAGTATGCAGCTTCAGAAGAAGGGTTAAGGTACTCAAAAGTAGAGGCCTTTGTTATTAACTCTTTAGCCCATAAAATATTGGCTAATTTTTATATGAAAGTGAATAAACCTTCAGTTCCTACGAAATTTTTTAGGAGTAGAGAAGAAGCCGAAGACTGGTTGAGTAAGTATCTATAATCTTTTCTAATAAATGATATTCTTGTCATTTCTCAGACAATCATTCCATTAAAAACCAATTAATTTTATAGCATAATTGCAAAGGGGTTTGCAATTGTAGTAGTAATTTTTAAAATCGAGTTCACTTGATTTAATCCCCGGTTGGTTTTCTTGTTTTATCAACTGGGGATTTTTTGTAGGTATTAATTGATACAAAAATGTTGTATAAATTCGCATTGTGAATTACTACATCAATAGGTTTTCTGTTCGAGAACAAATTATTAAAGAAACTCCTAACAATAATTTAGGAATTATTGTTGTCATTCCTTGCTGCAATGAATCAAGCTTAATAGCTTCTATCGATAGTCTTTTTAATTGTGAAAGGCCTAAATGTAATGTAGAGGTGATTGTTGTAATTAATGCATCTGAAGATGCTGATAAGAACATTGTCAATCAGAATGAAATAGCGTTAAAAGAGGCTAATGTTTGGGCGACTGAGCATAAAAAAGAGCATATAAGTTTTTACTTTATTGAAGAAAATAACCTTCCAAAGAAACATGCCGGTGTCGGGTTAGCCCGAAAAATTGGAATGGATGAGGCGGTAAGGAGATTTGAATCAATTGGTAATAATGAAGGTGTGATTGCTTGTTTTGATGCAGATGCAACTTGCGAAACAAATTACTTAGTTGAGGTGGAAAATCATTTTGGGAAGCATCCTAAGTCTCCAGCTTGTTCTATTCACTACGAGCACCCAATAGAAGGAGATGATTTTTCTAGGAAAATATATAGTGGAATAACCCAGTACGAGTTGCATTTGAGGTATTACAAAAATGGGCTGGCTTATGCTGGCTTGCCTTACGCTTATCATACCATTGGATCAAGCATGGCAGTTAGAAGCGGTGTTTATCAGAAACAAAATGGAATGAATAAACGAAAAGCCGGAGAAGACTTTTACTTTTTGCAAAAACTCATTCCATTAGGAAACTTTACAGAGATAAAATCTACTAAAATTATTCCTTCTCCACGTGTTTCAGATAGGGTTCCGTTTGGAACAGGAAAAGCCATGCAAAATTGGTTGAATGAAGAAAAACGGGAATTGTTCAGTTATCATCCAACATCATTTATTGATCTGAAACAGTTTTGTGATGCTGTTCCTGATTTATATAATAACAAGAATGCAATTCCCAAAACTGTTCAATCATTTTTAAATTCGATAGATTTTGAAGAGAATTTATTAAAAATCAAAAAGAACAGTTCCTCTCAACAACATTTTGTTGAAGTATTTTACAAATGGTTCAATGCATTTAAAGTATTGAAGTATATGCACTATGCACGAGATAACTATTATCCTGATGTGCCAATATTTGAGGGCGCCAATGAATTGTTGAAAATAATAAAACAGTCTACAGAAGAGAACAATAAAGAATTATTATTGAAATATAGAGAAATTGATTTAGCCAATTAAAAAAATACAAGGTCGCTTGTTCAAGTTGACGTTGATTTTCTTCCAGTCTTCTACAGATTTAGTAGTAATTTGCTCAGTAGGCAAAGTTATATCGGCTGCAATGCAAAGTTTGGTCGTGTTAAAACAGTTTTTTAGAATATCTTCCAATACATGGGCATTGCGATAAGGAGTTTCAATGAACAACTGGGTTTGCTGTTTGTTTTTAGCTATTTTTTCTAATTCCTTGAGTTTACGGATTCTTTCCTTTTGTCCTTTTGGTAAATAACCATTAAAACAGAAACTCTGCCCATTAAAGCCACTTGCCATTAACGCTAAAAGAATAGAGGAGGGGCCAATAAGCGGAATAACTCTAATGTTTTTTTGTTGCGCTAAAGCAACAATGTCTGCTCCAGGATCAGCTACACCAGGGCATCCAGCTTCAGAAAGTACACCGATGTTTTTACCTTCAGTTATGGGTTTTAAAAAAGTAGGTAGTTCTGCCTCATGAGTTCTTTTGTTGAGTTCAAAAAAGGTAAGTTCATCAATGGCTTTAGTTATTCCAGCTTTTTTTAAGAATCTACGAGCAGTTTTAATGTTCTCAACAATATAAACATCAATTTCATTGATGATGCTATTGTTAAATTCTGGAATCACTTGATGAACAGGTGTGTCACCTAAAGTGATTGGAATCATGTAAACAATGCCATTTTTACTCATGTACAATAGTTGTTAGGAAAACATCACAAGTTTCATTGAGCATTTGATAAACATCTTCAAAACCTTGTTCACCACCATAGTAAGGATCAGGAACACTTAAGTCTTGTCTGGGATGATTTAAATTTAAAAACAATTCCACTTTATTTTTGTCTGCTTCATTTCGTGCTAACCGTAAAATATTACTCCTGTTGGATTCGTCCATAGCAAAAATATAGTCAAATTCATCAAAATCATTAACCGTAAACTGCCTTCCTCGTTGGTTAGAAATGTCTAAACCATGTTGATTGGCTTTTTGTTGCATTCTTCTATCTGGCGCTTCATCAATGTGGTAATTAGATGTTCCAGCAGAATCTACATTAATATTCAGTCCTTGAGTTTTGACTTTGTCGCTCAAAATTCCTTCTGCCATAGCTGAACGACAAATGTTTCCTAAACAAACAAACAATACTTTCTTCATATGTAAAACGATAAAATATAGATGATGGCCACCGCAATTAAACCTACCATAATGTAAAATATGCCCAATTGACCTTTTTTTGAAATAGGTTTATACTCTTGTGGTGTTTTATATTTTCTATTCAAAAAACCCATATCAACAAAGATAATTAAAACATAAAAAAACAGGAACAAATTAACGTTCCTGTTTAGTTAGTGCAAAATAATGAGAATCATTACTGTTTGCGTCTTAAATATTATTGTAAACTAATTTTCTTCTTTAAATCATCAATGTAACCTCTAAATCTCTTATCAGTATCCATTAAATTATTTACTGTTTTGCAAGCATGCAATACAGTTGCGTGGTCCTTTCCACCACAGTGCATACCAATTGTAGCTAAACTAGATTTAGTCATTTGTTTAGAGAAATA
Organism: Flavobacteriales bacterium; assembly: GCA_029262875.1. Taxonomy (GTDB): domain Bacteria; phylum Bacteroidota; class Bacteroidia; order Flavobacteriales_E; family Vicingaceae. The sequence continues at coordinate 10,450 of JAJCYO010000015.1, forward strand.
CATCGCTATTTGGCGAGCTTGTACCACTTCTCTCTTTCTTGTTTTAGATTTCAACGTATCAATGGCCATATCAAAATAGTCACAAACCACTTTTTGAATGTAATCGATGGATACCTCTTTAGCAGTATTCTTAACAAACTTGTCTACCATTTGGCGAGCAAGATCCAAGTTGACTGCTTTTTTATTTAATGATGATTGTGCTAAAATAGAAATTAAAGCACCTTCTAATTCTCTTACGTTAGTAGTAATGCTGTAACCAATGTACTCCACAACATCTTTAGGTAGTTCTAATCCTTCTTGGTACATCTTCTTTTCTAAGATGGCAATTCTTGTTTCCAAGGCAGGAGCTTGTAAATCAGCAGCTAATCCCCATTTAAAACGAGAAAGTAAACGCTGCTCCATTCCAACTATCTCAACTGGAGCTTTATCTGCAGTTAATATGATTTGTTTTCCTGATTGGTGTAAATGGTTAAATATGTGGAAGAAAACATCTTGCGTTTTTGGTTTACCACCAAAAAACTGAACGTCATCAATGATTAATACATCTATCATTTGATAGAAATGAATGAAATCATTTTGTTCGTTGTTTCTTACTGCGTCAATAAACTGGTGTGTAAATTTCTCTGAAGAAACATACAATACCGTTTTGTTTGGAAATCTGTTTTTCACATCAATTCCTATAGAGTGCGCTAAGTGTGTTTTTCCTAATCCAACACCGCCATATATCAATAAAGGATTAAAAGCAGTACCTCCAGGGTTCTTTGCTACTGCAAATCCTGCAGAACGAGCTAATCTGTTGCAATCACCTTCAACAAAATTGCTAAAAGAATAATTTGGGTTCAGTTGAGAGTCAACATTTATCTTTTTAAGACCAGGGATAATAAAAGGATTGCGAATAGATTTGTCTTTATTTAGGTCTATTGGCATAGAAACAGGCGAGTTCTTAATCGCTTGTCTATTTGTTGCTGGAATCTTAACAGTGTATGGTTTCGTTCCGTTCTGACTATTTTCCATAACAATGCTATACTCTAATCTTCCTTCTGCACCTAATTCTTTCTTAATCGTTTTTTTAAGGATGTTTACATAGTGCTCCTCTAACCATTCATAGAAAAATTGACTTGGAACCTGTATGGTTAAGACTTTACTCTTAAGCTTTATGGGCTTTATAGGCTCAAACCAAGTTTTATAACTTTGTAAACTAACGTTGTCCTTGATTACCATCAGGCAATTTTCCCAAACTGAATTAAAGTCTTTTTGCATTTTATAAAGCTCCCATATTAAATGTTAAAAAATAAATGTTTTCGTTCAAAATTTAACGAGTGATTTTAAGAGTTAATTGTTGAAAAATAATTTGCCTTTTTCTCGAGCTTTAACTTTCTATAAATCAATACTTTCTGTTCGAAAGTAGCGTCCTTGTTTTGTTCTAACAAATATTTGAATAAAAAAGTGAAAAAAAAAACTTTTTTGCTATTGTTTTTTTAAAAACTTTTATTTCTGATTCTAATATTCTGATAACGAACAGAATAATTTTTGTTCTCTTGAATATAAAAATCTAAACGTCCTAAATTGATTCCAGCCCAACCTACTTGTGTTATTAACGTATTTTTTCCTGATAAGTTTCTGATTTTTGTAGGTTTTTCAAGGAATGTGTGCGTATGACCACCGATAATTAGGTCGATATTTTTTGTTTTTTCAGCTAATTTTAAATCAGAAATTTTATCAGATTTGTATTGGTATCCTAAATGCGATAAACAGATAACCAGATCACATTTTGCTTTTACCTTAAGTATTTCAGCAATTTTATTTGCAATATTAACTGGATCAATGTACTTAGTGGTTTTATAGAGTTTCTTATCAACTAAGCCATCTAATTCGACTCCAACACCAAAAACACCTATTTTAATTCCGTTTTTAGTGAATGTCTTATACTGCCGGATTTTACCCTTCAATATAGTATCATTAAAGTCATAATTAACATTAAGAAAAGGAAATTTGGCATGAGGTAGCATTTTGTTTAAACCATCTATTCCATTATCAAAATCATGATTTCCAATGGTAGCAGCATCATATTGCATTAAACTCATCAGTTTGAAATCAATTTCACCATTGTATAGATTAAAGTATGGTGTTCCTTGAAAAATATCTCCGGCATCAAGTAACAACACATTTTCTTCTTCATTTCTTATTTGCTGTATAAGGGATGCTCTACGTGCAGCACCTCCTAACCCTGGATATTTAGGGTCGTTATCAGGAAAAGGTTCAATGTGGCTATGAACATCATTGGTATGGAGTATAGTAATCTTAGTGTATTTGCTTTTTTTAACCGCGAATGACCGAAAAGGAAAAAGGTTAAGGCTTGCTAATCCAAAGCCACTTAATATAGTTTGTTTTATGAAATTTCTTCGGTTACTCAAAAGTTATCCTCCCATCTAATTTTCCCACTAATTGACCATTAGCTTTATTTACTCTAATACAATACTCAATAATAGCATCTCTTAATTTTATTCCTAAAGGTTCACTTTTTACAGGATTTAAAAAGAAATTCATTTTATCCCCACCATTGGCTAAGTAATCTGTCGTAAGTACTTTGACATGATTAATGGGGGCGTTGGTAGAATGTTGTATTAGGTAAGTAGAATCATTACTCATTTTGGGATTACTTTCATCCTTTTTAGAATAATATTTAAACCCATCAGAAATAGGTTGTCCCCCAACTTTTCTAATGTAAGTGCTAAGGTCTCTCATTTTTTCTTTACTAATAGTAACTACAACTAATTCATTTTCAAAAGGCATCAATTCAAATATTTTTCCCCTCGTGATTTCTCCCTTAGGAAGGGAGGTTCTAAGGCCACCAAAATTTAATAAGCAAAAGTCTATGTGGTGATTATTATCTGTATTATAGATTAGGCTTCCAGTACGCATGCTTAAGTCTGCCACCAAGTTTCCCAATTTAGTTTCTGGTTTTCCTCTTTCCGCTGGGAACTCCTCTGCAGAAATAACCAATACTTCATTCATTTCAGCCTCTAATTTATCCTTGTAAGGTTGTATTAATGCACTGGTTTGAGGATCGTTGGCATAATCACTATTTAGAGAAATAGAGGTGTCTTTTGTCTTGAAGTAAGAGGGATGTTGACAGCTCAATAAGTTGAAAACTATGCTGAAAAGGAAAACGTATTTAGTGACTAATCTCAAAAGAATATGATTATTTTCGTTGACTAAATTAGGATATAATATTAGTATGTATACATCTACAACAAAAATAAGAGTACGGTATTCTGAAACTGATATGATGGGGTATTGTTATTATGGTAATTATGCCACCTATTTTGAAGTAGCAAGGGTAGAAGCAATAAGACAACTTGGGTTCAGTTACCGAAAAATGGAAGACGATGGAATTGCATTGCCAGTTTTAGAGTTTTCGATTAAATACTTTAAGCCTGCTTTTTATGATGATGAGTTAACTATAGAAACAACAATTACTGACCTGCCAAAAGCTCGCATCCATTTTGAGTATAAAACGTTTAATGAAAAAGGTGAATTACTCAATGAGGCCAAAACTTCTTTGGTATTCATTAATAAGGAAACAATGAAGCCTTGTATTGCTCCAGAGGATTTCGTTGAGGCAATGAAAAAACATTTCTAAAAATGAGTTCGATTGATTATTTAATCGTAATATTGCGATAGAATAATTGATCATGGGAATTACAAAATCAACACAATTTACCAAAAACCAAAATCGTAAAGCAGAACTATATAAAGCTTTAGGACATCCAGCTCGTATAGCCATTATCGAATTTGTAATCAACCAAGACTCTTGTGTCTGCGGTGATATTGTTGATGAAATTCCGTTATCACAATCTACCATTTCACAACACCTAAAAGAATTAAAGAAGGTTGGAATTATTAAAGGAGACATAGAAGGAGTTAAAACCTGCTATTGCATAGATGATAAAGTATGGAGTGAATTAGATGATGTAAGTAGATTGTTTATGAGTAGTTATTCTGAAAAAGATAAATGTTGTTAATGTAATATATATAGTATGAGATCATCAGAAGAATTGAAAGAAGTAGTTAAAGAAAAATACAGTCAAATTGCAAATCAAAGCAAAGAAGAAAACGAGACATCATGCTGTGGGGCAGGAGAATGCTGCACCGTTGATTATGCTGTATTTGCTGAAGACTATAGTAAATTAGGAGGGTACCATGAAGATGCTGATTTAGGTTTAGGTTGTGGAATCCCAACGGAATTTGCTCAAATAAAAGAAGGGGATACTGTATTGGATTTGGGTTCTGGAGCAGGTAATGATTGTTTCGTTGCCCGTGAATTAGCAGGTGTTTCTGGAAAAGTAATGGGGGTGGATATGACAGATGTAATGATAGATAAAGCCAGAGAAAATGCTGAGAAACTAAACTTTAATAATGTGGAATTTAGAAAAGGAGATATTGAAAATTTGCCTGTTGGAGGAAATAGAGTTGATGTTGTCATTAGCAATTGTGTATTAAATTTAGTTCCAAATAAAGAGAAAGCTTTTGCAGAAACACACAGAGTTTTAAAACCTGGAGGACATTTTAGTGTAAGCGATGTAGTCCTCAAAGGAGATTTACCAGAGAATCTAAAAAATGATGCTGAAATGTATGCAGGTTGTGTTTCAGGCGCCATTCAATTGGAGGAGTATGTAGCTATAATTAAGGAAACGGGTTTCATGGAAATCGCTGTCCAAAAGGAAAAAATGGTAGTACTGCCAGATGAAATATTAAATATGTATTTAAATGAAACAGAAATTACCAATTACAAAAACGGTGATTTTGGAATAGTTAGCGTAACTGTTTATGGACAAAAACCTTCTTGCGACCCCAATTCTGGATGTTGCTAAATAGTAATAAAATGAAAAAATACATTGTAGAATTTATAGGTACATTTTTTTTGGTATTTGTTGGTTGTGGAGCAATGGTAATTGATTCGCATGTTGGTGGTTCAATATCACATGTTGGTGTAGCTATGAGTTGGGGGTTAATTGTGATGGTGTTAATTTATTCGATAGGAGATATCTCAGGCGCACATATAAATCCAGCAGTTACTATTGGTTTTTGGATTGCGAAAAGATTTTCCATTAAAGAGGTATTACCCTATATTGTGGCACAATTGATAGGGGCTTTAGCAGCGAGTTTTGCGTTGAAATATTTATTTCCTTTAGATGAAACATTGGGGGCGAGTTTGCCATCAGGGACTTGGCAACAGTCATTTATTTTTGAAACAATTCTAACTTTTTTACTCATGTTTGTTATTCTAAATGTGTCTACAGGAGCTAAAGAAAAAGGAATTATGGCAGGCGCTGCTATCGGTGCAACTGTAGGAATGGAAGCGATGTTTGCAGGACCAATTTGCGGTGCATCTATGAATCCTGCACGATCAATTGGACCAGCAGTAGCCTCAGGACATACAGAGTATTTATGGGCCTATATTGTAGCAACAATTTTAGGAGCAGCATTAGCGGTTTTAGTATTTAAGTTAACAAGAGAAAAACCCCATGTTGCAGAAAATTAAATTTCAAAGATGAAAAAAGTATTATTTGTTTGTGTTGAGAATTCTTGTAGAAGTCAAATGGCGGAAGCTTTTGGGAAAATGCATGGAAAAGGAATTATTGATGTTTACAGTTCAGGTTCACGCCCTTCAGGCATTGTAAACCCAAAAGCCATTGAAGCAATGAAGGGGGTTGGTTATGACTTAAGTAAACATGATTCAGTTGGTTTAGACAAGATTCCTCAAGTTAAATATGAATATGCTATTACAATGGGTTGTGGAGATGAATGCCCTATGATAGATGCAAACAATAGAGAGGATTGGGCATTGCCAGACCCAAAACATATGGATTCAGATGACTTTAATAAAGTGCGAGATATTATTGAGACTGAAGTGAAAGAATTAATTACAACAATTACTCAAGAAAAAGATTGATACCACTTAGGTTTTCTATTTCCTTTTGTGGCCATGATAATACCATAGTTGGGTTGGTTATAGATCCATTTCCTGTTGATGAGAAGTTTAACAATAAATCCCCACCAAAATAATTCATTAATTCGTTTAAATTTTGTGATAAATCCATAATTCTGGAGCAAGGGAAGGATTAATTCCATGTCCTTTTTTCCATTTATTGTTCCACTTTCATCATGCCTTCCAGCGGTTATGGTAAGTGATAGGTTTTTCACATTCTTAAGTAAGTTGCCCATTCCCAGCAACGTATCATACTCTGCACCATTTATGGTAAGGTTAATGTGTCCTATTTGTTGAATATCAATATTTTCTTCCTTTAGGATACGGTCTAAGGTGTTAATCTCTACTGTTATTTGATCATCAGTAAATGAAACAGTAGAGTCTTTTGGGACAATTTCTAATTGATTCCAACTACTTTTTTCTCCTATTAAAAATTGAACACTATCCTCTTTAGAATAAGTTCCTTTTTGGATGAGTTGTATGTTGTACTTTTTTTCTTGTATAATTTTTTCTGCAATTTGATGATTATGAGGATCGGGGTCTATTCCAATTACTTTTCCTCTAGGATGAACTCTGTTATACATCGTAAACAAGTCAGATGTAACCGAAGAAGTCATATCGAACCCCAATTGAATACCGATTTCTCCATCTGTGAGATGAGGGAATTTGAGCCCACCATCAATGTTGGTAAAGCTTTTCCAAAAAAAGGATTTTAAATTAGCCATCACTACAAACTCAGAATAGTTAATTAGTTTTAAATTTGGTTAAACCTTTAATCTTATATTTGGTCTAATACTTGATTAGAACGAATAAAAAATTAAAATCCAATATTATGAAATTAAACTGTAAATTATTACTGAGCGCTGTATTTGCTTTATCAATTGTATTTATAGGAACAGATGTACAAGCACAACATAAGCACAAGCATCCACATGCTAAAAAGGAAATTGTTAAACATAAAAAAGCACATGCTGCACAAAAGGTAGCACACAAAAACAGTTTAGGACAATCTGTTAAAGTGATAAAAAGAACGAATCATGTAATTGCAAATGCAAATAGAGCGGTAAAGAAATACAAGAACTATACTGGTGATTTATCGAGAGCAGTTCACCATCAACAACATGCAAAAAGATTGTTGAAGCGCCATAAAACGCATAGATCTATGCAACACAGTAGGTTGGCAAGGAAGTATGCATTTAAATCAATAAGAAGCAATAAAGGTACTGTTAATAAAGAGTATCAATTTGACGCTGAAGAGAACAAAACTATGGGAGAAACCATTGCTGATGCAGAATTAGAAAAAGAATTAAAAGAGAAAAACCCTAATATCAAATTTGATGATTCAGCTATTTCAGATAAAGAAATGACAGAACTCGAAGTATTAGATGTGGATCCAGCAGACTATAAAAATAATTAATAGCCATTTGGTTATTGTAAAAGGCTACTACTTTAGTAGCCTTTTTTTTATGGCTAATAATTTAGTCAATTGGTGTACTTTTGTTTTTATTCTATATTTTTAAAGAAATAAACTAAAACAATGAAGTACAGGTGTTTAACAAACGAAGAGTTAAAGGAGTTAGAAGAAGAGTTTAAACATTTTTTAATTACGAATAATGTTTACACAGAGGAATGGGAAGAGCTCAATAACAAAAAGGATGAAAAGGTCAATCACCTTGTTGAGATGTTTAGTGATATTGTTTTAGATAAGGCTCTAAGAAATATTAAATATTTAGAACATGTTACACCTCAAGACATAAAGTCTTTTAAATGCGATGAAGATAAAATGACGTTAATAGGTATAGCTTCCAAGAATCAAAACATTGATTTCACGAAGGACGTGTTGTCTGAATTCAAAGAGGAATTAGATATTTTTAAAACAACAAAGCCCTATAATAAAGAAAGAGAAATGGAAGTCTTTGAGCTATTACAATCTGGTTGCTCAATAATTGATGAAGAACGTTATAGTAAATTAGAACTGGCTCATACATACTCTACTAAACAAATGAAGAATTAATGCGGTTAGTAATTGCCATATTAATAGTTTCTATAAGTTGTGGGTTAAAAGCACAAACTACCAAGTCGGTCCGATTAGCCATCCAAAAAATGGCAGCCGATGACCAATTAAAAAACGCTTCTATTAGTTTTTATGCATTCGACTTAGATTCCAATAAAGTAGTAGCAGGATTAGGGTCTAATAAGAGTTTAGTTCCAGCATCAACCATGAAATTAGTAACAACTGCAACAGCATTAGAACTTTTGGGTCCTGGAAAACGATTTTCAACTCATGTAAAATACTCAGGAGAGATTGATTCCAATTGTGTGTTAAATGGTAACATTTACATTGTTGGAGGAGGAGATCCTTGTTTAGGTTCTGAAAGGTTTACAAAACACTATGGAGATTTTATCAATAAGTGGGCGAATGAAATTATTAAATTGGGAATCGATTCGATTAATGGAAGAGTTATAGCCGATGCTTCTATTTTTAACGAACAAATGATTCCTTCTACATGGATTTGGGGAGATTTAGGTAATTATTATGGTGCTGGTCCTTGTGGACTGTCTATTTATGAAAATAAATGTAGCATTGAATTTAGTTCTGGAAAAAAAGGTGATTCAACAGATGTTACATGTATATACCCATATATCCCAAATCTAAAGTTTGATAATTATGTGAAAGGGATGATTACAAAAAAAGACTTATCCTACATATTTGGTGCCCCATACCAAGAAAATAGAATTGTAAAAGGAGGAATACCTATTAATAAAAAGAATTTTAGTGTAAGAGGTTCTATTCCTGATCCTGCCTATTTAACAGCTTTTGAGTTAGATATGGAGTTAAGAGAACTGGGAATTAAATTGGCTAATCCTTCAACAACCGTCAGAAAAATTAAATTCGAAACAGGTTCAATAGTGAAAACAAAGAAGCGTATTATAACAACTACACGCTCGCCCAAATTAACATCTATAATGAATTTAACGAATACCTATAGCATCAATTTATATGCGGAGCATTTGATGAATCAAATAGGAGTGTTTAAGTACAGAAGTGGAGATACAGGGTCTGGAACGCAGGCCACCACACTTTTTTGGAAAAATAAAGGTTTAGATGTTGAAGGGATGTACATTAATGATGGCAGTGGACTTTCTCGTTTTAATGCAATCACTGCAAAACAATTGGTGGGGATATTGAAACACATGAATGAAAGTAAAAATAAACAGCTCTATATTAAATCGTTACCCGTTGCAGGAAAATCAGGAACATTAAGAAATGTAGGTAAAGGAACTGCCGCTTCTGGAAGAGTAAAAGCCAAAAGTGGTTACATGACAAGAATTAGGAGTTACGCAGGGTATGTAACAACCAAAAACAAAAGAAACATCGCGTTTGCTTTAATTGTAAACAATTTCAATTGTACTCCTTTTCAAATGAAAAAGAAAATGGAAAAAATAATGATTAAACTGGCTGAAATAGAGAAATAAGAATTATTTCTTCTTTTTAGGTTTTGATACAGGTTTACCATTCTTAAACTCACCTAAAATAACGACATCTTTTACTCGTTCGTACTCCTTTACAGCGATTAACATAGCTTTCTCTGTATCCCTTCTTATTTTAATTCCAGATTTACTTCCCTTATTTCTTATCTCTAAGTAAAATCCATCTTTTAATTTTGTCGGCTTTGTTGCTGGTCTTCCCATCTATATCAAAATTTTATTTGGCGACTAATTTACACTTTCTTATAACTAATACAAGGATATGTCCAATTAATTTACAAAATCGTTAAACGTTCTACACTTTTTTAAGAAGTACGCTTTTACGATACTTTTATTAATTACCCCAATTAAATTAGGTGATTTAGGCTGTATTCGTTTTTGTTTGTTTTGTGAAATGGCACCATAGAATGAAAAGTGAGAACGAACGATTGCCCATGTGTGGCCAAGTTTTCCAGAAACCAAGAATTTAACCCCTGCAATACCATCCAGGAAGAGTCGTGTTAGGATAATACTAAACCGCCCTTTTTTAGGGAGATTTTTATGGAGTGTGAGCAAACTATTTCTAAAATTCAAGAATGTTTTTTGAGGTTTCACTTTGTTCAATGTTCCTCCTCCCACATGATAAACAGTAGAAGACGGACATGCCATAATTTTATGGCCTTGATTTTTTAACCTCCAGCATAAATCAATTTCTTCCATGTGAGCAAAAAAGAACTCATCCAACCCCCCAATATCGTGATATTGTTTAGCACGAATAAACAAGCAAGCTCCAGAAGCCCAAAAAACTTCAGTTACATCGTTGTACTGGCCTTTATCTTCCTCTAAGCTTTCAAAAACTCTTCCCCTACAGAAGGGGTAACCATATTTGTCTATAAAGCCACCACTTGCGCCCGCGTATTCGAAATGAGTCTTATGATTAAAGTCTTTTATTTTTGGTTGACATGCTACGACTGCCTGATTAGTGTCTAATAAATCAATCATTGGATTAAGCCAATTCTCAGTTGCTTCAACATCAGAATTTAGCAGCACGTAATATTTTGAATCTATTTGTTTTAATGCCTTGTTGTATCCGCCAGCAAATCCATAGTTTTTATCCAATGGTATGATCTTAACTTCAGAATAATTGGTTTGCAAAAATGCAATAGAATCATCAGATGAGTTATTATCAGCTACAACAATTTGCGCGTTAGAAGTGTACTTTATAACCGAAGGTAAAAATTGTTCCAAGAACGCTTTACCATTCCAATTTAAAATAACAACAGCAACTTTTTTATTCAAAATAAGTTATCTTGGATTATTGAAAATATCATTTGCCCGTCCGCCATAATGATCACTATTATTCTCAGTGTCCATGTCTATAGGTTGGTTGGTTCTTTTATGAAGTTGAACTTTCCATTGTGGGTTGTTTATAAAGCCAGGCATATCAGAATGAAGAAGAGGGTAGTCATTAGTAACTACATCTGGACTATAAAAAACAAACCTTTTATTGCTAAATTTTTCTACCTTATAATAATGCCATATTTCATAAGGGTATGAACTTGGTTCACTTTTAACTTCACTCCTTGTGTTTGGTTTTCCGTACTTCAAAAATACACGTCCTCTATCGGTAGTATATCCTTTTTTAATGCCAGTAGAAAATAATTTATTTGTGGTTTCAACGCGTTTAGCATATTCTTTCCATTCGACTTCTGGTTCAAGATTGTTTCTTGTTACCCAAAAGTTGTAAAAGTATTGGCGCATAAGCTCTTCATCTTTTCCTTTTAACTGGTTTTGAGCGAAGCTAATCTCAATGTTGGTAGATATAGGCTCAATACTTTTAATATTATCGTCTAACTCTTTTTTATCCATAGTCGCCACAAAAGAATTTAAATAATCATCTGAAATTAAAAGAGGTGTAGACTTTGGATTACTTCTTTGAAAGAAAACTTTCTTAGTTAAAAGTAAATCGTTGTTTTTGTTTCTTGCTTCAATCACCAAATTATAATTTCCAGAAGGTAATTTTTCGATGGTAAAAGATTTTAATAAGATGTTTACCGGCTTTGCAGCTTCTCTAACAAAACTTTTATAATTACCAACTACCTTATTATTTTCATAAGTTTCAATGTAATAGGAGATTAAAAAATTTTCGTTTTCACCTAATGCTTTATCAGCATTATAGATTTCTGAGTAAAAGGCAATTTTCTCAAAATTTTCGGGATAAAAATCTGAAGTATAAGGAAGTATATCATAGCCATTTTTTGTGATAATACTTTTTGTAGTCGTCTTTTTTAGTGATTCTATTAATTCTATGTCAGAAATACCTATTTCATTTTGTGGGTAGTCTACAGTTAATATTTGAGTAGACTTAAAAGGAGCTCCAGGTGCATTTAAATCTTTGATGGATATTTCAAATTCGTATTTTCCATTGGGTAAAGGAATTCTTTGTTGATCCATAAAATTCACTTTTTCAGCCAATGAATCATTAATCTCCGGGCTGAGTAAATTATATTTCTTAAACTTCTTAATCTCTTCACCTTGTTTAAAAATCAACGTGATTTCAATTTTACTTTGAAAAGTATTTTTTTCATTTTTAACGTATTGAGAAGATTCTCCCACAACCGATAGGTATGTTTCTATATAAGGACCATCATCTGGAGAATTAAAAGTACAATAGGTAAAGTACGCTTTTAAGTTTCCAGCAAAAGCGTTAGCAGAAATAAGGACTACAATAAGTATGGATACAATGTGTTTGTTCATTCTAAACGTAATAGTTGTAAAATTACAATTTATCTTTTAAAGTGCGATATATAATTGATAAACGGTAATATTTATGGTATAGTTTGTCGTTCATTTTTAAGCGGAATAAAATATTTTCAAAAAAGAGCAAAAAACATTCCATATTTCAAATCAATTACTACTTTTGCAGCGGAGATATGGCAGAGTGGTCGAATGCGGTAGTCTTGAAAACTATTGTACCGCAAGGTACCGGGGGTTCGAATCCCTCTATCTCCGCCAGTTAAAAACGCAAAATCGCGCAAAAATTAGCAAATCCCTTATTACATTGAGTTCTAAGGGATTTTTCTTTTTCTCACTTTTCTAGAGAATAGGCAAAAATCACTTATTTACGCATAATTGGGTCACCCTCAATCGTCACCCTCAAAAATGAGGCTTGAGTTGAGGTTGGTTTGGGTAACCATTAATTTTATAAGGCTCTAATAATGAGAGTTTTATGATGTGTCAAAAATAATGTTTTTGATGCTTTTCAAACTAACATTTGCTGTAAGATTTGTAACCAAAAACAGTAAATATGAAAAAGTTAAGACTAAGTCTTTTCGTTAAAAAAGACAAAATTAATGATGCTGGTTTAGTACCAGTATTTGTGAAAATTCTTTTAGCTGGTCAAAAAACCAGTATGAATCTCCAAATTAGAGTTGATGATCAGCGCTGGAAGGAAACTGCCCAGTTTAAGAATTCCAAAGCGTTCAAAGAACAAAAGATTAGGAGAGATCTAAATGAAATCCTATACCAGATAGAAGATATTTATGATAAACTTGAAGGTAAAGGAATGCCATTTAAATTAGATACAATTAAGAAAATCTATATAAGTGGTAGTGGAGATAGTTTAGGTAGTGAGATCTTGTTGTCTGAATTGTTTGAAAAACATTTCACCATCTTTAAGCCATTGGTGGATCAAGCAAATAGAGCACAAGAAACATTAAGAAAATACCAAACGCTCCAAAATCATGTTGTAGATTTTTTGGAGTTTGAATATGGCATTGAAGACATAACCTTAGGTAACTTAAACTATATGTTCGTTGAAGGGTTTGATACCTTTTTAAGATCAGTAAAAGGTATTGGAAATAATACAACAGTAAAGTATGTTCAGTCATTCAGAAGGTTAATGAATTTAGCTGTTAAATATGATTGGCTACTGAAGGATCCTTTTATACTTTATGATAAAAAAATTAAAAGAAAAGATGCTGAGTTTTTAACCGAGGAAGAACTGCAAAAAATAGAGAATGTTGAGTTGGATTCAGAAAGATTAGTTGTGGTTAGAGATATTTTTGTCTTTGCATGTTATACGGGCTATGCTCCAGTTGATTATCAGAGATTAACTTATGACCACTGTGACTACGTCAACTAAAAGTGAACTATTTTAGCTAATAATTAATATAGACTTTTAGTATGGAAAAAACCGATGAAATAGAAAAATATTTACGTTATCAGAAAAAAATAAGAGTTCTTAGACTAGTCAGAGAGAAGGTCA
>JAJCYO010000016.1 GCA_029262875.1 Flavobacteriales bacterium
AACATTTGTCTCTCTACTTTTAGGAAAAGGGGCAATGTCGACAAATGTGTCTAACAGTTCTTGAACTCCAAAATTATTTAAAGCACTCCCAAAAAATACAGGAGCCAATTCTCCATCATTGTATTTGGAAACATCAAAGGCATCATAAACACCCTCAATGAGTTCAACATCTTCTCTTAGTTTATCGGCCTCACTTCCTATATGATCTTCTAAAGCTGCATCACTAATGTCCGAAATGGAAACAATATCCCTTTCCATTTTTGTTTTGTTGCTATCAAATAAATTGAGGTGATTCTCATACATGTTGTACACTCCTTGAAATGTGCTTCCAATTCCTATTGGCCAGCTCAAAGGCCTTACTTTAATGTCTAAGGTAGATTCAATCTCATCTAACAAATCAAAAGGATCTTGACCCTCTCTATCCATTTTATTAATGAAAACTATAACGGGAGTATTACGCATCCGGCATACTTCCATTAATTTTTTAGTCTGAGCTTCAACACCGTTGGCACAATCAATAACCAAAATCACACTGTCTACTGCTGTTAAGGTTCTGTAGGTATCTTCAGCAAAATCTTTGTGTCCAGGAGTATCTAATATGTTAATCTTAACATCTTTATAGTTAAAAGCCATTACCGAAGTAGCAACAGAAATACCCCTTTGTTTTTCTATTTCCATGAAATCTGAAGTGGCCGTTTTCTTAATCTTGTTTGATTTTACAGCTCCTGCTGTTTGGATGGCACCACCAAATAATAGCAGTTTTTCTGTTAAGGTCGTTTTTCCAGCATCTGGGTGACTGATAATTCCGAATGTTCTTCTCTTACTAATTTCTTGCTCTAAACTCATAGTGCGGCAAAAATACTTTTTTAAAGTCTATTTTGATGTATGAAAATAAAAAAGCCGTTAGCAGACGCTAACGGCTTTTTTGAAAGGTTATGGCAGATTATTTCTTACTCCCGAGCATCAATAGGTCATTTACTAAAATTTCAGTAACGTAGCGTTTGTTACCATCTTTATCATCATAGCTTCGACTAATAAGTTTACCTTCTACAGCTATTTCTTTTCCTTTCTGAAGGTATTTTTCAACGATTTCTGCTGTTTTCCCCCAGGCAACTAAATTGTGCCATTGCGTATCTTCTACTTTTTCTCCTTTCGCGTTTTTGTATGATTCATTGGTAGCGATAGAAAATTTTGCTACTTTTTTTCCAGACTCTAAGTCTTTAATTTCTGGGTTCATACCTAAGTTTCCGATTAGTTGTACTTTGTTTCTCATGTTGTTCATCATGTAATTTTTTAATTGGTTAATAAAAGTTTATTTGTTAAAACCTGATTCGTTCAGATTTGATGAGGCAAAGTAAAGGCGACCTCCAAAACTTAATCGGTTATTAAATGTTTTCTTTCGTTTAATGTCGATTGTAATCGTTTGTAGTCGTTTGGAAATGAATCAAGATATCTTTTCAGGATCCCAACCTAACTTATCATTCTTTAAAACATTGTTGACCCAATTTAGCGGTTGTAAGTTTTCAATGGTGTCTAATCCACCATTAGAAACTGGATTAATGTGGTCAATTTCCCAACCGACTTCTGATTTCCGATTGCCATGTTCAGAAAACTTCATAGCACTGCCACATTGATCTAAACGCCATGTTTCAGCTGGAAAAGTAGGAATAACCTTTCCTTTGTTCCAGACCTCATCTAAAGTCTCTTTAGACCATTTTTTACCATCGATATTGGTGTTATCACTTCGAGCCATGATGTGTTTCATATTATTAAATAAATTTAAAGTATGTATCCTTATGGATGCTAAGTAAAAACAACTAAATTTTCAGTAAGTAAAATACTTAGTACCCTGATTCTTATTGCGTTGAAAATACGTAATGTTTAATTTTTATAATTAAATAGAGATGTCTTTTAGTAATCTATTGTCATAGTAGAGACACATTACCCGTCTATCAAAACATTATCTTGCAGTTTTTTAATCAAGAAATAGAGATTGAAATCTGTATAGAATTATGTAGATAAAGTATATTTATAAAATGGAAAAAAAAGAATGCTTAGAATGTTCTGAACCTTTCTCTGGAAGGGTAGACAAAAAGTTTTGTTCGGATTATTGTAGGAATACCTACAATAATAAAGTGAATAAAGATGGTAAGAACTTAATAAGAAATACAAATAACCGTTTACGCAAAAACTGGAGGATTTTGGAAAAATTAAATCCTAAAGGGAAAGGTACAATTAGTAAAAACAAATTAATGATGGAAGGATTTGATTTCAACTACATCACAGAAGTATATACTACCAAAGCTGGGAAAGTATATTTTTTCTGCTATGATCAAGGCTATTCTGTGTTAGAAAACGACATGTACATGCTGGTAAAAAAAGACTAATTTCCATAAAACTGACGTAGGTTCTATTTTTTTATTTTAACGAGGTTTAACTTTGTTAAATGTTAGTTAAAATAAAACAGCTGTTTAGTTTCATTTGGGAACTAATTACAAAATTTGTTGTAGACAATTCTTTGAACTATAGCGGTTCCATCGCATTCTTTACCATTTTTTCATTGCCAGGAATTTTGATAGGTGTTCTTTTGGTTGCTGGACCTGTTTTTGGTGAACAAATGGTAAAGGGAGAGCTTTATAATCAAATAAATACTTTGGTGGGCAAGTCAAGTGCTTCACAAATTCAAAATATTATTGAGAATTTGGAGAATGCTGAATTCAGTTATTTAGCCTTAATAATTGCTGTATCAACTTTGTTGTATGGTTCAACATCCGTTTTTGCTTCAATACAAGATGGGATAAATGTAATATGGGGCTTAAGGCCTAAACCTAAAAGAATTGCCTTAAAATTTATTTTTAATAGATTATTATCAATAGCAATGATTGTAACCATAGGATTCTTAATGTTGGTCTCTTTGTCAGTAGATACAATTGTTGTAATTTTTAATGATGTATTGATAGGTGCTGTTGGTTCAAAAAGCTCTTCAATTATGTATGCCATTGAACAAATTAGTTTTACGATAATAGTATTTGCTGTTTTTGTAACCGTGTACAAAGTCCTCCCTGATGCTAAAATAAAATGGAAAGATGTTTTTAAAGGAGCCTTACTGGCTACCGTGCTATTTATTATTGGTAAATACTTAATAGGATTTTATTTAGGAAACAGCAGTTTTGCAACAGCCTATGGAGCGGCAGGTTCATTGGTTTTATTATTGATTTGGGTTTATTACTCTGCTATGATATTGTTGTTTGGAGCAGAATTTATTGAGGTCTATACCAGAAAACAAAAGAGGATTATAAAACCTAATGCTGAATCGGTTAAAATTATTACGAAAGAAGTCCATATGGAATAATTAATATCTTAGTGTTAATAAATTAGACTCAAGTTGTAACAAATAAGCTAAATTGTCGTTTTCTTTGGTAGATGATTATAACAATTAAAAATACGGTGCTGATTATTTCGATAATGATTACTTCCGTAATTATTGCGCAACCTTCTGTAGAAAAATATCAGGTAGTTGAAGTTGCAGGCTTACATGATTCTTTAAATTATCAATTTGTACAAAATCAACAATTGTATAAAGATGGATGGGATAAGTTGGTACAACCAAATTTTTGGAGAACACTGATGACCATGGGAGATGATTCTGCTTTAATTAACATTGGAAGCACCCGCCAAATTATTAGACGAGTTGCTGTTAAAGATTGGAATAAGTTGACTGATGATGGGAAGAATGCGATTAGAGATAGCGTAAAAAAACATTATGGATTACCAGAAGAAGAACACGTTTACATGACTTCTGGTAAGAAATCCTTTTATGATTTTGAAAAAGTAATGCCCAGCATAGGAAAAGGGATAGAGATTTTTAATAAGAATAAGGTTGATCCATTTTATGCTCAAGCCATCTTGTTAATTGAAAGTCCGAATAAAATGCAAAAGTCTCCAGTGGGAGCTTACGGTTCTTTCCAGATAATGAGAAAAGTAGCAATTAACCTGGGACTAAAAGTGAATAAGTATGTTGATGAGCGCAAAGATTTTGATAAATCTGCTTGGGCATCTGCTAAATTGATTCGGACCATTTGTATTCCAGAAACAAACAAAATATTAGAAGATAAAGGAATTGACTATAATCCAGAAGACTTGTGGTACAAGCTATTGGTTTTACACACTTATCATGCTGGAGCTGGTAATGTTAAAAATGCTATAAATCATATCAACCCAACAAAAGGAGATATTAATTTGATTACAACATTATGGCAAACGGAAGTGGGTGCTTTTAGGAATGCTTCACAAAATTACTCTCAATTGGCATTGGCTTCCTTAATGGAGTTAGACGAGATTATTTACCATAAATGCAAGTTTATATACTATTGCCCTCTCAACGAAATTTAATATTTTTTTTCTCGATTAATTAATTTATATTTAGCTCAAATTTCAAGCTAACAAGCTGTGTCCGAACTAGATAAATTAAAATCTAAAATAGAAGAATTAGAGAAAGAAAACCAACTTTTAAAAGATGGTTTTTCTCATGTTTTTGCCCCTGGAGATACAGTAAGTGCTCCTGAGCAATTTAAAGAAAGCTTTAACGAAGCTGAAAAAACTGTAGGAAAGTATTTTGAAAACTTTAAGACTACTCCTTCCAAAGGAATGATTGAAATTAATGATGAAAGGTATGTTTTAATGCGTGCATCATCACTTTCAGTTGGGTTCTTAAACATCATAAGAGATTTATACTCAGATAAAGGAGAAAAAGAAGCCTTTCAAATAGGAAAAAATTTCTTATTTGATATTGCGCATGTAATTGGATTAGAAGATGCTAAGAAGTTTCATGTGTCAATGAATTTAAATGATCCAGTTTCTAAGTTGTCGGCTGGTCCAGTACATTTTGCATATACCGGTTGGGCTTATGTTGATATATTGCCAGAAAGCCGTCCTTCACCTGATGATAATTATTACTTAAAGTACCATCACCCATATTCATTTGAAGCAGATTCTTGGATTAAGTCTGGGATTAAATCAGAAAACCCAGTATGTATTATGAATTCAGGTTATTCATCAGGTTGGTGTGAAGAGAGTTTCGGAATACCTTTAACTTCAGTAGAAATTTCATGCAGGGCGAAAGGGGATGATAACTGTACCTTTATTATGGCCCCTCCCCATAAAATTGATGCATACCTCAAGGCAGAAGAATCCATCTCCAATACTGAACCTTATGATGTTCCTTTGTTTTTCGAACGTAAAAAAGCAGAAGAAAAAATAAAACAATCACTAAACGAAAAAAGCATTCTTTTAAAAGAGATTCATCATCGTGTAAAAAACAACCTGCAAATTATATCGAGTCTATTAAATTTACAGTCTAATTATTTGACCGATGATGATTCAAAATCTCTATTTAAAGAAACTCAAAATCGGATAAAGACGCTGGCATTGGTCCATGAAAAATTATATAAATCACAAGATGTAGAGTACGTTAACCTGAAAGAATACATTACATCAATTGTAGAATTGTTGAGTTATTCCTTTGATAAGGAATACATTGACGTAGACTATGATTTAGATGTTGATGACTTAGAGAAGTTCGATATAGAAAAAGCAATACCATGCGGTTTAATTACCAATGAAATATTATCGAATGCTTATAAATATGCGTTTCCTAAGAAGTTATCAGGTAAAATAAATATTTCTTTAAAAATAGGAGAAGGTTCATGTACTTTAATCATTGAAGATGACGGTACCGGAATACCTAAAGAAATTGACGTAAATAATTCAAACACATTAGGTTTAGAATTAGTTCACTCGCTCGTTGAACAATTAGATGGAGCCATAAAAATTAGTTCTGAAAAAGGAACAAAATTCCACTTAGAGTTTCCCTACAACTAAAATTATCCTAATAAATAAAAGGGATATTAAACTTTTTACTACTTTTAATTTACCAAAAGGTATTTATTAAATTTCTTTTATGGAAAAGTACGATTTATGTGTTATTGGTGGGGGCCCAGCGGGATATGCTGCAGCGATGAGAGCCATTGATTTTGAGAAAAAAGTCATCTTAATTGAGAAAGAAAAATTAGGCGGTGCAGGAATTTATAATGGAGCACTTTCTTCAAAAACGATGTGGGAACTTTCTACAAGGTTTAGAAAAGTTCAAGAGGATTTAGGAAAGAATAAAGGAGAGCGGAAATTAGATATTTCTTTTAATGAAGTAAAGGCATCAATTGAAGAAGCAGTATTTGATAGAAAGTTTCAATTGACGTGCCATTTGAGAATTATACATGCAGAAACCAACTTAATTACTTATGAAAAAGGAGTAGCAAGTTTTGTTACAGATAAAGAAATTAAGATTACTAAGGAGAATGGGAAAGAAGAAATAATCCGTGCTGAGCATACTATTATTGCCAGTGGAAGTAGTCCAAGGAAACTCCCTGATGTAACAGTTGACGAAAAAACAATAATGACCAGTGATGGAATTATGCATATGGATAAATTTCCAAAAAGTATGGTTATTGTAGGGGCAGGTGTTATAGGGTCAGAGTTTGCAACAATTTTTGCCAATTTTGGAAAAACGAAAGTTTACCTTATT
>JAJCYO010000017.1 GCA_029262875.1 Flavobacteriales bacterium
ATCGTTTGGCACCTCGATGTCGGCTCGTCACATCCTGGGGCTGGAGAAGGTCCCAAGGGTTGGGCTGTTCGCCCATTAAAGTGGCACGCGAGCTGGGTTCAGAACGTCGTGAGACAGTTCGGTCCCTATCTGTTGTGGGCGTTGGAAATTTGAGAGGAGCTGACTCTAGTACGAGAGGACCGAGTTGGACGAACCTCTGGTTTATCTGTTGTGACGCCAGTTGCATTGCAGAGTAGCTACGTTCGGATTGGATAAGTACTGAAAGCATATAAGTACGAAGCCAACCTCAAGATGAGATTTCCCTTAAGGGTCGTTAAAGATGATGACGTTGATAGGTTGCAGGTGTAAAGACAGTGATGTCAAAGCCGAGCAATACTAATTACCCGAGGGCTTTCTAACTATACAATAAATTTTATTTTAATTTCTTTCAATGTATGTCATATTGATATTAATGATTTATGGTGACTATTGCAGTGGGGATCACCTCTTTCCATTCCGAACAGAGAAGTTAAGCCCATTAGCGCAGATGGTACTAGGTTTACCTGGGAGAGTATGTCGTTGCCAATTTTAATTAAGCCCCATTCTTTTTGAATGGGGCTTTTTTATTACTTTCGTTTTGTATGGTGAATGCTTCTTTTAAAATACTATTTACACTTTTCATTTTCTTTTTTGTTTGTGATATTCAATCACAAAATTTAGATTCTTTATCTATTAATGATTCTAAATATGATTCTATCCTAAGGTCAGATGGAGAGTCTATGAATATATTATTCTATAAGCATAAGGATGATGTACTGATTAATAACTTGGGACCGTTTGGTTCTAACTTTTATTATCCAACTACTTTTTATTTATATAAAAAGGACTTAATTAAAGAACCTAATTCTTTTAATAATAAACTTCATAAGCTCTCAGGGTTTAAGCCTTATACTAATATAACTTATATTAATGCAAGTAGGAAAGAACAATACTTTTCTATTAATCATGTTCAAAAATTTGGAAAACTACTTTTTTTAGATTTTGACTTCAAAAAATTAAGTTCTCCAGGAGCATACATTAATCAAGAGGCAAATAATACCGAATTTATCGGAGGGCTAAAATATGAATCCAAAAAAAGGAACTATAGTGTTAAATTTTCTAATGAGATTCATCGTAATTTTCATGAAGAAAATGGAGGATTACTTAATATAAAAGATTTCGAAGATGGTGTGTTTGATGATGAAAGAACCTACCCTGTTAATTTACAAAGCTCTAATTCATTTTTGAAAAGGTATGCCTATCAACTTGATCAAAAATTAGATTTATTAAAATTAAATTCAGATTCAAACTATAAAAAAGTTATTTATTTAAAGCATCAAATAAGTTATTCTACTGAGCAAAAAGTGTTTTTTGATAATGATCCATTATCTAATATTTATAATGAAATATTTTTTGATTCTATTTCTACAATTGATTCTATTTATACTAATAATTTTAGTAATACTGGTTTTTTTGGGTTTAGGAATCATAACATTTCACTTGAGCTCTTTGGACAGTATGATCAAAAAAAGTACGAACAAAGTTTTGGGATTAGCAGTACCTATCATAATACTTATGCTGGTTTTCTTATGGGGGTTAAAAATAAATCTTTTGTAGTTGATGTAATTGCTAAGTATGGTGTAGATGGATATCGGGAAGGGGATCTTGAGTCGGAATTAGCTTTTTCTTATGATAAGAAAAAATACAATATTAATACTGGAATAAGTTATTTCTTGAGTGAGCCAGATTTAAAATCTATAAGTTATACTTCAAATCACTTTATTTGGAGTAATTCTTCTTTTGAAAAAGAATCGGTATTTGATTTCTATGTTAAATTTAAATTGAAAAAACTGCAGTTAGAATTTATTGCTGAGAGTAAACTTTTAACTAATGCATTTTATTATGACAGTTTAGCTATTGTTAACCAAAATGAGAGTTCAGCCTCTATCTCTACATTTTCACTGGCTAAGAATTATAAGTTACTTAATTTCTATTTTAGAACAGCTTTCATTTATCAGCTGACTTCTGATAAGGTTTTGTTTCCATTACCAGAGATGATAGGAAGACAGGTCCTGTATTATCAAAAGTATATTTTTAAAGGAGCGCTAAAATTTCAATTTGGGGTAGGCTTTTCTTATTCTACAGACTATTATGGTTATGCTTACATGCCTGCAATAAATGAGTTCTATATACAGGAGAATACTAAGTTGGGTTATTATCCTAAAATAGATGTTTTCATAAATACTCATTTAAAACGAGCCCAAATTTTCTTAAAATATGAGCATATTAATGCTGGAGGGAGCTTAGAGAAATCTTATGCGGTTCCAGGATATCCATCAATGAGAAAATCATTAAAGTTTGGTGTTTCATGGAATATGTTTGATTAAATTTTGTTAATCCATAATCCAATCAAATCCTGGGAAAAATATATAGATTAATAAAAAGAATAGATTGCTAATAAAGAAAACCATATTCACTGAATTTAATAATTCTTTCTGCCTGTCTTTATAAAATAAATAGAGAGGGTAAATTAATATAAAGGGTATATTCAGAAAGATAAGTAAAAAGCAAAAAAGATAAATTGACTCCGTTAGATCAATAAAATAATCTCTTACTTGTTCACCTTTAATATCATATTCCGGAATGAAAATGAACAATATGAAAATAGAAATGACGATTATTATTGAAGACGTTTTTTTGTAAAAACTTAGTATTTTCCTTAATCCAATTTTAATTTCATTAAAGAATAGCTTCTCAGACTCGATATTTACATTATATACCAAACTTCCAATTAAGTTTTCTGCTTTTTCTTTTTAGCCGCTGGAAACAGAATGTTGTTTAAGATTAAACGGTATCCTGCAGAGTTTGGGTGTAAATTTAAGTCTGTAGGAGGATCACCTACCATATGCTGATAATCTGCCGGATCATGTCCGCCATAAAAAGTCCAAGTGCCTTTACCCATTTCTCCATGAATGTATTTAGCAGAATTGAGTGATTTGTTTTCTCCCATTACCAATACATTAGATTTTAAAAATTGTTTATTATAGCCAGTTGTTTGACCATAAAATCCATTTACAATACTTGTATGATTCTGACATAGCATAGTAGGTACGATATCCCATTTTGCAGAAAAATCGAATAATGTAAAGTTATCTATGTTTTTAGGAGTTCTAGCATGGGTAGGTGTGGCATCAATGTTCGAGAATTCATATTCCATTGGGTTTACCTTTAGCGTAAAATCTTTGAAGGCAAATGTTTTGCTGTAATCTAATTGTGCATTATAATTAGGTGTTGATCCATCACCATCAAACATAGATTCACATATATCTATTCCTTCTGCTGCTAAAGAAATGTCTAATGCATCTGTTCCAGAGCACATGGCGAATAAAAAACCTCCTCCAAAAGTAAATTCTTTAATGTTTTTTGCAACTGCTAACTTCAGTTGTGAGACTTTATTAAATCCAAGCCGAGCTGCTGTTTCTTCATTATATCTAACTTGTTCTTTATACCATGCATGGTTTCGATAATGACCATAAAATTTACCATATTGTCCGGTAAAGTCTTCATGATGAAGATGCAACCAATCATATTTAGGTAAAATACCTTCAACAATTTCATCATCATAAACGACATCATATGGAATTTCAGCATATTTCAATACTAATGTAACAGCATCATCCCAGGGTTGTTTGTTTTTTGGTGAATAGACAGCAATTTTAGGTTGCTTTTCTAATTTCACAACGTCCATATTTACTTCAGGATCTGCAATTTGGGTTAATATAGCTGTAGATTTAACATTGGCAATTACTTCAAAAGAGACCCCCCTGATAATGAGTTCCTCTTCAATTGCTTTTATGTGTTTAATCATGAAGCTACCACCACGATAGTTTAATAACCAGTCTATTTCGACATCATTTTGTAAAACCCAATAGGCTATTCCATAAGCTTTTAAATGATTTTTTTGGGCATCATCCATTGGAATAAGTAAGTAGGTGGCACTTACTTTGAGTGAAAAAAGGCAAATTATTATTAAAGGAATTAATCGTTTCATACTTTTAAAATTAATAACTTATTTGGAAATAAACTATTGTACGTAATAGATTAAATATTTTGAAGGAAGCTATTAGAAAGGGGTATCATCGTCATCATCCATACCGTAATCGAAATTATCATCTTCGGTATCGTTCATTTTTGATGGCTTTGTTACAGCTGCATCAAAATCTTCACCAAGTGGCATATTAGCATTTGTATTGTCAAAATCACCAAAATCATTGTTCCCTTGCTCAAAATCTTGGAATTTAGCCAAGTGGTTAACGAATTTGAGTTTAACGTCTCCAACAGATCCATTTCTATGTTTGGCTATTATGATGGTAGCCATTCCAGTAGTAGAATTTCCATCCTCATCTTCTGTTAACCCATAATATTCAGCTCTATGAATAAATTGAACCATATCAGCATCTTGTTCAATCGAACCAGATTCTCTTAAATCTGATAGTTGTGGACGTTTATCTCCACCTCTTGTCTCGACAGCTCTACTTAATTGAGAAAGGGCCAATACTGGAATATTTAATTCTTTTGCAATGCTTTTAAGTGAACGTGAAATCATGCTAATTTCCTGTTCTCTATTTCCATTTTTATTATCTCCTCCACCTGTCATTAATTGAAGGTAGTCGATAATAAGTAGTTGAATGTCGTGTTGTGATTTTAACCTTCTTGCCTTTGCTCTTAATTCAAAAATTGACAAACCTGCTGTGTCGTCAATAAAAATAGGAGCTTCTGCTAACCCATCTATTTTTGTATGTATTTGTTGTATTTCATCAGCACGCAGGTTTCCGCTTCTTAGTTTTTCAGAAGAGATTTCTGATTCAGCAGAAACTAATCTTGTTACTAATTGAACTGATGACATTTCTAATGAGAAGAATGCTACAGGAATATTAAAATCTACAGCTGCATTTCTGGCTAAAGAAAGAACGTAGGATGTTTTTCCCATTGCTGGACGAGCTGCAATAATAACTAAATCTGATGGTTGCCAACCAGAGGTAACTCGATCTAAAGCAGTAAATCCAGAAGCAACACCTATTACCCCACTTTCTTGGTTTTTAGCTTCTTCAATCTGTTTGATAGATTCTCTAATCAAATCAGACATTGTTTCGTAGTTCTTTCTGATGTTTCCTTCAGCGACAGAGAATAAACTTGTCTCAGCTTTATCTAACAAAGAAAAAACATCAGTTGTCTCATCGTAAGCATCGGTAATAATTTCTGAAGAAATTCTAATTAACTCTCTTTGAATGTATTTTTGAGATATAATTCTTGCATGAAATTCAATGTTTGCAGCTGAGGCTACCCGGTTTGTAAGCTGAGTAATATAATATGGTCCCCCAATTATGTCAAGTTCACCTCGTTGTTTTAATTCGTTAGTAACAGTTAGGATATCAACAGGTTCAGACCGTTGAAAAAGATCTTGAATTGCCGAGAATATCTTTTGATGTCCTTCTTTGTAAAAACTTTTTGGTTGTAGAATATCTATGGCTGCATTTACGGCCTCTTTCTCTAACATTAAAGCTCCTAAAACAGCTTCCTCCAGATCAACTGCTTGCGGTGGAAGCTTGCCATGCTCTAAGTTTTGGCCAATTGGTATAGCTGGTTTTGTTCTTTTTCGAGTAGATATCTTGTTTGTTTCAGCCATGTTCCAAAAGTACAAAATAGAGTTTTATGTGTCCGATAAATCCAATAGAATAATCGCTTTATTTATTAAACGGATTTAATTCATTAATGTTTAGCTGTTTAAGAGTTTATTAACTGGTTGTTAACCTCTTATCAACAGGGTTATGAATAGTTAAAGATAAAAACATTAATTTTAGTGTATGAATCGCAAGATTTTATATAGTGTAATTAGTGTTACAGTTTTTCTTTTTTCTTGTTCTAAGGACAAAGATGAAATAAAGCCTACCGTGACAATTAATTCGCCATATAGTCTTCAACAAGTAAATGGGCTTGATACTTTACAAGTGTTGGCTACTATTAGTGATGACAAGAATATAGAGAGTGTTAGTGTTTCTTTAAGAAATGCCAATGATATTCCAGTTTTATCTACGGTTACTAAAACTCCAAATACAAAGGATTATGATTTAAACATATCTTATTTTTTTGATGATATTCATTTGCTTTCAGGCCAGTATGATTTAACTGTAAGTGCTTCAGATGGAGAAAATACAACGACCAAGTATGTCACTGTTTTTCTAAATGAGACTCCCAAAATTAGGGAAGGAGCATTTGTTGTGAGTAATACAGGAAGCACTTCTGATATTTATTATTTGGATAATTTATATAGTGGTAGTTTTTATAAATCTATAAATGGAGATTATCTGGGGGCTGCTGTTAACTCTTATGATCAACAACTCATACATGCATCAGCTGGAACTGTTCCTTCAGGAAATGTCAAAGCAATAGATTTAAAATCTGGACTAAATTCGTGGAATATTTCAATCATTAATTCACCTCCTACTCCTTTTTATACGGGGTTTTTGTATGATAACCAGAGTACATATTTGGGTAAATACAACGGTGGAATCCAGGCTTATAATCATTTTGGGGCTGGTAATTATAATGCTGCTAATATTGCTGGATTTAATGTAGAAAGTGCGCTTATCCATGAAAATATGATGATAACTGAACAGCATGCCTTATTTGGCGGGTCTGTTAAACTCGTTCCTTACTGGATGGCTTCTGGAGATCCTGTAGGGATTAATGCTACATTATTACCAAATGATGATGTTGTTGGAATGTTTACTAACACCTCAAATGAAGTAGTTGTTATTTCTAATGATGCAATATTAAATGGTAATCTAACCTTTTATGACCCCAGTACAGGTTCTTTAACATCTTTTCCAATTGGGTTAGGTAAAATTGATGATTGTGTTGAAATAGGGATAGGAATTTATTTACTTACACATAATGGCAATGTTTCTAAAATAAATGTGAATAGCGGCTTTCCGTTTTCGACTCCAACATTATTTATTTCTGGAATAGGAGCTACCAGTATGTGGTACGATTATTTGTTAGACGAGTTATTTGTTGCTAATGGTAGTGTACTAACAGTTCACAATACCTCTGGAATACAAATAGGTAGCTATACTCATGTAAACACAATACAGGAAGTAATTTTTTGGTACAATAAATAGTTATTCATTGATTACCCCCATAGAACAAAATTTGTTAATTCGTTTATTAACTAATTTATCCTTATCGCATTCTTTAAGTTTTGCTAAATGTTTTAAAATCTCTTTTTTGACTATGTCAAACATTTCTTGAGGGTTGGTATGAGCTCCGCCAGAAGGTTCTTTGATTACACCATCAATTAATTTGTTCTTCAACATATCAGTTGAAGTTAATTTAAGTGCTTCTGCTGCTTGTTCTTTAAATTCCCAACTTCTCCATAAAATAGAAGAGCAAGATTCAGGAGAAATAACAGAATACCATGTATTTTCTAACATTAAAACCTTATCACCAATACCAATACCTAAAGCACCACCTGAGGCACCTTCGCCTATAATTATGACGATTATTGGGACAGTTAATTGGGACATTTCAAGTAAATTTCTTGCTATGGCTTCACCTTGACCTCTTTCTTCTGCTTCTAATCCAGGGAAAGCTCCGGGGGTATCTACAAAACAAATTACAGGTTTATTAAACTTTTCTGCCAACTTCATTAATCGTAGTGCTTTTCGGTACCCTTCAGGGTTAGGCATTCCAAAATTTCTATATTGACGCATTTTTGTATTTATACCCTTTTGCTGCCCAATAAACATTACCGATTGACCGTCAATACTACCAAATCCACCAACCATGGCTTTATCATCTTTAACCGTTCTATCACCATGTAATTCTATGAATTCACCATCAGTAACGGCTTCGATATAACTAAGTGTATAAGGTCGTTCAGGATGCCTAGAAACTTGAACTTTTTGCCAGGCAGAAAGGTTGCTGTAAATTTCCTTTCTTGTCTGCTTAAGTTTTTTTTCTATTTCATTTACAATCTTAGTGGTATCAACACCTTTCTCTTCTTGTAGTTTAGTGTTTTCAGCTAATTGGTCTTCTAACACTTTTATTGGTTCTTCAAAATCTAAATATACTGCCATCTTTTTCCAATAATTATAGAGTGCTAAATTACTAATTTTGTTAAATCAACACCTTTCTAATTAGTATTTTTGAAGGTGGAGTAAAAATAGGATTATGATTGTTTATCCAAATGCTAAAATAAATATAGGATTAAATGTCGTTGAAAAACGACATGATGGGTTTCATAATATAGAAAGTATCTTTTATCCTGTGATGGATTTATTTGATGTACTTGAAGTTGTAGAAAATGAAATAAATGAAGTTGAGTTTACTTCTTCTGGTATTGATATACCAGGTGGTATTGAATCCAATTTATGCATCAAGGCTTTTGATGTTCTTCAACAAGACTTCTCTATCCCTCATGTGAAGATTCATTTGCAAAAAAACATTCCAATTGGAGCAGGATTGGGAGGAGGTTCTTCTGATGCTGCATTTATGTTAAAAGCGTTGAATAAATTATTTGACCTTAATTTGACAGAAAAGCAGCTAATAGTTTATGCTCAAAAGTTAGGAAGTGATTGTGCCTTTTTTATTAAGAATGAACCTGTTTATGCGTTTAACAAGGGGGATGAATTTAAACCTATAGCTATTGACTTGTCATCATATTATATAAAAATAGAATACCCAAAAATACATATAGGTACAGCAGAAGCTTATAATGGGGTTATTGCTAATTATCCAGTGGTTAATTTGCAAAAACTTATTGTAACTCCAATCCCAAATTGGAAGGAATCAATCAAAAATGATTTTGAAACATCAATTTTCCCAAACCATCCAGGAATAGCCGATTTAAAACAAAAAATGTACAATGATGGAGCAATTTTTGCTTTAATGACAGGGAGTGGTTCTGCTGTTTTTGGAATCTTTGAAACATAGCTGTAACTTTTTGGAACACCAGTTCGTCACATAACAAACAACATCATTTAATGACCGTTGCCGAGTATAACGATAGCGTAGATAAATATTCTGATAACCTTTATCGCTTTGTCTTAAAAAACATTAGAGACGAGGATAAGGCTAAGGATATT
Source organism: Flavobacteriales bacterium (assembly GCA_029262875.1). Lineage (GTDB taxonomy): Bacteria > Bacteroidota > Bacteroidia > Flavobacteriales_E > Vicingaceae. The sequence continues at coordinate 9,165 of JAJCYO010000017.1, forward strand.
GTGCAGGATACTTATTTGAAATTTTGGGAGAAAAAAGACAATGTAACCCTGTCTAAAATAAAATCATATTTATTTACTACGGCATACCATACATTAATCGATGTGGTTAGACGAGAAAAGAAGCAAGGATCGTTTAATGATGTAAAAGAAGAAAATTACAGTACAAAAACTGAGTATTCTGATTTGCAAGAAGTACTGCATGAAGCGATAGAGCAATTGCCTGAGGCTCAAAAAGCAGTGATATTGTTAAGGGATTACGAAGGGTATCCGTACGATGAAATTGCTAAAATAACAGGGATGACTGAATCGAAGGTTAAGGTGTATATTTTTAGAGGAAGGAAATTTTTAAAAAACTATTTAGGAAGCGTTGAAGCATTAATATGAGTTTGATAACAAGAAATAATTACGAGGCATATATGCTTGATTATGTTGAGGAGAATTTATCTCCTGAGCTAATTGCTGAGTTGATGCTGTTTCTTGAAAACAATCCTGATTTAAAAGAAGAGTTGGATGAATTTGAAATGCATGAACTACAACCAGAAGAAACATTTCTACCATCTAAAGCAGATTTGAAAAAATCGGATACTCTAATTACGCTTGATAATTATGAAGAAATAATTATTGCTGAAATTGAAGGAGAGAATACTGCTGAAGTTTCTCAGTTACTACATTTGTTTTTAGAAAAGAATCCTGATAAACAATCAGATTTTATTGGTTATCAAAAAACAAAGTTAATAGCATCATCTATCTTTTTTGAGGATAAGGAATCACTTAAGAAAAGAGAAGGAAAGGTCATTCCATTGTATTGGTGGTATGCTTCAGCAGCTGCGGTAGTGGTTATTTTATTTCTCTTCAATGTATTTAACGAGAAAGGTAAATCAAATGAACACCCGATTGCGACTAATAAGAATGAAGTAATCCTTCCTAATCATAAACCTGAAGAATTAATAACTCCAAATGAAAAGTTAGTTGAAAATAACGAGGTAACCGATTTTGAGGATAAGAAGAACTCTCCGGTTGAACATGAACAGAAAAGAATAAAAGAAAAAAGGAACCATTATGTTCAACAAAAAATAGAAGAAAAACAAGATGTATTGGCGGTGTCATCTAATAATGAGCAAGAGTTGAAAAAAGATACTGTGCTCCAGGTTATAGAAGAAGAGCCAATTGAAACGATTCAGTATGCAGATAATGTAAAAATTACTTATGAAGATGAGTTAGCTGTGAATACAACGAATCAACAGAATGATGAATATAAAACTGTTGGACAACTCATCTCCCAACCTTTCAAAAAAAGGTTTGTAGCAATCTTTGGATCTAAAAATTCCAATGAATAAGGTTGTGTGTTAGACGCCTTTCTAAATTTACTTTTCAAGGAATCAAGGAAAAAAATAAAATTAACTGTAACAAAATGAAAGCCTTGAGCGTCCTACTTTAAAACAACAGTAAACATTAATAATTTAAAAACCATAAAGATGAAAAAGACAGTTACCATATTCATAGCAATATTCTTGATTGCTACTAGTTATGCTCAAAGTGAAGTAAGAAACGTGGAAGATTTTTCCAAAATCAGTGTTATGAACGCTTTTGAGGTTGTTCTTACTCAAGGAGATAAAAATGAAGTAAAAATAACAAGTGATAAGCCTGAGAATATAGAAAAAGTAGTGACAAAGGTTACTGACGGAAAACTTATTGTTCACACCAAAAAATCTGCGAAAACAAAAGGATCAATCAAAGTTTACATTACTTACAAAAAACTTATTGGGATAGAACAAAGTGGGGCAACTGAGATAAGTGCTACGAATACGATAAAAACTAATAAGTTTTACTTAAAAGGAAGTGGAGCAACTGAAGTAAGTTTAGATTTTGATGTTGAAGAATTGACCATTGATTTTTCTGGAGCAAGTGAAATAAAATTAAAAGGAAATACCAATAGTTTTGATGTATCACTTTCGGGTGCTTCGGAGTTAAGTGCAGCCGATTTAAAGTCGAAAAGTGCAAGTATTAATGTGTCTGGAGCATCAGAGGTTCAGGTTTATGTTACAGAATCTATTAAAGGTAAAACATCAGGAGCGTCAAGTGTCAAGGTTAAGGGTGGAGCTTCAGTAGATCAAATTAAATCTTCTGGTATTTCATCAATCTCAAAAGGATAGCAATTAATAATTTTAGAATTATATCTAATAAAAAGTAAGGAAATGAAAAAACTATTAATAGCCATATTACCTCTCTTTGTAATGGGAAGTATTTATGCTCAATCAGAAAACCGGGTGGTAGAAGATTTTAATATGTTAAAAGTGAGTAATGCTTTAGAGGTTGTTCTTACTCAAGGGGAAACAAATCAAGTGACCATTGAAGGAGCTTCACCCGAAGCTATTGCCAAGGTGAAAACGGAAGTTAAAGATGGTCAATTATCTGTTTTTTCTAAAGGAAATATCAAATCAAAAGAGAAGGTAATAGTATTTATTACTGCTCGCCAACTGAAAGGAATAGAACAAAGTGGTGCTTCTGATATTGCTTCTACAAATACGATTAAATCTGAAGATTTTACAATTAAAGGGAGTGGCGCAATTGGAGCTGAACTGGAGTTAGAAGTAAACCGTTTATCCATAGATTTCTCTGGTGCCAGTGATATTAAATTGTTTGGAACTGCTGAAAATTTTGATTTAACCTTGAGCGGGGCATCTGATTTGAAAGCGTCTGATTTGAATGCAAAAAACGTAAAAGTTGATGTTTCTGGAGCGTCTGATGTTAAAGTTTATGCTTCGGAATCTATTACAGGGAAAGCTTCAGGAGCGTCAAGTATTAATGTGAAAGGTAGCCCATCTTTGAGGAATATTGAAACTTCTATTGCTTCGAGCACATCTTATAATGGAGTTAATGTAGAACCTGAAGGCAAACATGTCATTAATATTGATGAAGAGGGAATGGTGATCAATGATACTACAAGAATTAAATGGGGAGACACGAAAATTCTATTTATCAATGATTCTGTTCATACCAAAAAACACCGTACAGGAAGGAGGAATCATTGGGCTGGAGTAGATTTAGGAATTAATGGATTTTTAGACCGAAACAATAGTATTGATTTGAGTAATCCTTCTCATTTTGAGCAAACAAGCCCAACAGAAGTAACTCAGTTTATGGAGTTGAATTATCGTAAATCATGGACTTTTAGTATAAACTTTGCAGAATGGTTTATAAAGGTAAAAGATCACCATTTTGGAATAGTTACTGGGTTAGGAACAGAGTGGAATAATTATGAACTTCAACATAATGTTAGATTGACTTCAAAAGGGGGGAATAGTGTATATTCTGTTGTAGATGAATTTAATGAAGATTATACCTGGGGAGATATTGATACAATTAACTCTTATTCAAAAAATAGGTTTAAGACTTGGTTTATTAATGCTCCTTTACTGTTGGAATTAAATACGGGTAAGAATAAAAATAAATCATTTCATATTTCGGCTGGTGTAATTGCTGGACTAAATCTTCAAACGAAAATAAAATACAAGTACAAGGATGCTGATGGAAATACGAAAAAAGAAAAAGACAAGCAAAGTTTTAACACCAACCCATTTAGAGTGAGTTTAACCACAAGAGTTGGTTATGGCAGATTTAATGTTTTTGCAACTTATAGTTTAACACCGTTGTTCGAAGATGGTAGAGGACCAGAATTGTATCCATTTACTGTTGGTGTAACGTTATTAGGATTTTAAATTACCACCTTTATTACCCACCTGTTTAGTTAGTGCAAATAAAACCTCTTGAGAAATCGAGAGGTTTTTTCTATTTTTACTCTAACTCAAATAGTAATACAATGTCAGGACATAGTAAATGGTCAACCATAAAAAGAAAAAAGGGAGCGTTAGATGCTAAACGGTCTAAAATTTTCACTAAAATAATTAAGGAAATAACGATTGCGGCACGAGATGGCGGAGCAGATCCTGATGCTAATCCAGCATTGCGTTTGGGTATTCAGAATGCTAAAGGAGCTAATATGCCTAAGGATACCATTGAAAGAGCAATTAGTAAAGGTGCAGATGGAGATGGGGCTAATTTAGCAGAATTGACATTTGAAGGGTATGCGCCAAATGGGATTGCTGTTTTTGTGGAGGCTACTTCGGATAATAACAATAGAAGTGTTGCTGACGTTAGAGCTGTTTTTACAAAATATAGCGGGGAATTAGGAACAAATGGGTCGTTAAGCTTTTTATTTGATCGGAAAGGAGTTTTTACAATCAATAAAGATCAATTGGAAGGGAAGGACTTCGAGGAATTAGAAATGGAATTGATTGATGGTGGGTTAGAAGAATTAGAGAAAGAGGATGATGTGGTAATGGCTTATACTTCTTTTGATGATTTTGGTAACATGCAAAAGCTATTGGATAGTATGAATTTGGAA
>JAJCYO010000018.1 GCA_029262875.1 Flavobacteriales bacterium
GGAATTAACATAAATATTAAAATAGGCTTAAGCAATTGTAAAGTAACTACACCAACAGTAATCAATATTATACTCAATAATATTCTGTTCTTATGGATAAACACGTTAGAAAAAGCATACAATAATATTCCTATTGCACCAATTACCAAAGTATCTTTTAAAACACCTGAACTCCATATTAATGCTGTAGGAATTAAAAAAAATGGAATTAGCATTAATTTCGAAGCCTTTTGATAAAGTGTAGAAATTGCTTTATAACCTAACCATAATCCTAAAAATGAGACGAGAGCCATTAAAATTGATGTTACTAAATAAGACCCGCAGCCTAAAACGTTAAAGAAAAAAACCAACCTTCCAAACACCCAGTTGGTTTCTCGCTCGTAATAGTAGTTGTATCTTTCCAATGGATTATAATTAGCATCACCAAGGTCAGAATAGGAAGTAAACAATAATTTTAGAGTATCTGAAAAATCTAAAAACAAATGATCTCTTAAATCATCAGCTATCTGAAAATAGAGAAACGTATCACCTTTATTATAATAGTAGATAGAAATAACAACAAAAACCAATGCCCCCATAATTTTGGCTGTCAAACCAAATAGAAAATAACGGTATATAGGAATATTGTTTTTCTTTTTTCGACTATAATAAAATGCAAAAAAATAGATAATTAATAGATAAATCAGCCCAAGAGATACATCAAACAATGTTATATTTGGAACCGTAACCATCAATTATAATTCTATTATTATGAAACTTGTTTTTGCAACAAACAACAAAAATAAAATTAAAGAAATTAAATCCCTTTTAACTGATTCGTTAGAATTATTGAGTTTGGAGGATATTGATTGTTATAAAGATATTCCTGAAACTTCCGAAACCATTGCTGGAAATGCCTTACAAAAAGCAAAATATGTTTTTGATAATTATGGCTATAATTGCTTTGCTGACGATACTGGTTTGGAAATAGATAGTTTAAATGGGGAACCAGGAATTTATTCAGCTCGCTATGCTGGAGAAAAAAAATCTGCTGAAGCCAATATGGATAAAGTTCTAACTAAATTAGAACATATTGATAATAGAAAGGCACATTTTAAAACAGTTATTGCTTTAATTATTGACGGCAAAGAAACATTATTTGAAGGTGTTGCAAAAGGAGAGATTATGCTATCAAAAAGTGGCTCAAAAGGATTTGGCTATGATCCAATTTTTAAACCTGATGGGCTTGATACTACCTTTTCTGAAATGAATACGGAAGAGAAAAATAAAATTAGCCATAGAGGCCAAGCTGTTCAGCTTTTAATAGCCCACCTTTCTGTAACCCCTTAGTTATATTAAGAGGTCATCTTTATCATCTTAGTTATTGAATATTTTTTTGCCGATTGTGGATAATCTTAGATAGAAATACAGCGGTTAAAATAAAAATACAAAAATGTACTGGAATGGTGTATCTTGATTGTATCGTAAATGGGATATATGCTGCTCCTTGGTAAATTGCTAAGAACAATAATAAAACCAATTCCTTTCCTACTTTTCCTCTCTTAAACAGAATATAAATTGCACTAAATAGCAATCCCAATAATACAAATGTAAATGAAACCAAGAAAGGATAAAGAATTTTAAGTTTTCCTTCCAAACTTGTTTCATTATCATATTTCACTTTATTTATACCAGTATAATATTCCCTGAAAAAAGTATACATTCTTGTCTTAGCATAATACCATGGATTTTTAGATATATTCTCAAATAACAATCTTTTCAAGCCTTCAGATCGGGCAATAGTATATTCACTATTATATAGAAGAAAAATATTAGGAGTTGTATCACTCTCCATAATTTCCAGGTTTATTAAATCTTCTTTAGTTAACAATGGTTCTAAACTTTCTATCAAGGTCCTCCATTCTTTTTCATATTCTACTCTATTTATTTCCCTTTGTTCGGTCGAATTTGGAATTGGATTAGTCAAATCAGAAACAACAACATTTCCCCAATGAAATCTCTCTTGATAGCCCAATGGAAGTTTAAAATACCAATAACCCAAGTGTGCTGCTCCAACTGCTCCATCAATTGGAGTAGTCTTAACAATATTATGAGCATTATAATTCCATACTGTAAATGGGATAAGTGTTAAAATGAAAACGAACAAATGGATGATAATGTACTTTATTGATTTACGATCAAACAATAAAACATAACCTGTTAGAAGTATTGGAAAAAGCAAAAAAGCTGGCCTTATAAGAAAAATTACTCCTCCAACTAACCCCAGCAATATAGCATTCTTATAATTTCTCTTTTTCAACAATAATATATACATGAATAATATTGTAAAAAATACACAAGGAATTTCAGAACTAATACATGACACATAGTATGGTACCTGAATGTTGACTGCAGTTATTGAAAGAAATATAGTAAGGGCTAACTTACTATAGTTGCTTAGTTTTTCTACCAGTTTAAAGGCAAGTAATAAAGCCATAAAGTAAAATAGAAACTGAATTAGTTTTACAAATAACCTCTCATCATAAATTGATTTGAAAATTAAAATAAATAACGAATACCCAGGGGTCCTCAGGGTTTCTGGATAGGTATCTCCTAAGGAATACCATGAGGAAAAATTTCCCTGTCCAAGACCTTCAGCAGCCAACCAATATCCATCAGCATCAGCAAAAGGCCTTATATTTCCCAGGTAAAAAGCTACCAAAGAGGTTAAGAAATTTAAAACAAACAGCCCTGCCAGTACTTTGTTGTTTTTAATCCAATTAATTAATCTGTTCGTCATCTATCTATTTCAATTAACTCACTACCACTTCTTTTTAAAATCACCTCGAGAAAAATATTTTTCAATGAAACAATACATCAAAATAAAAAAATACCGACTACCCATTTCTCTAATTTTTAATTTTGATTCTCCGTGTTTTCTATTTGCCCACGAATTAGGAATTACCGTATATGAATATCCTCTTATTATAGCTTTTAAGGGCAGTTCTATTGTTAAATTAAAGTGTGGTGCTAAAAATGGTTTAATCCCGTTAATGGTTTCTCGTTTATATAACTTAAAAGCATTTGTAGTATCGTTATACCTGATGTTCATTATTACTCGAATAATAAAGTTTGCCATTCTATTAACAACCTTCTTTACCCATGGATAATCAATCACTTCTCCACCTTTAATAAACCTACTCCCAAACACACAATCATAATTTCCTTCAACCATCGTTCTGTAAAAGCGAACAAGGTCTTCAGGAGATTCTGATAAATCTGCCATCATTATAGCTACACAGTCACCTGAGTACAATTCTAACCCATAACGAACAGCATAACCGTAGCCATTTGGTCCAGTATTCGTGTCATATTTAATGGATGGATACTTCGTAGCAAGTTCTTTGATTTTTTCTAAGGTATTGTCTTTAGAGTTATCATTTACAATAAAAATCTCATACTCGAACTCTACTTTAGATAACACATTCTCCATCTGGTCAATGGTTTCAACAATTGAGTCTCCTTCATTATAAGCTGGTATTACAATACTAAGCTTCATTCAATCTCTTATTTTCATATATAACTTCAAAAAAATCACCAAAACTGTGTTTTATTCTATGTACCTCTTCAAAACCATTCTTCATCAATAACTCATCAATTTTACTGGCATTATTGACCATTAACATGTCATTGTCATGGCTTTCTATTTGAATAAATTTAATGGGGATTTTAGCAACAGAACCATCAAAAATACCTAATAAACAATCAAATTCATGACCTTCAACATCAATTTTAATAATGTCAACAAATACCTGAGGGTGATTATTAATAAATGTAGATAAAGTCATCACCTCAACATCATAGGTTAAAGAAACTAATTCTTCTGTAGTTACACCTAAAACCTTTGCTTTTTTCTTTAAATATTTGGAGTCATGGTTCACTTTTTCAAATGTGGATGTTTCATCCATAACATTCTGGTAGAATGGAAGGGTTCCTGATTTACTACTGATTCCTATGTTTTTTAATTTAATGTTTGTATTGTTATGATGTTTCTTTGCCAAAGCTTTAAACAAGGTTGGATTAGGTTCAAACCCATATATATGGGCTTGTTTATCAATCTTTAGAAAAAATTCTATGGTTTGTCCTCGATTACACCCAACATCAAGTACAGTCAGTTTATTCTTATGGCTTAATAAATCATTTATCAAAATTCTTTTCAAATAGAACTTCTTTAATTTCGGATAAAAAATTAATCGCTCTATTACATCAACAACAATTTTAATAAACCAGATTCTCAATTTCATAATTGAAATTTTAAGCTTTAATAATTATACACTGTCCATTAAGGTTAGGCATAATCATCTCAGGTTTACCTTGAAAAAAATCATCAACAGCTTTTTTTACACCCGGGCATGCTAATACACCATAATCATCTACTAAAATTATTCCAGATGAAGCCATCCTATTATAACAATACTCTAATCCGTCTATGGTAGATTGGTATAAATCAAAATCGATATGGACAAACGAAAAAACAACATCATTTGTTAACTTTTTTGTTGATTCAGGAAAGAATCCTGGATAAAATTCAAAATTATCTTCTTTAAGAAAACTCTTAATGTCATTAAAATTAACATCACCTAAGCCTCCTTCTTCCCAATGACTATCATATTCACTTGTACTTTCTGGAAGCCCTTCAAAAGTATCAAACAACAGTATCCTTTTTTTTCCTTGACTACCAGCTAATATTAATTTACTACCTGCTCCTTTGTACACTCCTAACTCTGCACATACACCATCAATGTTTATTGAATTTTGAGCACACAAATAAAGTATATAACCTTTTTTAATGTCTAATAATGATCTTTTTACTGATTCCTTATATGTTTTTACAAATATATCATCACCAACCCATACTTTATCAATGCCTCTAAAGGAATTTGACATAAATATCTCCAGATTAGGGAGTTTTCTTACCAACCAATATTTGAAAGAAGATGGAATAATCCTATTGAGGATATTTCGTATAATCAAAAACATATTGTTCTTTTAATTAAAACTAACAAGGGTAACTCTCTTATTATCGATTTGACATATTAATAAATATCTGATTCAATATATCATTTATATCATATTTCCAATTCCAATCAGGGTAATGCTTTTTAAATTTAGAAACATCGCTTACCCACCACATATGATCTCCAATTCGATTAGTTTCAGAATATTCATAATTCATTTTCTTCCCTGTAATCTGCTCGCACATTTCTATAGCTTCTGCCATAGAACAATTAGAATGTCTCCCCCCTCCTGCATTATACACTTCTCCTTCTCTTGGGTTTTGATAGAAATGCCAAAACATATTTACCAAATCCCAACTATGAATATTATCTCTTACCTGCTTACCTTTATATCCAAATATAGTATATTTTTCACCGGAAATAGCGCATTTCATAAGATAAGATAAGAATCCATGTAATTGAGTTCCGGAGTGATATGGACCTGTCAAGCAACCGCCTCTAAATACCCCTGTTTTCATTCCAAAATATTTACCATATTCTTGAACCAAAACATCTGCAGCAACCTTTGAAGCGCCAAATAAGGAGTGCTTGGTTTGATCAATGCTCATATTTTCATCAATACCATTCTCAAAATAAGGATGTGATTCATCAATTTCCCATCGTTTTTCTTTTTCTATTAACGGCAAACCGTTAGGTGTATCTCCATACACTTTATTGGTTGACGTAAATATAAATGTTGTTTTAGGACAATGTTTATTAGCCATTTCAAGCATGTTTAGCGTTCCATTAGCGTTAACTGTAAAATCCGTTATTGGTTCTTTAGCCGCCCAATCGTGGCTAGGTTGAGCCGCAGAGTGAATAATTAACCCAATCTCCGATCCATAAGTTTGAAATAATTTTTCTAAATCATCAACATCTCTAATATCAATTGAATGATGTTCAAAATTAGACACCTCGCTAAGTAATCTATTTGTGTTCCATTCTGTTGAAGCTTCTTCTCCAAAGAATTGAGCTCGCATGTTGTTATCTATTCCAACTATTTTCTCAAACTTATCAGAAAAAAAATCTACCGCTTCACTTCCTATCAACCCTGATGACCCCGTTATTAAACAAATAGAACCCATAAATTACTCTTGTTTTTATTTTAAAATTGGTTTTAATTGATCCTCATTTTCATTGATCCACTTAAAAATATCAGAAAAGATAGACTTTACTCCATGTTTCGGTTGCCAGCCAATTTCTTTTTCGATTTTAGTATTATCGGTAACAAACATTTTTAAATCAGCTGGTCTTGTTTCCATTTCCGATTCAATAACAATTTTGTTCCCAGTAATTTCTTCACATATTTTTGTCATTTCTAATAGTGAAGCACTCGTGTTTATACCTCCACCAGCATTGTACACTTTTCCTTTAAATTGTTCAATTTGATGAATTTGAATGTCAATCAAATCTATTAAATCTTCCACATGAAGAAGGTCTCTCACCTGCTTACCTAAACCTCCATAACCAATGTATTTAAGAGATTGCTGCCAATAATGTTTAGCCATCCAAAGTGTTACTACACCTTGGTCTGTTTTTCCCATTTGACGAGGACCAGCAATTACACCAAACCTTGTAATAGCAGCTTCCATATTATAAAAATTGGCATACTCTTCAATAAAAAGTTCTGACGCCAATTTAGTGGCTCCATAAAAAGACCTTGATCCATTTAAATTTAATTCTTCCGAAATCCCCAATTTTGAAATCCCCTTTTCCATTTGATTCTCTGCAAAAGAAAACCGGGTCTCTTCCTCATTAAAATTTGCCCCTTCAATTCGTTCTATTGGATAAATCCTGCTTGTAGATAAAAATATTAGCTTGGATTTATGTTTAAGACAGGTATTGAAACAATTAATCGATCCATTAAAATTATTATTAATAACATAAGTTGGGTCTGAATTTAGGCCAGCCATCACCGATGGTTCTGCTGAAGCTTCAATTAGGATATCAAAAGGGTTAAGTGCATCTAAATCTTCTTTATTTCGAATATCACCATGAATAAACTCAATATTATTCAATTTAAATTCAGCTAAATTTAACTCTGAACCCCTACGCCTTAAATTATCGAAAGCAATAATCGAATACGCTGGATATTTTTTTTTAAGCTTAACACAAAGTGATGCCCCTATAAAACCTGCACCTCCTGTAATTAAAATCTTCATTGAAACTATAAATTAAATATTATGAATCGCTGATAAAAATAATAATTATCTTATCATTTTAACCCATTATACCTGAATAATACTTTAAACACTACACTATGTGTTTAGCATAAATCAAGTACTTCATTAAAAAGTTGCTTTAAAGAGATTCCTTGATATTCGGCCATTTGAGGAATTAAACTCTCTCCTGATAAGCCAGGAACAGTATTAATTTCAATTAAGTAGGGCTCATTATTTTGTAAAATATAGTCTGCTCGAGCAATGCCGTCTAAATCTAACAGTTCATAAATTTTTTTTGTTAGCCCCTTTACTTTTTGTTCCATTTCATTGGTCAAATCTGCAGGGGTAATTTCATCCGATTCTCCTTTGTATTTTGCATCAAAATCAAAAAAATCATTGGTTGTAACTATCTCAGTAATGGGTAAAGTGATAATTCCAGTTTTATTTTTATAAATCCCATTGGTGACTTCTCTCCCGTTCATGAAACTTTCAATAATAGCTTGTGTTCCATGTTTTAATGCTAATTTAATCGCATGCATTAATTCATTTTCAGATTGGACTTTAGTAACCCCAAAACTACTCCCTCCATCATTGGGTTTTACAAAACACGGCAACCCTACTTTACTAATTACATCAACAGTATTAATGATCTCATTTTGACGAATTAATACTGCATCGGCTACCTTAATGCCAATCGTTTTTAAATATTGATTACAAATAAATTTGTCAAACGTAAGCGTAGCGGCCAAATGACTACAAGTAGTATATGGAATATCTAACATGTCAAAATAAGCTTGTAATTTCCCATCTTCTCCTGGAGTACCATGTATGACAATGAATGCAATGTCAAATTTGGTGTCATTAAAAGAGAAATCGTTGCGATTAATTTCGAATTTCTCATCTCCTTCATAAGCAAACCACCCTTCTTCATCAATTCTAACCTTTATTGGATTGTATTTTTGATTATCAATATTTTGATAAACTGTTTCAGCACTTTGCAAAGAAATTACTTTCTCATGGCTATAACCTCCCTCTATTACCGCAACATTTTTCATATAATATCTACTTAATTATCTCAAATTTATTTTATAAGTATCAAATTTCTTATCCTTAACAAAATAAATATCCATAATTCATTGTTAACTATTATTCTATTCTAAATTGATTAAAAGGTATAATGATATTTACTTTTGAATGAATAGCAACATGGCTAAACAAAAAATAATAGTTTCTGTTACCAATGACCTATCTACCGACCAGCGAGTGGATAAGATATGTAATACGCTATTGGAACTTCATTTTGATGTTCTATTAATTGGTCGACTTTTACCTCATAGCAAAACAATAGATAGGGCTTATCAAACCAAACGTTTTAACTTATGGTTTAATAAAGGAGCTTTATTTTATGCCAACTACAATATTCGTTTGTTCTTTTTTTTGTTCTTTAATAAAGCTGATGTATTGTGGAGCAATGATTTGGATACTTTGTGGGCTAACTATATCATTTCAAAATGGAAAAAGAAAAAATTAGTCTTTGATAGCCATGAATATTTTACTGAAGTTCCAGAGTTGATTAATAGACCTAAAGTTCAACGATTTTGGAAGCGGATTGAGCGTAATATTCTTCCTAAACTAAAAAATGTATTAACGGTCAGTTCTTCTATCGCTGATTTGTACAAAAAAGAATACAATATTGATGTAAAACTATTACGAAATGTTCCACTTCTCAATCAAAAGTTGGTTAAGGTAGAAAACATTCAAGTAGAAGATAAAAAGATTCTAATCTACCAAGGAGCCATCAATGTTAACAGAGGCATTGAATATATGGTAGAAGCTATGAAGTACATTGACAATGCTATTCTCTATATTTTAGGAAAGGGTGATATTTCTGAACAAATTAAAAATTTAATCATCGAACTCAACCTAACTCAAAAAGTTAAAATGTTAGGAGAGGTTCAGCTGGAACAACTTAGGGGCTATACGAACCAAGCTGATTTGGGATTAAGTTTAGAAGAAGATAGAGGATTAAATTATCGTTTTTCTTTACCCAACAAATTATTCGATTATATTCATGCAGGATTACCTGTTTTGGTTGCTAACTTGCCAGAGATGGAAAATTTAGTTAATCAACATCAACTTGGAGAAACCATTGAACGGCACGAAGCAAAACATATTGCTGAAAAAATAAGTGCTATGTTAAAGAATCAGGAACAAATAAATAACTGGAAAATAAATGCAAAAAAAGCTGCATTAAAGTTGAACTGGGAAAATGAAGAAAACGTAATCGTAAATTTATTTTGAAAGCAATAAATATTATATCGTTTGATGTTCCTTACCCTGCAAATTATGGAGGAGTAATTGATGTTTTCTATAAGATCAAACACTTTTATAATAAGGGAATAAAAATTCATTTGCATTGTTTTGAATACGGCAGAGGAGAACAATCTGAGCTAAATAAATACTGCGCTTCTGTTCATTATTACAAAAGGAAAACTGGCATTAAATCACAAATTTCATCGCAACCTTACATTGTCAAGTCCCGAACGTCAAACGAATTAAAATCTAACTTGCTCAAGAATGATTTTCCTATTTTATTTGAAGGGCTACATTGTTGCTCCTTATTAAATGATGTAGCTTTTAAGAATCGCTTTAAAATAGTTAGGAATCATAACATTGAACATGATTATTACAACGAATTGGCTAACGTTGAGAAAAATTCGATAAAACGAAAGTACTTTAAAACAGAAGCTAAAAAGTTAAACCAATTTGAAAACACCCTTAAAAGTGCCAATTTATGTCTTGCTGTATCCAATTCTGATCTAAGTTATTTTGAAAAAACTTATCCTGACAATAATTTTATTCACGTCCCTTGTTTTCATTCAAACGAAGAGGTAACAACACAACCAGGAGTTGGCAATTATGTTTTATATCAAGGGAATTTAAGTGTAATTGAAAATATTAATGCTGCTGAATTTATCATCAACCACATTTTTAATGACATAACTATTCCGCTAAAAATTGCTGGACTTAATCCTCCGAGCGAATTAAATCAGTTGATAAAAAAACACCCACACATAGAGTTGATTGAAAACCTTAGTGATGACGAAATGAATGAACTAATTGCTAACGCACAGATAAACTTATTGTATACTGAACAAGCTACTGGACTAAAATTAAAGCTACTTAATGCCTTGTACATCGGCAAGCATTGCGTTGTTAATTCTAAAATGGTTGAAGGGACTTCATTAAACACGCTTTGCTTAGTAGAAGGTGACCCTAATAGGCTAAAAACATTAGTCGAGTCTACTTTTTCGACAGCATTTACTGAGGAAGAGATAGAAAAAAGAAAAGCAGTCTTACTCCAAGATTATTCTAATGAGAATAGCTTTCAAAAAATCATTGAATCATTTTAACGTTTTCAACTTTTCTTCAGCTCTAACTTTATAAAACCCATTGGTTTTAATTATTCCTTTCAGTACCGTTTTCGCTTTATCTTCCTTTTTTAGCGCTATTAATGTTAATGCTTTATACCAATTTGCTTCTTCGTTAAATTCTGTTTCTTTGTTTTTTAATACTGAATTTAACTTCCCTTCCGCTTTAGTGTATCGCTGTAAATGATAATTACTTAATCCACCATAAAATAATCCATTAACTTCATCAGGGTGTTCCTTTAAAATAATATCAAATTGTTCGATAGCTTGAGTATACTTTTTATTCTTGTAAAGCTTAATGGCTTTTTCCAACGTCTCTTTGTAAGTTACTTCAATGGTTAATTCATCCTTTTGCTTCTCAGCAACATCCTTATTCTCTTTACTTTCAAACCCTGCTGATATTGATTTTGTATCAACTTTATTTATATTCTTTTTATCATATTCCTCTTGATACTCATCAGTATAATCAACTACTTTATAGGTATCCATAACAAGTACTTTTTGTTGTTTCCTATCACTAAAATCTAATGTTTCCTCAGCTGCTTCAATTCTGTCAAAAGCTGGGGATGGTGCGTTTGATTTAAACTTTCCCTTTTTACTATTTTTACTTCGTGTTCTATTGTTATTTCTTTTTTCTTGTTTCTTTAACACCTCTCCTACTTCGTTCGCAGCTGGCTCATTTGCAACATTATCAATTTCATTATTGATCGTAGAAGATTCTATTTTTAGCACTGTTGTAAAATCATCTTCCCTCCTATTATCCGCATCTGCATTAGAGTCATCCAATGACTCCCGTAATTTTTCACTTTCACCTTTGGCTTTATTTCCACTTTCTTTGGCAAAATTTAACGTTACTATTTCCTCCTCTTCTGATGCTATTTCATCTTCTAAATCGTAACTAACCTTGCTTCGCTCAAGTGATTGCTCAGCAAGAACAGGTTTAGGAATGTCTGCTTCTGCTCTATACCCAAAACTTCCTTCTGGACCAGATACTTCATTATCTTCTACCACGGTAGCATTGGCAGCAACATTAATATTATCTTTACCTGTATTCTGTTGAACATTAACTTCAACCTCTCCTGCTTTTGTTTTTTCTTCTACAGGTGTCATTTCTTCCTCTAAATCTTCTACTTCATTTATCGCCAATTCTTTTTCATTATCAATCGTAGAATTAAAAAAGTCAAACGTAAAATATGCTCCGAAAACAATTACTAAAATCGATGCTGCCACCATTAGGTTTCTCATTACCGGAGCCTTAGAGTTTCCCCCACCTACTCTTTGATCTATTTGATTATCAATGGCAAAGAGTATAGAAGAATTTTGTGCAAAATTCATCCCTTCATAAGCATCGGAACACAGCTCACAATCAAGCATATGTCTTTCTACTTCATACAACTCATCCTTAGCAAGCTGTTTATTAATATACCTAAGCATAGTTTCTTTTGAGATGCAAGTCGTATTCGAAAATATGTGGTTATGTAATTCTTTCATTTTAATTAATAATTATCCTAACATAATGTTAGCTAAATTTCTTTTTCCATTTTGTATGTAACTTTTTACTTTTTTGATGTCATAGCCTGTTATATCCGCTACTTCATTGTAACATTTTTCTTTTAAAAAAAAGAGCTCGATACATATTCGTTGTTCCTCCTTTAGTCCTGTCATAGCTTCCTCTAATTTAGTAAGCATCACTTCATTTTCTTCTTTTTCATGAACTGCAAAAGGTGCACTAAATGTTTCTTCGTGTTGATATGTCGCCTCATATTCATTTACCCTTTTAAGTTGTGTTTGCTGTTTTCTTAAAAACATTAAACAATGATTTCTACTTACACTGTGCAACCATGATTTAAAATTGGCTATTTCATGTTTTTTTAAATCGGTTAACAAGTTTTCAAAAATTTGCAAAACAGCATCCTTCCCTTCTTCTTCATTTTTTAAATATTTAAGACAAACTCCATAAACCAAGTGTGAGTATCGTTTGTACAACTCTCCCACCAACGAATTGTCACCAGTACTTTTATACTTAGCAATCAATTCATTGTCTGTAAATGATTGTATGTTCTTTGCCTTAAATAATCGCATTTATATGCTATCTACTTATATTTTTGAGCTAAATCAAAATAGCTTTGTGTCTCTACTACAATAACCCCTCCAGAAACGTCTCCATATCTAGCTGGAATTCCACTTGTATAAACTTTAACACTTCCTACTGCCATACCGGGTATTCCGATGCTACCAGTAATTGATTTAACACCATCTGTAATAAACTGTGTAGCTGCTGGCCTGCTTCCTCTAACCATCACATCCTTACCATTTGCGGCTAAAGTTAACCCTGTGGTCATGCTCGTAATTGCCAGAATTGGATTGTTTCTATTTACATTTCTTTTAAATTGCTTTGGAGGAATCTGTTGAGTTCCAGGCTCATCAGGTTCAATAAGCGGAATCTCATGCAATGATTCTACCACCGCAAATTCATCCAACTCTGTTACAACAACTTCCATATCAACATTTACAAATGTAATCTTGTCCGATGTAATTAAAACATCTTTTATCTTAGCTGTTTTGTAGCCTAATGCCGATACAAATACAGCATGAGTCCCCACATTGACAGGTTTGATGGTGTATTTCCCATCAATATTGGAAGCATCACCAGTCTTATTTCCTCCAGTTTCAATGTAAACTGTGGCTCCAGGTATTGTTTCTCCTGTTTTTTTATCTTTTACCGTTCCCTTTATTTCCCCTAATTGAGCGAGTGCTCCAGTAGTAATAAATAGGATAACAGTTAATAGTGCAGTTAGTTTTTTCATAGTTTCTAGGTTTTTAAATTAAGTAAATTATTATCAATTCAACATGTCTTTTTAAGAATTCTTGCTATATAGATGCATCCTTATTAAGAATTCCATAAAATTTTAAGCGATTTTTTTACTTATACTCATTATCAACCGCTTATCATATTCTACAATATCTAATGCTTTTTTTATTTAATTTCGATAGACTTTAACTATAATAACTATTTACATGAACAGATTAAACAAAACGATACTTGGAATTACTGCTGTAGCATTTACAGTTGCATGTGGTAATAATGAAGAAAAAAATAATGAAGAAACTAAGGACATTACCCCTGCTTTTGATATTAGTCAAATAGATTCAACAGTTAACCCTTGCGAAGATTTTGAGCAGTATGCTGTAGGAAATTGGTTAAAGGATAATCCTGTACCTGAATCGGAAAGCCGTTGGGGAAGTTTCAACATTGTGCATGATGCCAATGAAATAAAACTTAGAGCAATTGTAGAAGAAGCGGCCGAAGCAAAAGCTGAAAAAGGAACAGCTTTACAACAAGTGGGAGACTTCTATGCTTCTGCATTAGACTCAACCACTGCCAATGAATTAGGTATTAAACCTATACAGCCGTTGCTTGATAAAATTGACGCTGTTAGCAATGTTCAAGAATTAGTTGAAATGATGGCCGAAACAAGAAAAAATGGTTCAGGATCTATGTTTTCTGGGTATGTGGGTGTTGATTCTAAAAATAGTACTCAATACATTATGTATTTATCTCAAGGTGGTTTAGGTTTACCTGATAAAGCTTATTATACCCCACAAGATGAAAGAGGTGAAAATATTTTAGCTGCATATAAAGAACACATTGCCGCACTATTTGTTTTGTCAGGTGCAGATGAAGCTACTGCCAATGAAAATGCAACACAGGTTGTAGAAATAGAATCAAATTTAGCTGAAAACTCTATGGATAGAGTTGAAAGAAGAAATCCTGAAAAGACATATAATAAAATGACAGTTGATGAAGTTCAAAGTCTTTGTCCTAATATTGATTGGAATTCGTTTTTTGTTGCTGCGGAGTTAAAAGGTATAGAAGACTTAATTGTAGGTCAACCAGCCTTTTTTAAGGCTTTAAATAAGTCTCTTGAAGCATTTCCAATAGACAATTGGAAAACTTACATGAAATGGCATTTAATCAATGACATGGGTGGCAACTTAAGCATTGAATTTGAACAACAGGTGTTTTCTTTTTACTCAACCACATTAAGAGGAGTTAAAGAAATGAAACCAAGATGGAAAAGAGCCTTATCAAAATCAAATGGTAACGTTGGTGAACAGATTGGTAAATTATTTGTTGAAAAACATTTCCCTGAAGAATCAAAACAAAAAGTATTAGATTTAATTGGCAACATTAATACTGTTTTTAAAGAGCGTGTTCAAAAGTTAGAATGGATGAGTGACTCTACTAAAACTAAAGCCTTAGAGAAATTAAGTAAGTTCACATACAAAATTGGTTATCCTGATAAATGGGAAGATTACAGTTCTGTTGACATTCAGGCCAATACGTTGGCTCAAAATGTAATGAATATGAACTATTTTGAGTACAAGAAAAATGTTGACCGATTAGGAAAACCTATTGATAAAGATGAGTGGGGAATGAATCCTCAGACCATTAATGCTTACTACAATCCAACAATGAATGAGATTGTATTTCCAGCAGCAATTTTACAGCCTCCTTTTTTCAACCCAGATGCTGACGATCCAATTAACTATGGTGGTATTGGTGGTGTTATCGGACATGAATTTTCTCACGGGTTTGATGACCAAGGAAGTAAATTTGATGGTAACGGAAACTTAAACAACTGGTGGAGTGATGAAGATCTTGCTAATTTTAAAGAAAGAACAAATAAGTTAGTTAATCAATTTGACGCATATGAAGTTGCTGAAGGAAATCATGTTAATGGTCAACTGACATTAGGAGAAAACATTGCGGATATAGCAGGTATTACGCTTTCTTACTATGCGTTAGAAAAAGCGATGGAAGGAAAAGAAGACCCGATGATTGATGGCTATACGTACCAACAGCGTTTCTTTTTGGGTTGGGCACAAGTGTGGCATACGAACTCGAAAGATGAAGCGTTAATTAATCAAGTAAAAACGGATCCTCACTCTCCTACTCGTTTCAGAACTATTGGACCTTTAACGAATATGGTTGAATTCCATAACGCTTTTGGATGTAAAGAAGGAAAAATGATTGCTCCAGACAGTTCAAGAGTTACTATCTGGTAAATTGAACTTAAAAGACGAATACAACGAAACCTTTGTTGATGGATTGGTTATACATCTATCAGCAAAGGTTTCTTCTTTTGATGCCATCTCTTTTAAAAATAGAATCATCAATAGTAATTGGGAAACAAAAGAATTAAAAGAGAGAGTTCGGTGTATTTCAGAAAGTATCCACGAACACCTTAAACTTCCTTATCAAGAACAAGTTGATATTTTAATGGATATTGCACCCCGTTTTAAAGGGCTTCAGCTTTTTATTTTTCCAGATTTCGTAGAAGTCTTTGGCTTAGATAACGTGTCAAAATCTTTTGAAGCAATGGAATGTTTTACTGAGTTATTTACCTCAGAAATGGCGATTAGACCATTTATAGAAAAGTATCCAAAAGAAACAATGCATCAACTCAAGAAATGGAGCCTTTCTTCCAATCATCATCACAGAAGATTAGCTTCTGAGGGCACAAGACCTCGTTTGCCTTGGGCAAGACCCTTGCGAAATTTTATTGATGACCCAAGCCCTAACCTACCCATTTTAGAAACATTAAAAAATGATGACTCACTCTATGTCAGAAAAAGCGTTGCAAATCACCTCAACGATATTTCTAAAGACCATCCTCAATTGGTGTTACAGATGGCCAATAAATGGTATGGAGAAACTGATTATACCAACTGGATAGTAAAGCATGGACTGAGAACACTCTTAAAAAAAGGAAATAAAAAAGC
>JAJCYO010000019.1 GCA_029262875.1 Flavobacteriales bacterium
AGACGAAATGATTGTGTTGCTTTCAACAGATTGCGGGGTGAACTTTAATCAAATCTATTACCGAACAGGAAATAATTTAACGACAGGCCCTACTCAAATTACCCCTTTCATTCCTGATTCTACTCAATGGGCAACAGCTACAATTTTATTAAACACTTATTTGGTAGAACAGTACGTACAGGTTAAAATAGTAAATGTTACAGATGGGGGTAACAACTTGTATATTGATGATATTAATATCGGAGAGTTGCCTACTGGTATTGAGGTTATTGGTGAACGAAATCAGTTTGTTGTTTACCCGAATCCAGCTTCGGATAACATTGTTTTAGAGTTCTTGAGTAACATCAAAAATAAAACGATTAGTATATACAGCTCAGTTGGAAAGTTAGTGTTGTCAGATGAGCTTAATGATGAACAAAAATTCATAGTTTCCGTTGAACACCTTTCTCCAGGTATTTATTACTTAGAGTTAAAAGGAGATGGCATTATTGGAACAAAGAAGTTAATCATCACGAATTAAAAATCATGAAATATTTTTTGATAATCATATTATTATTTTCGGGTATTTTATTCTATTCTTTTGATAAAGAAGAGGTTGTGTGTGGTTCATATTTAAACGAGCAACATCAATTCTCAGGAATACCTCCAGCAGCTAAAACTGGCGCTCCTAATGAATCTCTTTGTTATGACTGTCATGCTTTTGAAATATTGAATGATACCGTTGGAGGTGTCGCAATGGAGTTTAATGGAGGAGTGAATTTTTACAAACCAGATTCCACTTACCTAATTAATGTAAAAGTAAAACAGTTTGGAAATACGGTCTTTGGTTTTGAATCAACGATGTTAGATAGTAATACAGCAAAGATTGGAGCTTATAATATCCTTGATTCTACAAAAACAGCCTACCAAACATTCACGCAAGCGGGTTGGCCTACAAATAGAGAATATATCTCTCATAAAGATGTAATTAGTAATATGTCTAATGACTCATTAGAATGGCAATTTGAATGGACCGCACCGTCCAATAATGCAGGGGTTCTAACACTTTATTCAGCGGGTGTTACAAATCCTACTTTTATTAGCATTGCTGCTGGCAATGTTTACAACGATTCATTAAAAATTTACCCTGATCCTTCCATTACCACAGTGAAGGAGTTAGCTAAGTATG
Source organism: Flavobacteriales bacterium (assembly GCA_029262875.1). Taxonomy (GTDB): domain Bacteria; phylum Bacteroidota; class Bacteroidia; order Flavobacteriales_E; family Vicingaceae. The sequence goes on from JAJCYO010000019.1 coordinate 1,169, forward strand.
AAAATGATGTAGTTGTCTACCCTAATCCTATGAATAGCAACAGTACTATAGAGTATGTTATTGAGCAAGAAGAGGTTGTAATAATTTCTTTTTTTAATATAAATGGGCAATTTATTAAATCTATTGATCAAGGGGTGCAGGAAAAAGGAACTCACCAAGTGTTCTTTTCAAATAAAGGATTAACCCCTGGACTTTATTTTGTAAAGCTGTCACACGGTGCGTCTATTAAATTAATAGTTTCAGAATAAAGATAATTTCTATTCGTCCGCTAGAGGACTTTACTTCATCCATTCATTTAAAGTTTCATTTTCTATTAAAATAAACCTAACTTTACATGATGAAATTAGCTCACAACTTAGTGAGTTTTAAATGTATTTAGAGCCAATTTTGGCTCTTTTCTTTGAACGAAAAAAAAATAAGAAAAAGGGAGAATTCTAATATGGATAATAGCTTAAAGCTTTTTAATGACATAGTGAGTAAATTGTTAGCAGATGAAAAACAAAACCCTGTTGCAGAGTTTGTTTCTTCTGATGAGCTATTTGATAAATTAGACCTTAATCTTTCTGATCAACCAATAGATGAGGAAAGGTTTAAAAATGCCGTACAAGATTTAGTATTAAAGACTCCTCGAACTGCTACCAATGCCTTTTTTAATCAGTTGTTTGGTGGGAGAAATGGAAAAGCTGTTCTGGGTGATTTGTTAGCCGTTATGCTTAACAATAGTATGTACACCTATAAAGCGGCAGGGCCACAAGTCGGAATAGAAAAAGCAATAATTAGTGAAGTTTGTAAAATGATTGGCTGGGGTGAAAAATCTGGTGGAACTTTTGCTTCCGGTGGATCTATGACCAATTTCATGTCTCTTCTGTTGGCTAGAGATTCCTATGATGCGACTATTGTAGATAATGGAATGATGCATCTTGAATTGATGGTATACACTTCAGTAGAATCACATTATAGTATTGAAAAAAATGCAGCCTTTTGTGGTATTGGAAGAGATAATGTTAGGAAAATTAACACTGACGATTTAGGGAGAATAGATATTAATGAGTTAAAAGAAAAAATTACTGAAGATATTCAATTTGGGAAAAAACCAGTGCTGGTCAACCTTACTGCAGGGACTACCGTTTTGGGTGCTTTTGATCCTATTGAAGAAATCGCTATTTTCTGTAAAGAACATAACATATGGTTACATCTTGATGGAGCTTATTGTGGATCTGTTCTTTTTAGTAAAAAATACAAACACTTAATTAAAGGAGTTGAATTAGTGGATTCATTTAGCTTTAATGCACATAAAATGATAGGAACCCCTCTCACGTGTTCTTTAATTATGGTAAAGGATAATAAGTTTTTATTTGATTCTTTTTCAAGTGAAGCAACTTACTTATATCAAACAGATAGAGATGAATTTAATTTAGGGAAAACATCTTTACAATGTGGTAGACGAAATGATGCCTTAAAGTTTTGGACGCTCTGGAAGAGTGTTGGAACAATTGGACTTGAAACCATTGTAGATAAACAGTTTGAGTTGGCGGATTTTGCTCGTGATTACATCAAGAATAATGAAGATTACACCTCTTATGGAATAGAAGATTCTATCTCTATTTGCTTTAACTATAAAGGTATTCCAGCACAGCAGCTTTGCACTCAACTTTATCAAGAATCTCAACTTTTGGTTGGTTATGGTTCTTTTCAAGAAAACGAGTTTGTTCGCTTGGTAACCATTAATGCTCAGAATGATAAAGATGATATTCTCAAGTTCTTTAAAACAATAGAACAGTTTGTTGAAGCGCATATGAAGCAAGCAATTGCAACTGCCGAAGTATAAATTACAACCTGAATTCGCTCATTTTATAATTTAAAGCAAAATGTTATATTTATCCTGTAATGGAAAGTAACATCGCTACATATCAAATTGAGGTTCTAAATGAGCCCTTTCAATTTGAAGAAAATAACTGTAAACAAACCGTTACAGTTAAAACTTATGTTGAAAATAAGCTTGTTACGAAAACCAAATATGGGTTAGTTGCTAAAGAAACCATATACAACCAATTAAAAAACGGAGAAGACATCAACTTAACCAGGTGTTATGTTAAAGATTTCTCCATATCAGAATATAAAAAGAGCATTGAATTTGAAGATTTAACCCACATTGAGCTCGAAAATTTTGTTGCAGAGAACGCCTTTTTTGATTGTAGCCTTAGAACCGATTTTTCATACATTGATTTTAAAGGAGTTGTAAAGTTCAATGACACGGTTTTCTCGCATGGAAATGTGTCATTTTACCAATGCCAATTTTCTGATGATAGCAATGTTGAGTTTAAGAATACTGAGTTTGGAAATGGAGAGATCAGTTTTCAATATGTTGATTTTGGCAACCATGATGTTTTATTCGGGTCTTCAAAATTTTACGGTGGTTTAGTTTCATTTGTTAATGCCAATTTTAGAAATGGGGATGCTTTGTTTAAAAGTGTGAACTTTTATGACAGTAAAGTCAAATTTCATTATGCGAAGTTTGGAAATGGAAACATTAGTTTTCAAAAAGCGAGGTTTGGTAGCCAAACAGTAGATTTTAGACGTGTAGAGTTTGGTTCAGGTCGAGTTGATTTTAGACGTGCTGTCTTTGGAAATGGTTATGTAACTTTTGATGAGGCTGAGGTAATTGAGGGTAAATTTAATTTCAGGTTTACGCGATTCGGGACTAGTGATATGTCGTTTAAATTGGTTGATTTTGGTGATGCGGAAGTGTTGTTCGAACATGTGAATTTTGGTAAAGGGCAAGTTTCTTTTTCAGAAAGTAGTTCTAAAATGCTCTCGTTTAAAGGTTCTCGCTTGGATGTGTTTTTAGATTTAACAGTTAAAGATGCAAGGATCATCGATCTTTCTGATACCGTACTTAGAGATATCGTAGATTTAAAACCACTAAACCATAGGGTGAAAATTGAAACGCTTTACCTTAATGGGATGCGTAATTTGGGTAGAATTATTATCAACTGGAGAAAAAATAACATTAAACGATTGATTAAGACTCAAGAAGAAACCTCTTTTCGTCAAAAAGCAGAACAGTTTAACATCCTTAAAGAGAATTTCGATTTAAGTGGTCAGTACGATGATGAAGATAAAGCCTACATCCAATTTAAGCGATATGAACTTAAAGCGGACTACCAAAAAGCAATTAGAAAAGGTGGCTTGTATTTGTTCAAATTGCCCAATTACCTTTTCAGATGGATCATTTTTGATAAAATGGGATTGTATGCTACCAGTCCATTAAGAGTATTGTTTAGCATGATAATAGTATATGTATTGTTTAGTCTTGTATACTTAGTATTGCCGTTTATGGAAGTAGGAGGGATTGTTAATTCTGTTGGGGCAAATGATGGGTTAAGTTACTTTCAAACTTGCTTTTACCACAGTGCCATCACATTTTTAACCATAGGGTATGGCGATTATTACCCAACAGGTTTTAGTAGAGGGGTTTCCGTTGTGGAGGGTTGGACAGGTCTTTTCTTAATGAGTTACTTTACTGTGGCTTTTGTGCGTAAGATATTACGCTAAATCGTCATTGATAAAAATTCTAATCTCATTTTTAGCGGTATACATCTTATCCGACAAAACTGATGGAGCCTCAGTTTCATTTCCATCACAACTTACAACGCCACTTATTAAGACTGCAGTTTTATCTATTAAGTCAATTTTCTCCTCTGCAGAACGCTTTATCACTTTACCTTTTTTAAGTGATGCCCTAAATTGATTTTTGCTTAACTTATCAAATGGGGCAATGTCCTTTAACAAATAATAAGCATAGCGAACAGCAGTAATGTTCCATATTTTTTCGCCAATTTCTTCATAATCATCTACCAATTCTTTTAATCCTTTGGAAGAAATCCATAGAACAGTAAGTGGAGTTTCTGCCGTTACCGTTGCTTTTCTTTTGTTTTTGTTTAAAGC
>JAJCYO010000020.1 GCA_029262875.1 Flavobacteriales bacterium
TAAAATTGAACAAGAATTATAACTAAAGATATTCCTATTACATTCTTTCGTTTTCTTTTAAAGTCTGTAGAATCTGACATTTACCAAAGATAATGAATCATATAATACCTACTAAAATAACCATAAAATAAACAGCTAAAAACAAGGTTATTTGAACTTTTTTACGTATCTTTAACTTGTAGGCTCACGCTTCTGTTTAATAACTCTTACTCTCTCCTACGAGAGTTATTTGGGTTCTGAAAATAACCCCAAATACCAGAGTTTTTAAACCCGAAGACTAATTAACATAATATTGTGTTATAAAAACTCAGCCAAAGCGTTTGATTTTTCCATGGACTACTAAGAAATAGGGTAAGAAGAATAATGCAATCTAATGTTAAAAATTAAGGTAGAGCAGAAAGGGAAAAGGAGAATGAGTGAATAAACCCCAAAGACCTTCCTAACTCTATCGGTATTAAGGTAGAGAAAGAAATAAGATGGCGGGATTTTGCGGTCCCTGTAATTATCTTATTCCTAACCCTACCAGTATTAAGGTAGAGAAAGCAAGGAAAGTTTCAAATTTTGCGAAAATGGACTTTCCCTGCAATCTCCACCAACAACAAATATAACCTTAATTTTTAACTCACTATTACTAACTAAGAATAGCCCATTGAAAAAATACAAATAGAATCGATCCGCATGGATGGTCTCATAACATCTAATTATGTTAAATAGCCGCAAAGACTCTAATGTATGTGGTTACCTATTATAATGTGGTTTAAGAAATTATTTAATTATGGCAACAGAAGTGATTTAAGATTCCTATGTAAATCTGCCAAAGAGCGTACAGACCTGCTAAACCAGCCCCAAAAGCCACTATTATATTTGAGAGACTCTGACGAAACCTTTTTGATTTAACATCTTTTAATTGTTGAGCATATCCACCAGATTCATAAAACAATCCACCTTCAAAAGTTATATTACCACCAACACCACCCTTATAAAATTCAATGTTAGTTAAATACCCGTCTTTCTCCAATTTGTATATTATCTCGTGAATGTCTTTTGGTTGAAACTTACCATAAAATTCAGATAGCACTAAGTTATGATTTGCAGTAGGATTCTCTGGGTTGTAAAATTCTTCCAGTAGGAATTGTATTTTTTCTATTCTATTCACTTAACCCCTCACACCTTTTAATAATTTCCACTACAAAAACAATACACTCGTACCTCGCAATGTTTTCTTGTGGACGTTAAAACTTTTCACAAATCTACTTAATATTTCTACGCTTTACAAGCTCTCGAAACATTGCAGATTTGTGAAAAGTTTTAACTAAATTATTAACCCAAGCTAAGTAACATAATATCCGTTGATAAAACACAGGACATTCTAACCGAATCCTTTAGCCTTATAACGAAATTTTATGTTAAATAACCCTAAAAAGGGAATGTTCTTTGAAATATCAGTATAAAACAATAGCCACCCTATTTCGGGTAGCCATTGAGTTGAAACTTACGAAATAATGAATACTGCTATTAACAGTACTATTATAATCGCAATCTCTGTGTTAAAGTGTATTTTAACTTTCATCACAAATAGTTTTAAAAGCCTACTTCAAGCGTAGAGTTGCTTCATCTCAAATATACTGATATTTCAGAGTATGTTAAACAGCTATAGAGAACTACTCTGTAGATTAAACTACTACTTCACTGACTATATGAATATTTCATGTAGTCCATTAATTAAGATGATGATTGAACTATATTGTCAGACATATTGATGTCAAAAACAAAAACCGTTTACAACGTATTGCATTAGTAATAAAGCATTACGTAAGGTATCCTTATTCTGAAGTTGCTTGTAAAAGCGATAATCGAATAATGTATTATGTTAAAGATATTTATCAGCAGATTCCTGCTTCATTCAAAAGAAATAGACTTAATCCCAATTCCTTATGGGGATCGAAAGAATTAAGAGAGTTTTTAGATTCATCATCCAACTCTAAATTAAGTAATTCATAAACCAATAACACTTCTACTTTATTATCCGCCTTATAGTTATATTCTTCATTTATTGCATTAACGGCTCTCATTTGAAATATTAAATCAGAATTAACTTCATCCATGAGTAATCCCCATTGTTTTTTAGATTCTGTTAAGACAAGTGAATCTATTGGTGGTTGAATGAAATGATATTCATTTTCCTTATAGTGACTTTTAATTTCTTTAACTATTTCTTGAGATTTCATATCGTTTATTGTTGTAACTCAACTATTGAACTTTCTATATCTCTAAGTTGACCTAAAACCTCTTTTAAGTCTCTTGAATGAAAGCCCTCTCTTCCAGTATGATTTTCTATACCATCAGCATGGCTTTCAATATTATCTAATTTTGAAACAACAGTTTCTAATAATTCAATAATTCTATCTCCTTGTTCTTCTGTCATAATATTTATTTTTGTTTACCGTATTTATGATCTAATTCTCTTTCTTTTAATTCTAATTCTTTCCTCTTGAGCCCTCTATCCTTAACTGAATTGAATAATAATATAAACGAAGCCAGTGCAGAAACATATACCGTAAGATTTTTAGGACTCAGATAATCCACCTCTGACGGCTGTTCAATTCTACCAAAAACCTCAATTGGACTTGGTATGTCCGAATACATATAATAGCTGAATGCTGCAAAAATGATTGCTAAAAGTAAAGATATTTTAGAGGATTTGGTTTTAAACATAGGACATAATTAGTCATTACTATTAATACAAAAAATACCAAATTTCCTCAATCATTACATGGTTACTCCTACTCTACTCTTTTAAATGTATTGATTTCATTGGTTTTCAGAACAAAAACCATTACAGAAAGTTGAATTAGATTATCATCCAAGTAGGATACTGATTAGTTACTGCTCTGTGCAAGTATACCCTTCATTAATATAAAAATTCTTTTGAGTACTATAATCTTGGCTTGATTGAAAGGCATCTTCGCAAAAGTCCATTCCTTCTGAAACAGTTTGACCATTAATAACTCCTGTTATTTGGCAATCTACACACTCCCCCTTATTTGAGCAAGAAAATAATGTCAAGCATCCGATAGTTATTAAGATTAAGAATTTCATAGATAGATAACGAAAGTATTCATGATATAGTATTTATCATACGGTATCTGATATTACTATCCCCTCGCTTCTGTAATTAAAACGCTTATTCTCGCCTACTCGAATTAATTGGGTATTTAAACACCTCCAATTACCAGAGTTTTAGAAGATTGTAAATATCAAAACGATTGGCAATCCAATCATAATCACAAATGAAAGAATCGTTAAAGCAATTATAATCCAATGAGGCTTATCTTTAGGAGGTTCCATACGTCAAATATACAAATCATACAGATTCGATATCACCATTCTGTCTCCTTAATTAAAAGAAAACCCGAACCATTATGATTCGGGTTTGTAAAACAAGGTATTATTAACAACTATTTAGACAAGGCATCTAAATCGTTTAGATTGTAAATGTAAGCATAAAATATCAATTTTATTTCCGTCTTTTCACGGATATTTACATAGGTGTCACTAAGTATAAATACCTACTACCTATTCCATCACCTCAAACACACATCTAAACCCTAACCAAGCACTTTGTTTTGCATAGTTAAAATCCTTTTCTATGGCAATGTCGTCCTCCTCATGATTCCATGCTCCACCTTTAGCTATCCCTTTCACATTTGTCATTTCTGCTACATTGCCAATTAAATTATAACAGCCTAAAGCATTTGGCCAATACGATTCTACTGGAGCTGTTACATCGGCATTGTCATTCAAATCTCCAGCAACCCCCATGTTATCACCTTTTCCTTTTCTAAAGTTAGCCAAACTCTTTCCTTTGTATTTTCCAATAATTTTTTTCATCATTTTTTCAGAATACCCTACATTGGCCATGCGTTCCCATTCCAATTTACTTGGTAAACGGTATTCAAAATTTACTGGATAAATGGCTTTCTTATTCTTTAATTGCTGGATTTCATACAATTCTTTTACCCTATCCGTTCTCCATTTACAAAAATCAACAGCCTGCTCATAACTTATTCCAACTACTGGGTAGTTATTGTAAGCCGGATGGTTAAAATAATACGTAACATAAGGCTCGTTGTAAGCTAACTTACTTTTCCAAACCAAGGTATCCGGCAAGGCATTGATGTGTTCCTGCGATCTTTTTCCATAAGTCTTTACCTGCCACATCACGTATTCTTGCCAATTAAAATTGGTAATCTCTGTCTTGTCAAAAAAGAGCCCAGGCCCAAATTTAACAGTTCCAGGAGGTGTAACCGTAATGTCTGGTTTGTATGACACCGCTCCTCCTCCATTTTTGACATACGTAATAACAGGCCTAAACCCAACATTTACCGATGGTGTTGTTTTTCCTTTAAATCGATCCTTTCCATCTACTATTTGAAGCTCTTGTCCAACACTTGTCCAACTCCCCCCTTTCGTTCCCGGCAAATTATTTTCTTCAACATAATCAACCATTTCTGCTACATTCCCACTCATGCAATACAATTCAAACTTATTGGGAGGATAAGAGCTTACTTTAGCGGTATGAAAAGCACCATCTATCTTGTAGTTATCCTTCATCGGCTTAAAGTTGGCTAAAAATGATCCTTTAGCGTTACGCAAATAAGGTCCGCCCCAAGGGTATGGGAAATGGGTTCCTCCGCCAGAAGCAGCATACATCCACTCTGTTGATGTTGGAATACGCATTTTGCAAACCAGTCCATTTAGTTTTTTGGCGTTGGTTTTATTTATCTCGGATGACAACCACTCACAAAACATTTCTGCTCCTCTCCTACTAACTGCAACTACTGGGTATTCATTGTAAGCCGCATGAGAGAAATAATGATCTACCATAGGTTGGTTAAAACTGTATTTGTATTCTTTCACCCACATCTGCTGATCCGGTTTGGCAATCAAAAAATCATCTTCTCTTCCTTGAATCAATAAATCAAACAAAAATGTTTTGTACTGTAAGTTTGTTACCTCCGTTTGTTTCATGTCAAAAGTCTCCACTTTAACGGCTTTCTTGTTTACCGTCATTTCACCCCCAGGAATCCGAAGGTAACCGTACGCCATGCGTTTAGATAAGAGCTTGATCATTTTCTTTTTCCGCTTTCCGTTGGCTTTCACTTCCTCATAAGTCAATTTCGGAAAACGATATGAAGTGTCCACGATATGGTTAATGGCATTATTATCGGTACTTGGTTTTTTCTTTAAGGTATCCACTAACTCAACACCAGCGTGTTTCGAATTCACCACCAATTCACTTGGCACCAATAAAGCCAAAGGAAAATCAGCTTTTACCATTTCTACTCTTTTTAAATAGGTATTCACAACAGTTTCATGTTCTTCCATAATTAATGTTGAGTCGTCCATTGCATTGTCTGTTAGGTACTCCTGTTTCTCAGCACCTGTTGGTGCTGAAAAATTGTAAATTAACACTGTAGCTCCTATCGTTACTGCACTTATTGTAGATATCATAATTATCGTTTTTAGGTTAGAAAATTGCGCAAGCTTCCCTCCTTTTGCGCCCTTACTAAAGCTCGCGCTGGATTTTAGAAACTTCGCTTCTGTTTCTTTAAAAGAAACTTTAGAAGGTTCATTTTTGGCTTGATTAAACAATTCGTCTAATCGTTTGTTTTCATTTTGTTCCATTTTGCACCTCCTCAGTTTTATAGTCCGATTCAAACGTTAAAATCTCAATCAATTTTGTCCTACCTCTTTTTAATCGTTGCTTTATTGCCGATTCAGATGCATCTTGCATCTCCATTATTTCCTTAATTGAAAAACCCGAAATTTCAAATAGAATGAGACACTCTCTTTGTTCTTCAGGCAACAATGCTAAAGCTTTATACAGCATATACACTTCCGCATCCCTTTCAGTATTGGCATTGGCATCTTGCAGGTCAAAATTGGTCGGTTCAGCGATTGAATCTTCTTTCTTTTTTTTGTGATGATTAGCTAATATTCGAACGCTAATGCCAATTAAAAATGATAAAAAAGCTTTTTCAGATTTTAGCGTATCCAATTTTTGAAAAGCAAGCAACAACGTATCATTCATTAAATCTTGATACTCCATATTTCCAAACACTCTGGCTCTGCAGAAACGTTCAAACCTATCATGAATTGGTTCGTAGAGTGTTAAGAATTTTTCTTGTTGTTTTCCTTTCATCATTTGCAACACATTATGCGTTCTATAAAGTAAGTGTAACGAAAAAGCAAAAAGTTACATGGAGCTGAAAATTATTTTCTTCTGGCCAGCTTAACCAGATAGCTTGATGGCATCATGGTAAACGCCATCACCTCTCTTACATCCTCTTTAGGTGTAATCAATTCAACGGAAAAGTTTTTCATCAACATGGACAAGACCAACTTCATTTCCAATAAAGCCAAGTTTTTCCCCGGACAAAATCTTGGACCAGAACCAAAAGGAACAAATGCTTTGGTATCGTGTCCCATAGGGCATTTTCCTTTTTCCTGCTTGATCCATCTTTCAGGATTAAATTGGTTTGAGTTGGTAAAGTACTCTTCTTGCATTCCAGCATAACGAGACTCTATTAGCAACCTACTCCCCTTCTTAAACAAATAATCACCAACTTCAACATCCTCAATGGGCTCGTTTAGCAATAATGGAGCAACCGGCTTAACACGCATGGTTTCCATAGCTACCGCTTCAGCATAAACCAAGGATGTATGGTCACTGTAATTTTCCAACCATCGCTTCTCTCCTAATATTTTGTTGGCTTCATTATGCAGTTTTGTCTGAATTTCTGGATGCTGTGCCAATAAGTAGATGGTCCATGCCAAGGTGTGAGAGGTAGTATCTTCTCCAGCCATCAATATGGTTAGTAAATTTCCCCTAACATCTTCATCAGTCAAGCTGTCCTCTTCCTCTGCTGCCACCAATAAACTCTCTAAAAAATTAGATGGTTTTGTTTTTAACTCAGGCTGAGCAATCAATCGCTCTTTACCACTTGCTATAAATTCATCTACCAATTTATTGATCTCAACCACTGCGTGATCGAAAATTCTATCCGTCTTCGTTTTATAATAACGCCAAAAAGGAATGGGAGCATTTATCCGTTTAAAAATCATTGGAAATATCTTTTCCAAATGCTCCTGAATCACTCCTCCCTCCTCTTCCAAGGTGTTCATTTTATATCCAAATGCCAGTGAGGTGGTTACATCTACCGTAAAACGAAGTAAGTCTTGTTGGATGTCGAACGATTGATCCTGATCGACCATGTTGTTCCATTTATTAAACAAGCGCTCTACCGATGTTATAATTTCTGGATAGAATTGCTGTTGGTGTTTTACATCCAAGCCTTTGTTTACAATTCTTCGGTGTGCTTTCCATTCCTCACCTTCTGCATTAAAAACACCATGAACCCCAACCTCTTCCATTACTTCGTCCATCTTAACCATTCTTCTAAACTTACCCGGCCGTTCCCTTAGTATTTCTTGGGTAATGTCTGGATCCGTAATTACAGTTAGTTTAGATGGCCCTAAAATGAGCTTGTACACCTTTCCATATTCATCTGCCCAACCCTCTAATTGGTTGTGCATGTTTTCCAATTCAATCTTATGGAGGTTACCTATAACGGGCAACCCTTTTGGTCCTTTTAACTCCTTAAATGTTATTGGCATGGTTAAATAATCTGTTTTTCAGCGTGGTAAAGATAGCATAAAACGATACAACCAATTACAAAAAACACACAGGATTAGATGCCTCTTTAAAAATCCCAGGCCGGACAATTTACCGTTCCTCTACGACCAGATTTTTTTCCTTTCTTTTCTTTACAAGCTGGGCTTTTAAAGATCGTTAATTTTAAGCTGAAGTAGATATCTGCTGCTTTTACATCATGTTTAATAAATATGGGCAAGAAATTATCAGATCCAATGGTCAAATTTGCAAGTCGGATAGCCAAGCCCAATTGGGTGCTTTTATAATCGTAATTCTGAAGTGTAATTGGCAATCCTATCCCTAAAAATTTAGTTTCGTATCGTGCTGAAACCGCTAATAAATTAGCTCTTTCTACACCATAAGTATTGGCCATAGGAATGCGCTGTATAACCGTTCCATTTAAATACACCTTATCATTTACATTATAATCTACTTGAACAGAAGCAGCGGCAGGTAAAGCAGCAGTAAATTTTGTTCCTTCCTTTATGGCTTCTGTCTCGTTGCTAACGTCTTCAGCAGAATTGAGGTCATCTATGATTGTATTTTCTTGGTAGGTTCCATAGTATGACCCTTCTTTAAAATTAATGTATCCAAGATCCAATAAAGAAACCCCTACTTTGTACTTATAGTTGATTTGCTCACAACCGCTAAACCTTGAATGTGGAATGTAATGTGTCACATCTTTTTTCATCTTTTTGAAGGTTACACCAATGTTAGTCCCCCAACCTCTTCCTGCATTAAAGCTTGGCTCAGCATAGGAGTATTTGCTATTTGTACTTAATAAACTGGCACTTTCTAAATTAAAAACATCAACAGTGGCATCATCCACCAATACAGAAGCATTCTGAAACCCAAACAATCGTTTTACGGTAATCGCCCCCGTTAACATATTATGACCCTTCACATTTAAAATTTTACCATAAGTTAAACCCAACTCTCCCCAGCTCATTGATTTTATTCTTGTATTGTCTACGTTATACAACCCAGTATCCGCCCAAGTAATTCCTCCATCAGTAGCCATTTTTCCTACTACACCTGGAACATTAGTGACATTCACCATTCCCCTAATATTGGTGAATAAAGAAACGGCATGCTCCCCCAACACTATACTCGCAGAGGGACCTCTCACATCAAAATCGGCATAACCATTAATCGTTTTTACATCATTATTAAAACTCGGCTCGTTTTCGAATGAACTGAAATTCAATAAAGTAGTTTTAGGGTAAAAAGCATAGTTATTTCTAACAAACGCACTTGCTCCAATAATGTTAATGTCTAACCATGGTTTTGCATCCACGATGTTTGATGGATTAATGTACTGACCATTTACAGGATTGTAATTGTCGTTAATTGCGCCTTGATTTTCTTGAGCAGCAGCTGATGTTACAAAGAAAACAGCTATAATGGGTGGGGTGATTTTTTTTAGCATAATCCTCAAATTAATTGGTTAAACATTTTCGCGCACTCGTTCTTTTCGTTAGAATTTAAAAGAGATTTGCGATTTTAATTCTTAGTAAAATGTTTTCAATATAATTTGATTTAATGCCTTGTGATTTTTAATGATAAACGATTATTTTAACAAGAAGTTTCATTATTGTTAAAAAATATAAATTAAGGGCAGCGTTTTTTATCCTATATTTACTTCAAATTAGTTTAAATCAAAACAAAAGATATGGATACTAAAAAAACAATTCTCGTTTCAGTTCTTACTACGCTGGCTACAATGTTCATTGTTGCTGTAATAATGCACATGTGTTGTGGAAACTGTCACGGTAAATCAAAATGCGAAAAATCTTCTACTAAATGTAGTTCTTCTTATGACGGACATGGTGAAGGATACCACGGAAAATGTGCTTCTTATGCTAAGAGTTGTCACGGAAAGAAAAGCTGTTCTTCCTCTAAATCTTGTAGCAGTGCAAGCAAGTCTTGTAGTTCTAAATCAAAATGTTCTAAGGGAAAAAGTTGCTCAAAAGAAAATGTAACAACGCATACTTACAAGTATAAAACTAAGGATGGAAAAGATGCCATTAAAAAGGTGGTTAAAGTTGAAGAAGAATAACTTTCACCAAAAATGATATAGAGCCTCAACAATGTTGGGGCTTTTTTATTGTAAGTCTTTATTGCTTTTCTTTCGCATTCTAATGTTAATGACTTCTACCAATAAAGAAAAGAATACCGCAAAGTAAATGTACCCCTTAGGAACATGGTAATGCAGTGCTTCCACGATAAGCATAAAACCAATTAAAATTAAAAATGACAAGGCCAATATTTGTAATGTAGGATGCTTATTAATAAACTCGCTAATCGCTCCTGCAAATATCATCATCACAATAATGGATAAGATGACAGCAATAATCATCAATTTAATTTCATCGGTAAGGCCTACTGCTGTTAGTATTGAATCAAATGAAAAGATGATGTCTAACAATACGATTTGAACAATGGCCTTGCTAAACGCAGATACCTTTTTTACTGACTTCTCCTCTTCAACTCCTTCTACCTTATGGTGAATTTCTGAGGTGCTTTTAGCCAATAGAAACAATCCACCAACAAACAATATAATATCCCTCCAGCTTAAGTCAAATTCAAGCACCGAAACAACTGTTTCTGTTAAACCGATGAGCCATGTAATTCCAAACAATAGCAACACACGTGTAATTAAAGCAAGACTCAACCCTATTAATCGTGCTCGTTTTTGTTGGTGCTCAGGTAGCTTCCCGGCAACAATAGATATAAAAATGATGTTATCTATCCCTAAAACAATTTCTAAAAAAGTAAGCGTTAGCAACGCTATCCATGTGTCCGTTTGAAGAAATATTTCCATTTACCTGCCTATTACATTGAATTTAATTTCGCAAAAGTACTCCCATTTTGGGTATAAAAAAAGAGAAGTAAATACATGATTTTTATAAATCAGATAATGTTTTTGCATAAATCTTTGCAACACATCCTACTTTCAGAAAATCAGAAATTCCCTGATGTACATAATCAACATCATGCTCTGCTATTTTACGATAACCTATTCGCGTATACCAATCGTGCAAAAAGACTTTGTCTTCGTGAATAAATTCAGTAGGAACCAACAACTCCAGATGCATGGTTGCAGCACCATAAGATTTAGCTTGCTGCTCAGCAAAATCAACCAACAGAGATCCAACTCCCGTTCCCTTAAATTTTGGATTAGCCACTAACATCTTGAATTTACAGGTTGCATCATCAACTTGTTCCAAATGTATGCACCCATAGACTTCATCGTCTTTAATGGCTAGTAAAAGTTCCTTATTTCGAATACAATTAAGGAGGAGCCCTTTAGAAATTCTGTCATAATCATCTATCCAGATGTTTCCTTCGGATAGTTCATAGACCTCATTAATCATAGTAACCAAGAAATCAGCTCTCTGCTCATCAACCTCAGTTGCTATTTTTAATTCAATGCCCATTAAATCTTTCTCATTCTCAAGCTCTCTGGTGTTACTTCTAAGTACTCATCTGCTTGTATGTACTCCATGGCCTCCTCTAATGAAAAGTTAACCTTAGGTGCAATTTTAACAGCTTCATCAGAACCTGATTTACGCATATTCGTTAATTGCTTCCCTTTAATCAGGTTAATCTCTAGGTCATTGTCTCTAGAATGTTCTCCGATGACTTGTCCTTTGTAAATAATCGCTCCTGGATCCACAAAAAATCTACCTCTATCCTGCAACCTGTTTAATGCAAATGCAGTAACCTGACCAGCATCTATCGAAATGAATGATCCTTTATTACGCTCAGGAATTTCACCTTTATAAGGACAAAATTCTCTAAAACGATGTGTCATTACTGCATTACCAGCAGTTGCTGTAAGCATATTGTTTCTTAAACCAATCAATCCACGAGAAGGAATGTCAAATTCTAAATGCTGTAAATCGCCTTTTGGTTCCATCACCAACATATCACCTTTTCGTTGTGTTACCAAATCAATGGCCTTACCAGAAAACTCCTCTGGCACATCAATTACTAATGTCTCAAATGGCTCATTCTTCTGACCATCTATTTCTTTATAAATTACTTGTGGCTTCCCCACTTGTAATTCATAACCTTCTCTACGCATTGTTTCTATCAATACAGATAAGTGAAGAATCCCTCTTCCAAAAACGTTAAATTTATCTTCCGTATCCGTATCTTCTACACGTAAGGCTAAGTTTTTCTCTATCTCTTGGTACAATCGATCTCTTAAGTGACGAGAAGTAACAAATTTACCTTCTTTACCAAAAAATGGAGAGTTGTTAATGGTAAACAACATACTCATGGTTGGTTCGTCAATAGAAATTCTTGGCATTTCCTCTGGGTTGTCCACATCTGCTAATGTATCCCCAATTTCAAAGTCTTCAATACCAACTATAGAACAAATGTCTCCACTTCTTGCAGAACTCACCTTCACCTTACCCATTCCTTCAAAGACATAAAGCTCTTTGATCCTTACTTTCTTCTGAACACCATCTTTCTTACAAAGTATGTAATCCTTGTTTTCGGCTAAGTCTCCTCTAAAAATACGCCCAATGGCAATTCTTCCTACAAATTTTGAGTAATCCAATGATGTAATTTGCATTTGCGATGTTCCTTCATTGTAAGGTGCCTCAGGAATTTCTGTTAAGATGGTATCCAGTAATGGTTTAATATCTGTTGTTGGTTTTTCGTAATCCAAACTCATCCAACCCACTTTTGATGATCCAAAAATGGTCACAAAGTCTAACTGGTCTTCTGTAGCATCTAAACTAAACATCAGGTCAAACACAGCATCTTGTACTAAACCCGGAGTACAGTTCTCTTTGTCTACTTTATTTACAACAACAATTGGTTTTAACCCTAAT
>JAJCYO010000021.1 GCA_029262875.1 Flavobacteriales bacterium
ACCTAACCCTGTACCTGCATTGGTATTATACACCAACATACTTACTGTTGCACTACCTGTTACAGGAGCAATGGTAGCTAAATTAGCGATACTAACTCGAGGAATTAACAACCCTTTATTTGTTGAAGAAATATCCAATAATGCACCTGCATCTGGAGCAGCACCTGTTGCATTTATTCCTACGTTTTGTGCATTAAGCGTAACACCTGTAAGTATTAATACAATAGCAGCCGTTTTTTGTAAAAACTTATTCATTGTTGTTAATTTTAAATTGTTGTTAATTTTAATTAGATCTAAACAGTTTAGATTAACAAAATTAGACCTACAGTCCTTATAAATCAATTAATGTGAATTTTTTAACTTAAAGCTTAGTTTTATTTAAAAAATTAGACTAATCCTATGATTTTTTCTATAAAACACCAATATTTCCCTACTAACGCAAATTAGACGAAAAAAAATAAATAGATGGTTGCTTTAATTCTACGTAAGGGTTTATACGCAGTAATTATCCTGAATAAATAATGAGAAAAAAGGCTATAGAAATTTTTACTTTTTCAAGCAAATTTATTCTTTTAAAAATTTGAGTTTTTGGATTTGATTGCCATACTCAACAGTAACAAAATATAATCCTTGTGAATATTTATTCATATCCACTGCAATTTCATTTAATCCTTTCACTAAAGCGTTTTTTTGATTTACAATTAAGCTTCCCTGAATGTTATATATTTTCACATATATTTCTGACTGCTCACTCTTAGATTTCAACGAAATGTTTAAGTCAGATGTTACCGGGTTAGGGAACAAGGTTAAATCGTCAATATTGGAAATATTCACCGATACCATATCAAAATACTCAGAAGCGCCATTAAAATCAGTTTGTTTTAATCTATAATAACTTACTCCTTTGTAAGGATCTTCATCTACCGTTATATAATTATTTATAGAAGTAGAGTTTCCAGCACCGGGCATTTCTAATACATACTCAAAATTAATTCCATCTGTAGAGCGTTCAATCGTAAAGAAATCATTGTTAATTTCTGCGGCTGTTCTCCAGTTCAATATAACTCCATATTTACCTTCATTTAAAACAGCTTGTGCAGTAAATGATACCAGTGTTACTGGTAAAACCGTTGGGCTAGTTGTTCCCAACGTAATATTAGAAGGGTTAACTCCTGATCCTGCTCCTGCCCCAATACCATCATCAGTTGCACTAACTCCATTTTGAAAACCTGTATTGGCATTACATGCTGGATCTACATTTGCATCATAACAGAACGTATACAATTGACAGGTATAATTATTATTCAGCAAGTTTCCATCACCCCATGCTGGGTTTCCGCAACCACCTTGTGTCGGGTGTGTAAAATCCCAAGAAATAACATTCCCTGCTAAATTAGCATTCCAAGTTCCTGTAGCAGCACCGCCACATAATGAATGAAATCCAGTATTGTTTCCATTTGGCGTAAAATTAGTTGGATTAGTCCAACATGCCCCTAAGGTCACATCAAAATACTTTAACCACTCCCAACCAACATTCATAATGTAAACGTTTTCACAAATCGTATAGGTTCCAGTCATTAATGCTGGATCTTGAGTAGCTGGTGGCGCTGCCCCATCCCATGTTTGATAGTACCCTTGATTAGCTGGTTGTCCAGCTGGTATTGCTGCGCACCCATTGGTTACATCCAATTCCAATCCGGTTGTAAAACAAGTCACCTCTATGTCATAGCTGTCTATTCCATCATTTTGGGAGTCTACTACAAAATAATAATCAGCTACTCCCGCTCCTACGTTATATTCAAGAAAATTAGTTGCAGTACCAAACAAACCAGTAGCAATAGTTAACTGTCCACCATCATCACAAGCTGGTGGTGCACATGGGTTCCCTAAAGCAATTAATTCTAAATAAGTATCGTTTCCATCAACCACATTGGTAAGGTTTATTCTAATCGCCCCACCATTGGCAGCATCTGGCCATTGAACCACATAATAATGATCTCCACCTGGTGTAGCAATTGGGGTAAAAAATGGTGCACCAGTTGTATGGCAAGTATAGCTTCCTTGGTCATTTGTATTTCCTACACTTGTTTCTCCAACCAGTACAGGGTCTCCACAATCTATTCGATCAGCATTGGCACAATCATCTCCGCCACCGCCTCCGCCACCGCCTCCGGTAGTGGTTACAGATAAACAACCAGTCATTGTAGCATTACTGTTCCAATCTTGAAGTCTGATGATGTATATGTTTCCCAAAACAGAACCAAATGCCACAGATTCATTGGCATTGTTACAACAATTATCAGAACATCCTTGAAAAACTATAGCTCCACATCCCGCAGTTGCATCATAGACATGCAGCACTGGATCATAAGCATTCCCCGGGTTAAAGGCAACTGTAATGGCATTCCCATCACCAACAAACCACCCCCATCCATCATCAACCCCTGAAGAATTACATGATCCTGGATTAAACAAAGGGGTCATTCCTGCAGTTGAGACATTGTAACATGTTCCATCTAAAGGCCATTGATTTGCTCCAGCAAAACCACATGGGTTATTCACTAAAGCCTGTCCAAAAGAGAGAACAGTTAAAAAACTAAAAAGCCCAACTAAAGATAGCCGTCTTAATGATTTTATATTGTAAATTTTAGCCATAGGAAATTAGTTTAAATTGTTCTTTTTTAAATACTTCTTGGTAGACTTTAAAGTAATCAATTGTTTTTTAAGTTCTTTTAGGTAAGATTCATCAGACTTATTCTTTTTAATTGCATTTTTCAACACTTTTATCTCCTGATTGATGATTTTTTCACTTCTTATTAAATCTGGGTGAATTTTTTGAGTATTCAGGTTAATTGTTTGATTGCTAATATTTTGAGGATAAATTCTCTCATTTGAGCTATTGCTCTTTTGTGTTTTTCCTTTAGCTGTACCTTTTAAATTTTCTGAAGGGACATGTTTAACTGCTTTTGCAGGACTCTCAGTAACTGTAGGCTTTTCTTTGCCTTCTACCCCTGCCACCTGAGCGTTTGACACTACGGAAAATAGTAAGAAAATTGAAGTAACAATTGTAGGTATTAGTGTAAAATTTTTCATATTAGGATGCAAAATAAATTTAACATATAAACAGTTAATTATTAAATATAAACAATATCATGGTACCAATACGTATTTTTACCACAAATAGTTGCTTCTAAATAGGTGTTTTCACTGAAAAATTTATTCTGAAAAAAGGTGCTAATTGTTTTGGAACTCCGTTTGCTTTACGGATAAGTTATT
Source organism: Flavobacteriales bacterium (assembly GCA_029262875.1). Classification (GTDB taxonomy): domain Bacteria; phylum Bacteroidota; class Bacteroidia; order Flavobacteriales_E; family Vicingaceae. The sequence goes on from JAJCYO010000021.1 coordinate 3,277, forward strand.
TATTACTTCTACATACATTTCTTCCAATGCCTTAGGATGTTCACAATAGTAAACTAAACTGATGTTAAATTGCTCTTTAGAAATACTGAAATCAGTATATACTTCTTCAAACAATAGTTGTTGATTAATCGTGCTATCTTGTTTTGAGAACTTAAGTTTAATAAGTGCCTGTGTCAACTCTATTTCTGTAAGAACCTCCACCATTTTTTCTTGTGGAATTACACCTTCAGGAACTTCCTCTTTTCCATTACCGCATGATACTGCGATAAGAACGATCATAAAAAAAGCACTATATTTTAATCTATTTTTCATTGTAAAAGAAAGCCCTATTCTGAAAAACTAGAATAGGGCTTTGAATATCTTTAGTTTATTTTTAAGCAGCTACTTCCCCTGGCTTGTTTGTTGCCTTTATCGTTTTTGCCGCTTCTAGCATTTTTTCAATCATACCAGATCCGTATTCTCCATCTATTACATCTCTAACTTCAAAAATATCTGTGCCAACTTCTGCTTTGTATAAGAAATGATTTTGTGTTTTAACGCCAGAATCCGGAATATCTTGTGTGTAAATGATTGCATTTTCTTCTTCTTTAATAATTTCTGAAGTAAAAACTAAATCATCTTGTAAATCCATTTTTAACAATGCGATGTCTCCTTCACCAAACATAATCTCTAAACCAAAATCCAATCCGACAACTATTTCCAATGCTCCTCTTTCGGTAAGCACCACCTCAGGTGCTCCATGAATTTCAGCTTCTGGAACCATTACAGTTAAATCAAACCCCCATTCAGATAGGTTTAGTTCTTCGAATCCTTTCAATTCTACCGCTTCAAGCGTTTCATCAACAGTTTCATCAGTACCACTACCACAAGCGGTGATTGAGAAGGCAATAATTACTGCAAAAAAATACGTTAATCCTTTCATTTTAAAATAGATTTAGGAGCAAATATAAATGAAAAAAATTAAACACTAATTCTATTCTTGTTTGAATTATTTTTTTGTTCCAACATTTACTCTAATACCCTCTGAATGAGAAGTGAATTCTGGCGCATACATGCATTGAATACTCGTTATACCATTGGAGAAATCTCCACTCATATTTACCCTCAACGGATATTCAAAAACATAAGTTCCTTTTCTTAAGTAATCAAAAAAGAAATTTGTAGAAGCATCTTTTGTGCTTTCATAATACCCTAATCCATCTTGATAACGGTACCCTGAGAATACATTAATTGGTTCTAACCCGGCTGCCCTCATGTCTTTCATGTGTACATATTCCATATCTCTATCTACTCTCAACTCTATTCTAACTTTAATTTTATCGCCTGGTTTTAATTTTGTCCCTTCAACAATTGGTGTTATTACTGGTCCTGAATCAGAATTACGTTGCAAGAATAATTTCTTAACCAATTTTAATGGTGTTTCTGCTGGCGTAATTTTATCCAATTGTTCAAAATATTGCCAATACATTGCACCCCAAGCAACGCCATCATCTTTTTTGGAAACAGTCACATTCCCCATCTTTGGTTTAATGGCTGTTTTATTCCATGATGTTTTAAAGTAACCCGTCCCTGCTTCTACTTTTACATCATCCAGTTTTTTAGGGTCAATAAGTTCATTTCATACTTTTATTTCTACCAATTGATCACTTGCTAACAAATCAGTTCCTCTAAGCAATAAAGCATAACAAGCTTCCGTGGTTGCTTTAGTTGTTTTCCAATCTTGCGTTTGTTTTTGTTTTAACAACCATACTTTCATTGCTTCTACGCTTTCTTTATCATTAGCCACTTCATCAAAAGCTTCAATTAATAGTGCTTGTGTTTCAATAGGGGCTTGATACCAATAATAACCACCTCTATTATCTTTCCAATACATGCCGAGTTCGTCATGAAGAATTGCATTTTCTTTTAATGAAGCAATTATCTTATGTTCCACCTGAATACCAGATTTTGGTTTACCATCTCTATGCAATGCCAACGCAATCATTCCCTGCATGTACCTACTTTTATTTAACCAATATTTTTTAGCCTGCCCATGATAGTAAGCATATGCTTCTTTGTTTCTCGAATTAATTTCTACATCTTTCAAGAAATAACTACGTGCATATAGGTATTGAATAACTGTGCTGTTTAAATGATCCTTTTCCATATCCACACTGTGCTTCTTCAACCAATCATAATCTTCTCTCATCCTATTGTCTAAATAACGAACGGCTTTTTGAACCATGTTCCATGTCTTGTAATCACTCCTAATGTTCTTCACCCCAAGATGATCTAAATGACCCATTCCTGTTACAATATGTTGTGTCATGTATCTACTTTCTGGCATTCCTTTAAACCATGTCCAACCACCATTAGCAACTTGCAATTGTTGTAATTTCTTCATTGCTCTACCCAATTCATTACTCATTCGATTTAAATCAAATAACAAACCAACACGTTTCTTACGTTCACTTTCATTTTGAGAATTTAACACCCAAGGCGTTTCTTCTAAAATCAATGATTTTAATTCTTGGTTTTTTTCCAAATTAGATAGAAATGCCTCTGGGCTACTTTTTTTCCAGCTTTCAAAAACGTTTTTAATTTTTGGGTTTGAATTTGCAATATGTGATGCTATTGAGTTTGCATAAAAACGACTAAAAGTTTGTTCAGCACATTCGTAAGGATATTCCATTAAATAAGGTAAAGCTTGTATTGCATACCATGCTGGATTAGAGGTGAACTCTAATGTTAATTTATGGTGTTTTAATGTATTGGAGTTATTGTTTATGAGCTTATTGAACTTAAAACTCTTCGTTTGATTCCCTCTGATTGGGAGTGGCATTGATTCAGTAACCAACATTCTATTAGTTAATACAGGAATCCCCATTTCTTCACCATCTGTGAAGTTTCCTGCTTTTGCTATTACTTTATAAGTAATAGCCGAATAACCTTCCGGGATTTCAATTTGCCAATTTACAGAAGTACTCTTTCCTTTCTTCACGGCAAACGAAAGTGTCTCGTTTCCGACTACTAATTTATCTGAAATTAACTTAGATGTTAATGCATCGTAAAAGAAAATTTTAGCTCCTCCACTTAACGCTTTATCTGAAAGATTAGTGATTTTAGTACTGAAGGTCATTTTATCATTTTCCCTAAAAAAACGTGGTGCATTTGGATATACCATTAAGTCCTTTTGGGTTACGGTTTCTTCGTAAATCATTCCAGTTTTTAAATCCTTGGTATGTGCCAATCCCATAAATTTCCATTTAGTTAACGCCTCTGGAATGATAAATTTAATGATGACCTCACCTTCCGAATTTGTAGTCAAATGGGGATAAAAGAAGGCTGTTTCAGCAAAATTCTTACGTGCTTTAACTTCTGCAAAATCTTTCCCGCTTATTGCTTGTTGATTAGCTTCTCCAGATTTCACCCCTCCTAAGGTTGCAGAAACTGTAGTAGCATCTCTTGATGGTATATTTGCGTTACCAGCAACAACTCCTGGAACTGCTTTTAACATATTATCCATATTCTTACTGTCTTTCTTGGATTTTTCAGCATAACCATAAGCACCACTTCTATCTTCATCATCCATGATGGATTCTTCTTCAGCAATTTCAGAAGAAAACAACATATCTCCTTCATAGTATCCATCATAATATTCATATCGATTTCTATACCTGTTTCCATAGTGGTAACCAAACCAGTTTAACCTGTCGTATACTTTTCTTTTTAACCCTGTCAGCCCTTTATTCCAATGATAAGCCATCAACTCTGAGTTGGCATAAGAAAAGGAAGAATTACTTTGCCAGTACCTGTTACTGTAATCATAATACAACACATCCAAGCCCCAATAGTTAGGACGAAAAGCATCTAATGAAGCATCATATAATGCAGCAACCATTTCTGCCGCCACTTTTTCTCCTTTCTTCCCCTTAATTTTAATCTTCCATTCTTCTTTTTGTCCAGGAAGTAGTTTATTTCTAAATGTCTCAAATTCCAAATCAAGCATCTTATTGGTGTGAGGAACTGTAACAGGGGATGAATACGTGAATTTCCTTCCATGCCTTACAAAAGTAAAGTGTACTTGAAAATTTCCTCTGTATTTTTCCAAGATTGGAATGGTAATCTTCTTTTGTTGTCCACTAATTTTAATCCACTCTTTATGAGCCACCTTATTCCTGTGTTCAATTTCATACATTACGTTGACATCTTTCGCTGCAGAACCAATTAAAAACTGAGCCACTTCACCCGGCTCTCCTTTCTTTTTTAATGGGGTAAACCAACCTATTTCATTTACCGGAACATGTTTCTCAAATTCTCCAAAAACAGTAAAGTATTTTACTTCCTTAACTTCTTGTCCATACTTATCTTTAGTGGTTGCTTCAAGTACATAGTGACCCGATGCCCATTCTGGCAAATGATATAACTCTATGGCTTCTCTATTGGCCGTATTAAAATTATGATCATAAACCTTTATGTTTTTCTCCCATTTGTATTTGTTGTTTTCATCCTCATATACATCTAATGGGAATTCTTTTAAGTAATCCTCTTTTGAAATGTACTTTATATCTCCTTTTGACCACAAGGATGTTCGGTAATATTTCTTTGGCATTTTTAATGCCCACACTTTAACATTTCCTTTTGCTGGTTCAGGCTCACCATTTAAATTAGCCGTAGAAAAACTAAACGTATCAACACTATTTTTATTTAGGTTTCCTGGTATGTTGATGTTGATGTTTAATGCTTTATAACCAACATATACATACGCTGTTGAGCTATGAGTTTCTCCATTAATGTCCACCACATCTGCATAAACGGTATAAGAATAGGTTGGAGAGAATTTTTTGTTTACTGACTTATCAGGTTTAGCTATAAAATCAATTTTATACTCTCCATTATCGTCAGTGGTAGTGGTTCCATTTTCAATTTCCATTTGTGCCGATTGTGGCCAATATCCCCAACGGTAAAAGCACCAATAAGGAAAAGAGGCATTTCTTACAACTCTATAACTAACCTCAGCCTCGTCCAATGCCGCCCCTGAATAGGTTTTAGCCGTTCCAACTACGTTGACTTCTTCTTCTAATTTATAGGTCCCTTTGATTGGTTCAAATTTCACTTCAAATTTTGGGCGTTTGTATTCTTCTACCGCAAAATACTTGGACCCGTGTGAGTCTCCAATGTACATTTGTCCATTTAAACCATTATTTGGCGCAACAAATGAACCACTAAATGTTCCATATTCGTTTGTAGTCAATTTTAAATCAGAGACCTTTTGGTGGTTTACATCATAAAAGGTAACCGTAGACTTAAAGTTGGTTTTAATTTTATTGTTCTTATGATTATCTGATTGCAAAACAATACCCTTAAAATAAACCGTTTGTCCTGGTCGGTAAATGGCTCTGTCAGTAAAAAACACTGTTCTCGTATAAGCCCTATTGTTATCATAATATCTATATTGGTAATAAGAATCTTGGGTATTTAGCCTATCATTACTGTAAGAGAAATCTGCGTAAAAATTTCGGTACTCTGAAGTGGAGTTGACCTTAAAAAACCCATCAGCATTAGTGGTTTTTGTTCCTAACGATTTCCATTCGTATTTACGAAGTGTATAATTGTATTTTTCGTAATACAATTTAGCCTTTACTCCTTTCAGTGGGTTTCCTTTTTCTCTATCCATCACAAAAAACTCTACTTCCTCTTTGTTGTTTCTCCTTGTTAAGTAACTTATGTTAGACACCCAAAATGGAGTAATTGCAACTGCATGATCTTTGTAAACAAACTCTTGAGAAGACGAGGTCAACAAAACATAAAATCCAAGCGGCAATCCATCCATCTTAATTTCTCCTGAGTGCTCTTGAAAATCTCCTTCATCTTGTAAATCTAAATTCCATTCCTTAATTGATTTACTCTCCATTACTTTCTTAAATCGCTCCTCTCTATTGTTATTTTTATTCCATCTTTTATAATCATCAAAATCTATTTTAACCAACTTAAAGTTGACATTTGATAAATTTCTGAAAGCCAGGTTTGCTTTAGAAGTAGTATTTGGTGTATTCACCTTTTCTACCATTACATTTAGATGCTTTCTTTTAATTTGGTTTTCTAAAACCCTACACATGTCGGCACCATAGGTATCAGGAAATTTATCAATTGCATTTAGGCACATGTTCCGTGCTTTTTTGAGTTCCCATTTATTTTCTTCTGATGCTATGGGTTTATAGGTATTTCCTTTTTGTTGATGGATCAACGCCAATTCATAAATTATTTCTGTTGATGTAGGGTGTTCCTTAAATTCTGCATATAATAGGCTTAATGCTTTATAGTATAAGGTATCTGCGTTTTCGAAAACTGCATTATTCTTTACAAATTTTAATCGTTTCAATTCAACATCAATCAATGCTGTTGGATTGGTATCATTGATATGATTATTGGTGAGGTTCTGAAGTGTCTGTAATGCATAGTATTTTAAAGACATGCTGTCTTGACTTTCTAACTTCTGTTGCGCAAACTTTTTATACGAACTTAAATAGTTGGCACTATCCAACACAAATTCATAAACCGGTTTCGTGATACTGGGTTGCTCGTTAATGAAAAAGTCTGTCGCTCTATGTGCTAAAAAATCATATAAAAATGGTCGATAATGACGAGCACTATCTTCTAAAATAATTTCACTATACGTTTCTATTGGTGTTCTTTTTAAACTGTCAATATTATGAATGGATAGTAAATAATGTTTAATACTGGTTTCCGTTATTTTCTTTAGGTCCCACGTTGTAATGTCCTTATTGTCAAAATTGATTGTTTCTGTTCTATTATAAAACTTCCATCTGTTTTGTTGGTAATACCTCCAGTATGATTCTCCAATAATCGAATGTAAAAACGGGTTTAAAGGATAGGATGCATTTTCAGCTTCCTCATTTAACTCATCCAAGGTTTTAACAAAAGCACCTTCTTCTATGTAGGATTGAAGTTTTGCTTTAACAATTAATGATTTTACGATTTGTTCGTGATTGTTTTCATTTTTAGCTTTTTTATAAATGGCTTTTACTTCTTCCAAAGCAGATTTAGTCAATCCATTTTGTTCTAAAGAGTCTACTTTAGTCCACTCTGCTTTATACACTTCTCCTTTGGCATAAATCAATAATGGCTTCTTATTGTGTTTATCAGTGTCTGATATATTTGAGGAAGAGCAACTGTATAGGATAAGGCTTCCTGTAAAAATTAATAGAATTAATACGTGTAATCTTCTTGCTTTTAAGATTTGCATAATGTGTGTTATTTTGGTGAGTTACATACTATTTAAATAATAGATGTCTTCCCATATAAAATTGCATAAAATTTTCCATAAAAAAAACATCAGCCAACTGACTGATGTTTTTAAACGAATATTTTGAGTAGGTTATTTTAAAATAAAGTTGATCGGTAAGTTGAAAGAAACACTAACCGCCTTACCTCTTTGTTTTCCAGCTTTCCATGGTGGCATAGCTTTAATAACTCTAATGGCTTCTTTATCTAATAAATCGTGTACACCTCTTAAGATCTTAATGTTTCTTATTTTTCCATCTTTACCAACTGTAAAGTTTACATATACTTTACCTGAAATACCGTTTGCTTTTGCAGCAGGTGGAAATTTTACATTTTTCCCTAAATATTCCATCATTTTTTTTGTTCCTCCTGGAAACTCAGGCATGCTTTCAACAATGGTAAATACCTCATCCTCTACCACTTCCTCTTCTTCCTCAAAAACCTCAACAACCTCATCCGCATCAATTTCAGTATCTATTTCAATGTCTTCTACTTCTTCATCATCTTCAACAATTTCGATAATTTCTGGTGCAGCAGGTGGCGGTGGTGGTGGTGGTGGTGGTGTATTTTGCTCTGTAATAGGAATAATGTCTTCTTCTTCCTCATCAACAACCAATTGACCTAACTCACTTGCCTGTACGTCAAAGAACTTTAAATTAACTCCTGAATAGACAATAAACAATGCTATTATTAATCCTCCAAGAATAAAAGTTCCTCTTAATTTTTCTAAATCTGCTTTGGGGTTCTTTTTTGGATCCATCTTTATAATTCCAGCTTTTCGCTTTAGTTTAATGATTAAGTACTCATCAAAGTTATTAATATTATCTGATAAATTTCGTGTAAGGATTGTTTTCTTTCCGAAATCCAAGTAGGAAACGTTCTCTTTTTCGTAATCTTTAAATGCAAAATCTTTATCAAACTCTACCTTTTTATCAGCATTAGCATCAACCTCTTCTACTTTTAAACCTCCTTTTACGAATAGTATTGCAAATTCACCCTCTCTCTCGTCTTTAATGTAATTGGCTACAATCTTATTTGAAGCTACATCATTATTAAACGCATTTATCGAATAATCAGTCACCTTCTTAAAGGTCTCATTCAATAAAGCGAATATTTCTTTACCTCTTTCATCTGCATCCTCTTGAGAGGCTACATCGATAAACATTGGTAACCAATATTTTGATTTTTTATCTTTTTCGAATTCAAATTGCAACAAGTACTTCATAGCTTAATTTTTAAGTTCTTTAAATTTAATCATTTTCGTAGTGGCTACTTACTTTATTTTAAACCATCTATTAATCGGTAACAATTTGATAATAAACGGGTAAATTAAAACCCCAATAATTGCACCAATTGTGTTGGCCATAAAATCATACCAATTGCCACTTCTATTAATAAAGATGCTATCCTGAAGAAATTCCATAAATCCTCCGTAGAAAACCGCAATAAAAATAATGCTCAGACTTAACTTTAAACGATTTTTTCCACTTGTATATTGCTTATGAAAAGCAATCATCAAGCATATAGAAAGCACTGCATAAACAACAGAATGGACCAATTTATCAAATTGCCAAACCGGGACTTTGGGAACATGGTGGCCAGGATAGCCACTAATTATAACGATAATAACTCCCCATACCATTGATGGGACAAATGATTTCAATTTTTAAAAGGTGTTATCCTATGATCTCACTATACTGCTCAGCAGAAAGTAAGTCATCTAATTCTGAAGTATCTGACAATTTAACTTTAATCATCCATCCGTCTCCATAAGCATCTCCATTTACAGATTCTGGTGCAGATTCGATTGCTTCATTAAATTCAATAACCTCACCTGAAACAGGCATGAATAAATCAGAAACTGTTTTTACCGCTTCTACCGTACCAAAAACTTCTTCTTTTGCCAAGGTTTCCCCCTCTGTTTCTACTTCAACATAAACAATATCACCCAATTCTCCTTGAGCAAAATCGGTAATGCCAATGGTTACAGTATCACCATCAATTTTTACCCACTCGTGATCTTTTGTATATTTTAACTCTGCTGGAACGCTCATCTTTTGTATGTATTAATTTATTAGTTATTTTTTAGTTCTTCAAATGTATCATTCATTCGGTATTTTTCAAAACATTATTGTGTTAATGTAAACCTTAAACTAATCCCTGCATTCGTATTTGATGTCGGGAATGTTGTTGAAATAGCTGGTGTAGTGGAAACATAGTCATAAAAAGCTCTAACATTGAGTTTTGCACTTACTCTGTAATCTGCTGTAAATTTAATCGTAAACACCTTTTGTCCTCCTGTTAATTGATTAACTTCTTCTACTATTTTTCTTACAACAGTATTATTATCTCTAATTCCGATTTCAATTCTTGTATCAATGTCACTTCTAACCATTCTCTTTTTAGAGAAAGGCATTTTAACTTGTCTAAATTTATACCCTGTTCCAATGGACCACTCACTACCTTTTATTTCCGTTATTTGATTATTAGACAGACTCAAGGAAGCATTCCTATCTTGCTTGTATTCAATTCTAAATGTCATGTTATTGTTTAATGTCATGTCTGCTCCTAATAACGGTGAAAATTGTTCTGACATCGATACTGTGGATATCTGATATTCAGGAATGAAATTCGTATTGATATCTCTTGCGCTTGCATCACCGGCTACCTCTTCATATAACAAATTGGTCGTAAACGAACTATAATTTAATGTAGATTTATATGAATGTGTTAATGTGAACTTTTTAAATAATCTATTGATAAATGCAATTTTACTTAATCCATCATACGTAGCTCTCCAGTTTGGTAATGGAATAAATGAAGTAAACGATTTTAAAGAAACTTTATCACCACTTTTCCCTGAATATGCCGCAATAAAAGCTGGAATTAATACGTCTTGTGCTGTTCCATTATAACCGTCACTATAGGCACCATTTGTTCCAAAAGAGTTTGTATTTTCATCCCCTAATCGTTGTGAGATTGTTGCTCTTTCTTTTAAGAAATTATCAAATATTTCTGATGATCTATCCAATGGGTCATCACCCATAAAAGCAGTATTGAATGATAAAAATGACATGCTAAAATTTCCTGTCACCATTGGAGTAACAAAGAAGTAATCATCACGCAATTCACCATTTAAAGAGTCATTAAATACAAAAGTACTTGGATCTGTCTTAAAAAATTGTTGGGTCGTATTCTCAGAATAAGTACGTGTCGCAGTCAGTTGAATTCTTAATGTTTTAATTGGTCGAACCGTTGCTCTTACATTGTAATTTTCTGAATAGGTGTTATTGTAATTGTATAATAAAGATTCATTATCAATTAACCAATCCCGTTCTGCTGCATTCAATGCAAAATCATCTTCTTGAATACCAGAAACAAAATTGAACCCTGGAGCAGAGAAATTAGGATTGTATCCCAAAATTTCAGATTCTTGGCTATAACCTGGCAATAAGGTACCTCTATTTCTGGTGTAAGTTCCTGAGATATTTTTAGCACTCATCATCCCCAACCAAATAGGATCCATTGGGTGAAAAGGTTCTTTTTTCCTCCATAGCTCTACTCTGGTTGAATCAGTATCTTTAAACTTTTTAGTTTCAAATTTTATGTCAGGAGGTGGCACCCCAGCTTTCCAACCCCTCACTTTTGCGTTCTCTGCTTGTGTTTTATTTGGATCAGGTTTTTGGCTTCGTAATGCTCTCCTTCTTTGCCTATCTCTAGCTCTCTTATTCACTTTTTTCAAAAACCCAACTTGATTGTGCAGCTTTGTCATATTGAACTGAGAATTGGCAGAAACGGTATTTGAATTTTGTATGGTATGCCCCAAGGTATCAGCTCCTATTGGTGACCTTTGCCAATCGTAATCTCCCGAATAACGTGTAGTAAGGGTAACAAAACCTAACCCAGGAAATTTATTTATTGGTACTGCATAATTTAAATTGAAATTATGGTGGTAATGTGTATTCGTTCCAAAATCCCTTACATTTTGCCAAACAGTATCTCTCCATGACGCATATTCTTCTGGATAATCTTGATCAACCCTTCCTCTTGTATCAACTCCATTAAATGTTAATGGCTCTTCAATGGTAGCATTGTTGCTGGCATTAAAATCAAACTTTAAAGCTTTCGTAACGTCATACTTCAAGCCATAAATTCGATTCCAATAAAAATGTTTTTGATAGTAGGTTGGTAATGCAAAACTAAACCCTGTATTGTTTCTGGCTCTTCTTTCTGAATACATTCTATCCACATCTGTTTGAAAGGTTAACTGTTTTGGTGCTAAATAAAAATTAAAGTCTTTGATTAGTTTAAATCCTTTTTTCTTAGCAAATGCTGCTTTATCAAATGGTTTATAATTTTTCGGATTGGAGCCAAAAGCGTACCCGATACCACCTCTGTAGTTTTTCTTATTGTCAAATTCTGTATCAATATCTCTATATTTTGTCTCAGAATAACCATAGTTAAACGAAACATTAGAAATATCATAGAAATGCGACTTTGTTTGTCCCTTTGGTTTTAGCTTACGCACATTGGTAAAAGTTATACTGCGCCTTCTTGTTACTTCTTGGCTTCTTACACCTATTGAGTCTCTGGCATCTTGAGATAAAATGTCATTATTTAATAAGTCATTTAACTCTAAATCCGGATCAAGAGGGTTATATCTTGGAGTAACAACACCCTCAGAAACATTGTAATACATAGGAACACTAATTCCGATTTTTTCTGGAATAAATTTACCTAACTCTATACTTGTAGAAAGATCATACCCTCTTCTTGTTTCTTGTTGCCTTTCATTTAGTTTTTGTTCTACACTCCCAAACCCAGGCGTACTGTAATCACCTGCAACGGTTATGTTTCCTAAATCTGCTATTTGAGTAGTAATACGAGCTACCGAAGCCCAACCTCCAGAATTATCAAATTCTGCCATACGCAACTCATTTACCCATATTTCAGCACATTTTGCTAATCCATCATCATCGGGTACTAATGGACTTTGTTTTCCATTTCTTATTCCAATCATAAAAACCCTTACGTCTCCAATGTTTGGATTCCCTTTTACCCGCATAATATTTTTTCCATCATTTTCTACATACGGTTTAATTAACTGAACTCCACTAGAAGGAACTGGGAGCAGACTATTCCTAAGCACTTTCATATCAGTCAATTTAGAAAATTGTAAATCGATATTGTTTGCTTCTGGCCAAACAGAATATCGATCACTTTCATTACTGTTATTATCTGTGTTGTAAGCTCCTGCTGGAGTGACAACTAATGGAACTTCATATTCATAATAGTTATCTGTAAAATCCGACCCCATTCTAATGAAAACAGAAAGATCATTATCTACTAATGGCTTTGTAGGGTCACTTTCTTCTGCGTGAATAAACATTTTTAATCGTTTGTATCTTCTAATGTCGATATCCATAATCTTGTACGCTGCTCGCGCATCTCCATCTTTAAGGTTGCAAACATCTAAAACCAATGACTGCTCATTCAATTGTTGAATATTGCTTCCCGTTGATGGGTTTGGATTTATTTCTCTATCTATTCCTGGAGGAATAATATAATTGACTGGGGTTTTGGAACTATTCTCTTCCACGTTTACTCCAGAAATATCAAATGTAGTTTCATCGTCATCATCCCCAATATAATCCCCTGGACTCAATAATCCTCCACTGAACTTTCTCCACTCTCCTCTCACTAATTCCAGTTTTGCAAAACGCAATACCACTTCCTTACTAAACCCTTTCATGAACATACGCATAAACCGAATAGATTTAAAGTCTTGGATATTCCCAATTACTTCTTCTGGCTCTCTTATTGGAATTTTAAACTGGTACCAACGTATGGTTTTATTTACTCCATCGGGTGTTGTCACATTCGTTGTAAATACATTTGTTATGTAATTATTACCGACATTGGAAGGGTCAATTTCTGCAGGGTTTAAATTAATAGAATATTGATAGTAATTTTCTCTAAAATCGAGGTTGTTATTGTTGTTTATATCTTCAATATCAGGTCTGGTTGTAGCTGCTGAAGAATAATTTGGATTCGGATCTTGCTCTGCTGTATTAGAGTTGCCATCCATACCATTATTAAATTTATATCGTTCCAAAATTGACAATTGTAAATTATCATAATCATCACCTCTAAAATGATGATGATTATCTCCGGATGGATCGGCCCCAAATGCTGAACCGAAAAATGCGGTTTCATCAGCATCATTTAATCCGTCCAATCCAATATCTTGAAATGGTCTTGTACTTGGCGTATTGTCAAATGCATTTACCAAGGCCTGAACAGTAGGAACTCTACCCCAAACGGTAGTATCAACCAAGTTTACATTGACTCCAGCAGCATAATCAATAGCGGTAAGTGGCATAGCATTTTCAACGGCCTTTCTATCATCTTTTAATATATCTTCAGAAATATCTCCTAAGTTAAAATATAGCTGACCCCCTGGATGATTAGGGTCTCCATCTAAAGCATCAAAAGGATCCATCATCCAAAACTGGATAAATTCAACATTGGATGATTCAAAGTCTGTGGTTTCAATCTTTCTCATGATCCCCCCCCAACGCGTTGTTGGATTAATTAAATTTCCATTAACATCAATACCTGAACCTACTCCTGTTCCATCATCAAAATTATATTGCCCTCTTTCAGTTGGATAATAGGCTAAATCTAATACTGATATATTTTGAGTTATTCCGTTTTGCTGCGATTTAAATGGAAAAACTTCTGTTTGCAAGACTTCTCTAGAATAATGATTTGACTGAGTCACAGGATCGCTGGATATGTGATTCGGTGTTCTAGAATCATTTCTCCAAAATAACGGATCAATGTTATACCATGCTAATCTTGCTCTATTAAAACCATATTCTAAACTGGTATCAAGAGGAAATATCCCTTCTGGAAAAAGTGTTGGTTGGCCTTGAGGAGTACTTGCTAACTTCCATTGAGAAAGCGTTTTCATATCAATGGATGATTGACTTCCTTCAAAATCATCTAAATATGATACTCCATCTTTTGTAATCGCTCCTGGATTTCCAGGTAATAACTTCGCAAATTCCCCCTCAACCGTTATTGTAGATTTTTCCTTAGTACTGTATACTGGTAGTTTATCTGCCCACCTTGTCAAGAATGGAACTTCGTGCGAATATGTTAAATCAAACCCAAAAATGGTATTGTTAATTGGTTCATCACCTATATTAATCTTATTCGTCAGTGGCCTTTCAGATAGTTTTAAGACGGTACCACCTAAATTGAAATTGTCATTAAATTTATAATCAAGTCTGGTCCCCATTAATGTTTTTGTTTGAATGTTAAACAAGGATTGACTTTCCAAAGAAATTTTTATCGGTGTTCCTGATTGCAAAATTCCATCGTTAATTATTTTAACCCTACCTAAATTATAATCAACGGTATAATCTACATTCTCTGTTAAAGCTGCACCTCCTGCAGTAACAGAAACTGACCCATCAGGAATATTCATCGCATTTAAAGAAATATCCGAGCTAGAGGCCGATGAGTACTGCCCTTTAATTTTGAATCTATTTTTGGACACATCTTGTTCTGCTAAAGTCTGGGTTGTAACATACAATGAATCAAAAGCGAATTTATTAGCTACCGCTTGATTTGAGAATTGGCTTCTCAAATGTGATCCAAAAGGTTCTAATACAGGAAAATAAACCCTACCATTATTCGGGTTAATGGTAATTCCACTTATGTAATCGAAAACACCATCTGGACTCGCTTGATTGTTAGTATTCAATCGATCCAGGTTCATTACACTTACCAAAGGAAGCCCATTAACCTCTCCTTCTGGTATAAAAGGTATTTGAACACCAGTTGCTGGATTATTATAAAAAATATCTAAATAAAAATCATTCGAAGAAATATTAAAGGCTCCTAATGCATAAACATTTTTCATCATCAAATCCCATGTAGGAATAGAGGTGTTTATATTTGTTCCTTTCAATAATTTAACAATCAAAGCACTCTGTCCAGTTACCCCATCTGTAGAAAATTCACCCACTTGATAAACTTGGCCATCTAAGGTATATTGAAACGCAACTGCTAAAATATTATCTGAATTTAGTGACGAGTTTAACGAGACATATCCCAATTGAGTGTTTAGTGTATACTCAGAAGGATTTAATAGACGGGCATTTTCATACTTTTCAAAATCTGTTCCATTAACATATCCTTGAGCCTGCAGTTCTTGACCTGCTTGAACAAAGCCTCTTATTTTAGCAGTATCGTAAACCGTGGTCAAATTAGAATATAAATTATTTGCTTCATTATCAGGGTAATTTATATTTGGCGCTGTATTATTATCTGTTATTAAAGGGCTAAAAATTCGATTCTGAACTCCCTCTCCTAAATCCATAAACCCAATTATATTTTTTGTGTTTTCAAATGAACTATTAATGTTTGAAACCCATATTTCTACTTTCGTGATGTTGGCTCGTGAACTGATTACTGGAGGGGTTGATAAAGAATTTTCGTAAGTATCTCTATAGAAATGTGATAAGAAGTAGTGTTTATTCTCTTCGTAATCTGATGCTTCTTTTTCGAATTTTTGAATCTGTGCTCCCCCTTGAACATTAATTTCTTTTTTCTCTCCTTTTTCTTGAGATAAAACACTTGTTACTGTCATTCTTCCAAATCTTAATTCAGTTTTAATACCAAATAAGGTTTGACTACCAGTGATTAACTGCCCTTTAAGCGGAAGAGATACGTTTCCCGCTTCTATTTTTTGAATAATTTCATCTTCATAGCCAGTATATTCTATTTTCATTTGATTTTCAAAATCAAATGTAGCCTCAGTATTATAACTTGTAGATATTTTTAACTTTTCTCCAATGTGTCCTACAACATTTAACTGTATTTGTTGATTAAAATCAAATGTTGTTGTGCTCCTTTGATTGGCAGGTAAAGCAGGGTTATCCCTTGTCGATCGGTTAATTCCAAAAGACAGTTCGGCAGAACCCTGAGGTCTAATATCTATTTGATTTCCACCAAATATCCTGTCGAATGCTTCTCCTTTTACTGTTAGTTTTGGTCTAAACCCTTTTGTCTGATTTATATCATCAGCAGCAGATTTTTGCTTCCAGTAATCTTGTAGCGATTGTTTCGAATCATAATTTATGTATTCATCAAAATCCATGTAAGTTGGATATTTGAAATAACGATCTCCTATTTTCTCATAATAATTGTATGTGCCAGTTTCTGGATCATACTGAAATCCAGACTCAACATTGCTCGGATTATTCAAGAAAAGTCCTCCTGAGTTATTACTTCCTGGGCCACCTACTCCATCTTTAAATGGATAAGGCAAATCTATTTCAGGACTATCCAGTGGTAATGCAAGAATTTTATTACCGTTGGGATAAGCATTAGACTGGGGAGGGTTAATTATCCAGTTCACCGTTATAATAGCAGCTACAAACCCAACAACTAATAATATTTTGTTATATGTGATTTTCTTTAAACTCAATTTTCACCTTTCTTACTAAAGATTTTTTAATGTTCTTTTAATAAGTTCTTCAACTGTTAATTCTTCTCCCGCTGACATTACTTTATTTAGTGCTTTTTCCGCTGGATTTTTACCAAATCCTAACATAACTAATGCACTTAACGCTTCTTCTTTAACAGTATTGCTTACAGTGCCAGAAATTGTGCTTGAGCTATCAACCTTGCCAATTTTATCCCTTAAGTCTATTATTATTCTTTCTGCAGATTTAGCGCCTATTCCTTTCACCCCTTTTAGTGTGTTTACATCATTATTTAGAATAGCTTGTTTTGTGTCATTTGGAGATAAAGAAGATAAAATCATCATCGCTGTTGCAGAGCCAACTCCTGATACAGAGATTAACAACCTAAACAATTCTCTTTCACTTGTTTCTTTAAACCCATAAAGTAATTGAGCATCTTCCCTAACAACAAAATGAGTGAATAACGAACATACTTCAGTATCTCCTATTTTCGAAAATGTATTCAAAGAAATCTTTAATTCATAACCAACCCCATTGCAGTCTATCACAACGTAGGTGGGTGTTTTTTCTATTAGTCTTCCTTTAATTTGGGCTATCATACTATAATCGTGTTTGTGCATCAGTAACGGCAATGGTTACCATATTTATAATTTCTCTTACTGAACTTCCCAATTGAAGAATATGTACAGGCTTTTTCATTCCAAGCAATATTGGGCCAATAGATTCTGACCTTCCCATTTCTTGCATTAGCTTGTATGCTATGTTTCCTGAAGATAGGTTAGGAAAAATCAACGTGTTTGTGTTTTTCTTTGCTAATTCAGAGAAAGGAAAAATTTGTTCTCTTAATTCCCTATTTAATGCAAAGTTTGCTTGAATTTCACCGTCAACAATTATCTCTGGATGCTTCTCTTTCAATAATTTTGTTGCTTCTCTCATCTTAATAGCATCCTCTCCTTCTGATGAACCAAAATTTGAATAAGACAACAATGCTATTTTTGGTTCAACCTTAAACCGTTGAATTATTTTTGCAACCAAAGCTGTGATATCTACAATATCATCTGCTGTAGGGTTTACATTTATCGTAGTATCTGCAAAGAAAAATGGCCCTTGTTTCGTAAATAAAATATACATCCCTGCAATTTTAGTCACATCGTCATCTGTACCTATTACTTGTAAAGCTGGCCTTATTGTATCTCTGTAACTTCTCGTTAAACCAGATATTAATGCATCTGCTTCTCCAACCTCAACCATTGCAGAACCAAAATAATTTCGACTACGCATCATTTCTCTAGCTTCCACTTGAGTTACTCCTCTTCTTTTTCTTTTATCAAAAAGCAATTCAGCAAAATTGTTTCTTCTCACTTTTTCATCAGAGCTTCTTGGATCAATGATTGGAATATCTCCTAATTCTAAGTTAAATTCATCTACAACTTCTTGTATTCTTTTAACTTTCCCCAATAATATTGGTTTTGCTATTCCCTCTTCATGAACGATTTGTGCAGCCTTTAGTATTTTATAATTATCAGCTTCCGCGAACACTACAGTTTTAGGGTTTCTTTTTGCTTTTTGAGTTATATTCTTAAGTAGTTTATTGTCTAGGCCTAATCGTTTAGATAGATTCTCAGTATAAACTTCCCAGTTTTCTATTGTTAATTGAGCTACTCCAGATTCAATGGCTGCCTTAGCAACTGCTGGGGCAACTATGGTAATTAGTCTTGGATCTAACGGTTTTGGTATAATGAAATCTTTTCCAAATACAATGTTCTTTTCATGGTAAGCTTCATTAACTACCTCAGGAACTGGTTGCTTTGCTAAATCTGCAATGGCTCTTACTGCTGCTAATTTCATTTCCTCGTTAATCGAAGTTGCCCTTACATCTAAAGCTCCTCTAAAAATAAAAGGAAATCCTAATACATTGTTTACTTGGTTAGGGTAGTCTGATCTTCCAGTTGCTATAATAATGTCCTCTCTGGAATCAATTGCATCTTTATAAGCAATTTCGGGATCAGGATTAGCTAAAGCAAAAACAATTGGGTCTTTTGCCATAGTCTTTACCATTGCTTGGGATAAAATTCCTCCACGAGATAATCCTAAAAACATATCTGCGCCAGACATTGCTTCTTCTAAAGTATTAATATCTCGATTTGTTGCGAATTCTAATTTCGTTTTTGGGAGTCCTTCTCTATCCTTTCTAATTACTCCTTTACTATCGAGCATTACAATATTTTCTTTTTTAACTCCAAGGGAGTTGTAAAGCTTAACACATGACATTGCGGAAGCAGCTGCTCCGCTAACGACAAGTTTCATTTCATTGACTTGCTTATTTGCTAACTCAACCGCATTTAACATTGCTGCAGATGAAATAATAGCTGTACCATGTTGATCATCATGCATTACAGGAATATTCAATTCTGCTTTTAATCTTTCCTCTATCTCAAAACATTCAGGAGCTTTGATGTCTTCTAAATTTATTCCACCAAAGGTTGGCGATATGGCTTTAACTGTATTTACAAAAAGATCCACATCAGTAGCATCAACTTCAATATCAAAAACATCTATATCGGCAAAAATTTTAAATAGTAACCCTTTTCCCTCCATTACAGGTTTGGATGCCTCAGGGCCAATATCACCTAATCCTAATACAGCCGTTCCATTAGATATAACTGCAACTAAATTTCCTTTTGCCGTGTATTTGTAGACATTTTCTTTATTTTCTGCAATTTCGGTACATGGAATTGCAACTCCTGGCGAATAGGCTAAAGATAAATCTCGCTGTGTACTATAGGGCTTAGTTGGTACAACCTCAATTTTACCAGGTTTACCTTGTGCATGATATTCTAAAGCTTCTATGTCCTTACGTGATTTTGCCATATATATTATATTCTACTAAAACCCGTAAAAATACCAATAAAATTTGGGGTTTAGTAATGAAAAAACCCTAAAAACAGCGCACTTTTAAAAGCTAAAAAATAGGTTTTTCTAATTGATTGAAAATGAATAAATTTATTGCTTGATAATCAATTAAGATGAAAAAAATTATTGTTTTCTCTGGTGCAGGAATTAGTGCTGAAAGTGGCTTAAAAACCTTTCGGGACAGTGATGGATTGTGGGAGAATTATGATTTAACTGAAGTTGCTACACCAGAAGCCTGGGAAAAGGATCCAAAAATGGTATTGGAATTCTACAACATGAGAAGAAAACAAGTTCTTGAATCTTCTCCGAATAAATCTCATTTAGCATTAGTAGAATTAGAGAAAAATTTTGATATTGAGATCATTACACAAAATATTGACGATTTGCATGAAAGGGCGGGTTCATCTAAAATACTTCATCTTCACGGTGAAATTTTAAAGTCGAGGAGCACCCACGATGATAGACAATATGATATTGAAAGTGGTTACCTTAACATTGGTGATACCTGTGAAAATAATTCTCAATTGAGGCCAGATGTGGTTTGGTTTGGTGAGGCTGTTCCTAACATGACAATCGCATTAGATTTATGTAAAGATGCTGATATCCTGATTATAATAGGAACATCGCTAACTGTTTATCCAGCTGCAAACATTGTAGATTTTGTACCCAATAGTTGTGAAAAGTACGTGATAGATCCGAAAGATATTCTTTCCGCTGGAATTAAAAACTTAACGATAATTAAAGAAAATGCGAGTGTTGGAATTCCCATGCTTGCTGATAAATTATTAGAGAAATCTCTTGATTAATTTATATAGTGTTAATTTTGATTCATGCGAATTTACTTCACCTTATTGTTTGCCCTGTTATTTGGATGTTATACTTCTTACGCCCAAGTTTTTAAAACTGGGCTTGTTTTAGGAATAAGTGGCGCCCAGGTTGAAGGGGATGGATATGGTGGATATAATAAGTTAGGTTTTATTGGAGGCGGATTTGTTAATACGAATCTGTCAGAAAAGGTATCAACTCAATTTGAAATCTATTTTATAAATAAAGGAAGTTTTGATGCGGCCCACCCTGATAAAGGAGATTTTGATAGTTTTAGTTTAAATCTTAATTACATCGAAATACCTGTTACTTTAAGGTACAAATACCATAAGTTTATGATAGAGCTTGGGATATATACAGGTAAATTACTAAGTGTTCATATAGAAGATGAGTTTGGTGAGAGAGAAGTAAATCGATTTCCGTTTAAGAGTTTTGATTTTGGAGGATTAGTAGGAATTTACTACCAGCTAAATGATCATTTTATTTTTAATCTCCGATCAAAGAACTCTATCATTCCAATACGTGATTTTCAAAATTATGACCAAAATGTTGGTATTTTAAACAAGCTCTTTAATAGGGGATGGTATAATGTCGATTTGAACCTCTCTGTAAGGTATCAATTTGGAAGTTAAAAAGATGTCAAACAAAAAGAGGAAAATAATCGTTGCCATTACAGGTGCTTCTGGAAGTATTTATGCTAAATTATTGTTGGATACTTTGACAAAATTTGACCATTTAGAAATTGGAGTTTTGCTTTCTGACAATGCAAAAATTGTGTGGAAGACAGAGTTAGAAAATCAAGATTACCAAGATTATCCTTATCCATTTTACACCAAAAATGATTTTAACGCTCCGTTTGCTTCAGGATCAGCAAAGTATGACACAATGGTTGTTATCCCTTGTTCCATGGGAACATTAGGCAGAATAGCACATGGGATTTCTAATGATTTATTAACGCGTGCTGCTGATGTGATTTTAAAAGAAAGACGCAAACTAATTTTAGTAGCTAGAGAAACTCCTTACAGTTTAATTCACATTAACAATATGAAATTGGTGACGGAAGCTGGCGGCATTATTTGCCCAGCTACACCATCATTTTATAGTCAGCCAAAAACCATTGAAGAGGTTGCAAAAACGGTTGTCGATAGAGTGTTAGATCTAATGAAAATTGAAAATAAAACTTTTCGTTGGGGCGATTAGATGAATTTAATATTCCGTTCTAATCCTTTAAATTTAGTCCGTTTAACTGCTGATTTTTTAAAAATCTCTTGAAATATTTCTTCTGTTAATTCCTTCCATTCATTTTTAGAATAGTTAATCAGCTTTTCGTTTGGTTGAAATTTTGGTTCATTATGAGCCAAAGAAAAACGGTTCCATGGACAAACGTCTTGACAAATGTCACAACCAAAAATCCAATCATCGAACTTTCCTTTTACTTCTTGTGGGAGAATTTCATCTTTTAATTCTATCGTAAAATAGGAAATGCATTTGCTACCATCAACTACTTTATTGGGTAAGATTGCTTCTGTTGGACAAGCATCTACGCATGCCTTACAGGTACCACAATGATCTGTGATTGGATTGTCGTGATTCAATTCTAAATCCAAAATTATTTCTGCCAAAAAAAAGAAAGAACCTTGTTCTTTATTGATTAGCATTCCATTTTTCCCTATCCATCCTAACCCACTTTTTTTTGCCCAAGCTCTATCTAAAACTGGAGCAGAATCTACGAAAACACGTGCATTTATTTCTCCAATTGTATCCGTAATAAAATGAACAATATCTTTTAGCTTATCTTTTATGACAAAATGATAATCTTCTCCATAAGCGTATTTAGAAATTTTAAATGTATCTTCTTTCTGTTGTTGTTCGGGATAATAATTAAACAATAAAGAAATCACTGTTTTTGAATCTTCTACCAACAACGTTGGATCCAATCTTTTATCAAAATGGTTTTCCATGTAACGCATTTCTCCATGCATATTTTGATTCAACCATTTTTCTAACCGTGGTGCTTCTTCTTCTAAAAACCCAGCTTTTGAAATACCACAAAAAGAAAAACCCAAGCGACTGGCTTCGGTTTTAATTTGTTGAGTGTATTTTTCCTTGATAGAAAAACTCATATCTAAAACAAGTTTCCTTGATCTGGTCCTTTAATTTTACCTAAATGCTTGTATGCTTTTTCGGTAGCTTCCCGGCCTCTTGGCGTACGCATCAAAAACCCTTCTTTTATTAAAAAGGGTTCATATACTTCTTCTATTGTTCCTGCTTGTTCACTAACTGCAGTAGCAATTGTAGTAAGACCTACTGGACCTCCTTTAAATTTATCGATAATTGCTAAAAGGATTCTGTTGTCCATATCATCCAAGCCATTTTTATCTACGTTTAATGCATCTAATCCAAATAAAGCAATCTCTTTATCTATTCTTCCATCTCCTTTTACTTGAGCAAAATCTCGCACTCTTCTCAATAAAGAATTTGTAATACGCGGTGTTCCTCTACTTCTTCGAGAAATCTCATCTGCAGCATTATCATCAATTCCAACATCAATAATATTAGCAGAACGTTTAATAATCGTTGCCAATAAGTTTGCGTCATAATATTCTAACCGAGATGTTATTCCAAAACGTGCTCTTAATGGTGATGTCAATAACCCTGTTCGAGTTGTTGCTCCAATAAGTGTAAACGGGTTTAATTCAATTTCAACACTTCTTGCATTCGGGCCTGTATCGATCATAATATCAATCTTATAATCTTCCATTGCAGAATATAAGTATTCTTCTATGACAGGTGTTAATCGATGTATCTCATCAATAAACAATACATCTCCTTGTTCTAAATTGGTTAGTAACCCTGCTAAGTCTCCTGGTTTCTCTAAAACTGGTCCAGATGTTACTTTGAATCCAACCTTCAGTTCATTGGCTATAATATGCGCTAAGGTTGTTTTTCCTAATCCTGGAGGGCCATGAAGTAATACATGGTCTAATGCTTCTCCTCGTTGGTCAGCAGCAGCTACAAATACTTTTAAGTTGTCAACTACCTTGTGTTGTCCCGTAAAATCATCGAATGAAAGTGGTCTCAATACCTTTTCTAATTCTTTTTCTGTAGAATTTAAATTATCGTTATCTGCATCAAGGTATTCATTCATGTAAACAAAAATAAGAATATTTATAACTTAGATTCTTTACTCAATCAATTTTGAGCTCTTTTCCGGTTATTGTTCTCACTATTTCGCCCAAGTAGACTTTTAGTTTAATCACATACTCAGGAGAAGTAAAGTTTTCCTTTATACCAGGGGTTCTATAGTAGATCATTCTATAGCCAATACCTGTACCAATACCTATCCACCTAACTATTTTATAGTCTATTAGCATGGCTGGTTCATATGATAGAATAGTAGATTGCTCTAATTTCTCTTTTTCTCCATTACTATTCGTAAATTGATAATTAGCCCCACCTATTCCATGCTGAATAGACAAACTAAATTCCCATTTTCTGGTATTGTAATACACATATTCCAAATAAGGTGAAAAGTAAGAATACTCTAAATTCACAGGAACTTCTTCATCCTGATCATTAATGACAAATTTTTCAACTGGCAAAAACATTTGATTGAACCCTAACCCTACTTTAAATTTTCTCCTGAAATTTAAACCAACTTTTATCCCAATTGTTTTTACATCATTATCTCTAATAAAAGAGAAACGGTTATCGAACTTTACATCTAATTTTGGTTTAGATTTAAAACTCTTTTTAAACTCATCTTCAAAAATAGTTAGCCTTTCATCATCATATTGCGCAGATAATAGGATCGGAAGAAAAATCAAACCTAAAAGAAACAGTCTCATATTGTTTATACTTGTTCTGTTTTTTTATTTTTCTTGTAGTGTTTATAAACGAAGTATCCTACCACTGCCATAAGCAAATATGGAAACCCCATTAAGTATATAATTCCATCATTGATACTATTTCCTGCAGTTCCTCCTGAAGCCATATCAGACTCTAAGGTTGCTTTACACATTGCACATTGAGAATAAGCAACAACCTTAATGAAGATTAAAAAAAGTAATAAAAGAATTTTTTTCAAAGCAATCATTTTAACAAATTTACCAATGATTTACTAGATAGCATAAAACTATTTTCTTTGCTCAATTTTAGCTGATTTTTCTCCTTTTAACGGAACGACATCTTCTTTATACAAAATGTCAATGGCATCCGTTAAGTCCTTTTTCATCTCTGAATGAACTGTCCCGTCAAAATATCCTCTAACGTGTCCTTTTTTATCTACTAAAATTAACATCTGAGAATGCAAAAATCCTCCTGGCGCGATAGAGTCTTTCATCACGTTTACAAAAAACCCATTAAAAGCAATGTCATAGATTTTATCTTTATCTCCAGTTAAAAAGCTCCATGAATCTGTATCGGCATGTACTTTTTCGGCATATTCTTTTAATACTTCCACGCTATCATGTTCAGGATTAACTGTAATTGAAATAAATTTTAAATCACCTTTTTTGTCCTTAAAGCTATCTTGCATGTACTTCATGTTACCTGCCATTTTTGGGCAAATCGTTGGGCATGTTACAAAGAAAAAATCAGCTACATAAACACTTCCCAATAAATCATCTCTGGTTACCTTTTTACCATCTTGGTTTGTAAATTCAAAATAAGGAATCTGATGATAAAGGGTATCAAAGCTTCCATCATCCTTTTCAACAGCTTCTTTAGGTCCAATATATGGTAACCTGTTATAATTATGCTCTCCTGTATATAAGGTTAAATAGAAGATGGATGGTAACAATAATATTGCAACCAAGAAGATTACTTTTTTATACTTTGGGGATACGGCCATATTGTTAAAAAGAAAAAAGACCACAATTACTTGTGATCTTTATTTATAATTTTTATGCTATACTAAAAGGGGTAATGTTGAATGTGTTCAGTAAAAACTCCTTCTGTAAAAACATGATACAATAAATACAATGCTAATAAAGCATAAGGAATTATTATTGTGTTTTGTAATGAAGTTCTTTCATGCTTCAAGTGCATGTAATAAGCCACAATAAAATATGCTTTAGCAATTGTTAGTACGATAAACGTCATCTTTACAAAATGCCATGCAATACTCCATTCTTTCCATACTAAACCAAGAGATACTTCAACAGTTGTAATTACTAATAATACCCAAAACATGTTCCATATCATTCTTCTGGTTTTCTTACCTTCTTCTTCAGAATGATGTGCTGCGTATTTATAAGGTTGATCTGAATGTTCCATAATTAATAATTTTAAATATTATACTAAGTAGAAGAATGTGAATACAAATACCCAAACTAAATCTACAAAGTGCCAATATAATCCTACTTTTTCAACCATTTCATAATGTCCACGTTTTTCATAAGTCCCCATGATAACATTTACAAAAATGATGAAATTTAATACCACTCCACTAAATACGTGTGTTCCGTGAAACCCTGTAATGAAGAAAAAGAAATCTGCAAAAAGTGGATGTCCATACTCATTGTGAGTCAGGTTTGCTCCATGAATTTCGTGACCATTTGCTAAAACAGCACTTAATTCATCTCCTTTTAACTGTAAAAATGGAGTAGTAATATCTCCGACTGTTTGTCTCCAAGGTAATTCCAATATCGTTTTTGATTCATCTGTCCACCTACCAATAATACCTTGGGTTTGTTCAATGGTTCCATCAGGCAAGGTATATGTTCCAATTCCTAATTCAAAAGCTCCTAACTCTGTTCCATGAATGAAATGATACCATTCCCATGCTTGAGAACCAACGAATATTAAACCACCAACAATGGTCCAAAACATCCATACCATTACTTTCTTCTTATCCATTCTATGGCCTGCTTCAACGGCAAGTACCATCGTTACAGAACTCATAATAAGAATAAATGTCATTAAAGCCACATATAACAATGGTTGATGCCCATGTACAAATGGGAAGTGGGTAAACACATTTTCTGCAGATGGCCATATAGCTGAAAAATTATGACGGTAAAATCCGTAAGCTGCTAAAAACCCAGTAAATGATAAGGCATCAGACATTAAGAAAAACCACATCATTAATTTTCCATAACCTGCACCAAAAGGAGATGTTCCTCCTCCCCAAGCTGTTTTACTATCTACTACTTCTGTATGAGACATATTATTTTTATTTATTATAAACTAAGCTATTATATATCTTAAAAAAAAGAAAAGATAAATCCATAATCCGCCTAAAAAGTGCCAGTAAGTAATACTCACCTGCATTCCTAACATATTATCGACACTGTATCTTTCTTTAATTGTTTTAACTAATACTACTATTAAACTTATTAATCCCCCAAGCAAATGGGCTATATGTAATGCTGTAAGCAAATACAAATAAGAACTCTCTTGAGTACTCTGACTCCCTACTGCATACACTTCATTTTCATATAAGGCTACCCATCCTAAAAACTGTGTAAGGATGAAAGATAATCCTAAAACTAAGGTCACTAATACGCTAATTTTAGCTATTGCCAAATTGCCTTTCTTTACTGAAATTAATCCAAAGTGAAATGCGGCACTACTTGCAATAATTATCAATGTGCTTATCGTAAATGCAAATGGTAAATCAATCTTTAAAAAAGATCCTCCACCCTGACTAACAACTACAGCACTCGTTAACCCACTAAAAAACATAATTATACTTACTATGCCAATCCATAGCAACGGTTTAGAAGTTTTTCTTCTAACTTCTTCCTTATAATTAATATTTTCCATTGACATTGTCGTCATTTTTTTAATGTCCTCCGTCTTTTTCGTTATCTCCTAAAGGCACCGTTTGAGGAATATAATCTTCTCCTGAAACGTAATCGCCATTTGCGTCAACTTTACTATAATCGTAAGGCCATCTATATACATGAGGGATTTCTCCATACCAGTTTCCGTGGAAATGCTCAACTGGAGCAGTCCATTCTAATGTATTTCCTTTCCAAGGATTTTGAGGGGCTCTTGGACCTCTAAATGCACTATAAACAAAGTTAAAGAAGAATATTAGTTGCGCAAAAAATGCTAAAATAGCAAACATACTAATGAACTCATTAATGTCTATCATATTATCAAACATTGGAAACTCTGAGTTGGTATAGTATCTCCTTGGAACACCAGCAAATCCTAAAAAGTGCATTGGGAAGAAAACACCATAAGCACAAATTATCGTCAACCAGAAATGTACGTTACCTAATTTGTTATTCATCATTCTTCCAAATAATTTAGGGAACCAATGATATACTCCGGCAAACATCCCAAATATTGCAGATAATCCCATTACGATATGGAAATGTCCGACTACAAAATAAGTATCATGAACGTTAATGTCTAATGCAGAATCTCCTAATACTAATCCCGTAACCCCTCCAGTAATAAACGTTGACACCAACCCTATACTAAACAGTGTTGCTGGGGTAAATCTTATATTTCCTTTCCATAAAGTAGTAAGGTAGTTGAATACTTTTACTGCTGAAGGAATCGCAATTAATAGAGTTGTAAAAGTAAATACAGATCCTAAAAACGGGTTCATTCCAGTTAAGAACATATGGTGACCCCATACTATAAATGAAAGAAATCCAATAGCCATCATCGATCCAATCATTGCTCGATAACCAAAAATTGGCTTTCTTGTCATGGTCGAAATAATTTCAGATGTAATTCCTAAGGCTGGCAGCAATACAATGTATACTTCAGGGTGTCCTAAGAACCAAAATAGGTGTTCAAATAAAATTGGGCTTCCTCCTGAATGTTCTAAAACTTGACCTCCTATATAAATGTCTGAAAGGTAAAAACTCGTTCCAAAACTTCTATCAAAAATTAATAATAAAGCACACGATAATAATACTGGGAAAGAAAGTACTCCAATAATTGCGGTAAAAAGAAATGCCCATATTGTTAGTGGCATTCTCGTCATCGTCATTCCCACAGTTCGTAAATTGAATATGGTAACGATATAGTTCAAACTTCCCAACAATGAAGACACAATAAAAATTGCCATTGCAACCAACCATAACGTCATACCTGCTCCTGATCCAGGAATTGCTTGAGGCAATGCACTTAATGGTGGATAAATTGTCCAACCTGCAGAGGCCGCTCCACCTTCAACAAATAATGAAATTAACATTATCACTGATGACAAAAAGAAAAACCAGTAAGATAGCATATTTAAGAATCCAGAAGCCATATCTCTTGCTCCAATCTGAAGCGGAATAAGAAGATTACTAAATGTTCCACTAAGTCCTGCAGTCAATAAAAAGAATACCATTATGGTACCGTGCATGGTTACTAAAGCCAAATATTTATCAGGAGACATGACTCCATCTTCAGCCCAACTCCCCATAAACATATCAATCACTTCAAAACTTTCTCCTGGCCAGCCTAATTGTAATCTAAACAATGTAGACATTACTAAACCTAAAAATCCCATTAAAAACCCAGTTACCAAAAACTGTTTAGAAATCATTTTATGGTCAGTACTAAATACGTACTTAAATAAAAAATCTTCTTTATGATGATGTGCACTCATTCTTATATAAATTAAGTAATGTTCTTAAATTTTAATATTTATTCTCCAAATGTTTTTTGTTCAGCCAACCATTTGTCATAATCTTCTTGACTCTCCACTATAATATTCATTTGCATATTATAATGTGCCGCTCCACAAATTTTATTACATAATAAGATGTATTCAAAATCTTCATTATCAGTAATTTTTTTCATCTCTTTTGTTGTAATCTTAGGAACGAAGTTAAATTGTGTTTTCAAGCCTGGAACACAGTTCATTTGCGCTCTAAAATGAGGCATGTAAGCACTGTGTATTACATCTAACGAACGGAAAACGAACTGAACAGGAACGCCCACTGGTAAATGAAATTCTCCCTTAACCAACTTATCGTCATTAGAATTTTCATCCTCTTTATCTATTCCTGTAGCGTTAACTCCTTCTATTAAGGTAACATGAGAACGTCCCAATTTCTTATCCTCTCCAGCATACCTAGCCGTCCAAGTAAATTGTTGACTTGTTACTTCTAATAATACATGTTCAGTTTCTTCTGGTACTGGAGCCATTGTATTATTCCATGTATTTAATCCAATAAGAATCAACACTGTTAATGCAATTGAAGGAACTGTTGTCCAAATTAATTCAAGTTTATTACTATGAGAAAAGAATACTGCTTTTCTTTTTGAACTATAAGCATATTTATAGCAAAACCATAATAATATAGCATGTGTTAAAATAAATACAGGAGTAATTATAAAGTAAGTTAAATCAGATAAGAAATCAATCGACTCACCATGTACAGAAGCCGAAACTGGCAATCTTAAACCATACCATTTCCACATTTGCCATGCGAAAAAGCCCATGAAAACAAAAAATCCAGCGAAGAGCATTAACCCAAGGTTTTTGCCTTCTTTTTCTGTTACTTCATAAATCAATTCCCCTTTACTCTTAGCTCTTAACTCAGCTATTTTAAGCAATTGTGATCCTGTAATCACTAATAATATTATTGCTACTACTACTATTATAGTCATCATAATTTAAAGACTTTCTGTTTATTATTCTTTTATAAATTAATGGTGCAAATGAACACTTTCATCATACATCGGATGATTTTTAGTCATCAGTGGTGCCTTAGATAAAGCCCTTAACACCATAAATATAAATACTCCTAAAAATATTAAGAACATTCCAATCTCAACTGCTCCTAAATGTCCATGATCAAATAGTGTCCCTGGTAATACCATTACTAACACATCTATCCAGTGCCCTATGAAAATAATCAAAGCAATTGGGATTAAAAATATTCCATTACGCTTAGCATCTCTAGACATTAACACAAAAAATGGTAACAAAAAGTTTACAAAGAATGTTCCGATGTATAACCCTCTATAATCATTAAATCGTTGAATGTAGTACGTTGCTTCTTCTGGAATGTTTGAATACCATATCAACATGAACTGGCAAAACCAGATGTAAGACCATAAACAACTTATTGCAAACAACCATTTACCTAAATCATGAACGTGACTAGAATTAACCTCCTTTAAGTACCCGTTCCTTTTTAAATATTGCACCAATACCACAGCAACAATCATCATTGAAACCCACATACCTGAGAAGCAATACCAACCGAACATTGTGCTAAACCAGTGCACATCAATTGCCATTATCCAATCCCAAGCCGAAGATGAAGATGTATAAGCAAAGAAGGCTATAAACAAGATTCCTTTAATTATGGCTTTCTTATAAACTGGAGATGTCGCTCCATCTAAATTTAATGTATCTTCTTTTAATGAATTCTTTCTGAACCAATTTGCAAAATAGATCCAAATTCCAAAGTATAAAATATTTCTACCCCAAAAAAATGGTTGATTTAAATAAAATGATTTTCCTGCAATTATTTTATCATAATGCTCGCTTGCTGGATCCATCACTCCTTCTGCCATCCAGTGATATAAATGAGTCTGATGCATTGAACTGGCAATAAAAACGATTAATAAAACAACTGCACCAATTGGCATAAACGACATAATAGCTTGAAATACTCTCTGCGTAGTAACTCCCCAAGCCATTTCTGAAACATATTGCAAGGCTAAAAAGAAAACAGCGGCTAAAGAAATGGTAAAAAAGAAATATCCATTAATTAACAAATTTGCCCAAATTCTTTTCCCTGCATGATCACCATGATCCATCATTATACCTACTAATAATGCTGCTACTCCAACCACTACTAATATTAGTGTAGTTAATTTTGCCTGTTTTGATACTGTGTATTCCATTTGATAAGAATGTTTGTTTCTTTTTTATTT
>JAJCYO010000022.1 GCA_029262875.1 Flavobacteriales bacterium
CAGAATTACAAGTCGTTGTAGGAAATATTGCTACAACAGAAGCAGCAAAGGCATTAGCAGATGCTGGTGCGGATGCAGTAAAAGTTGGGATAGGTCCAGGATCAATATGTACGACTAGAATTATTGCTGGTGTTGGAGTTCCCCAATTAAGTGCGGTGATGATGGTTGCAGAGGGATTAAAAGGAACAGGAGTTCCATTAATCGCAGATGGAGGGATTCGTTTTACTGGAGACATTGTTAAAGCGATGTCTGCAGGAGCAGATTCGATAATGGCAGGTTCTTTATTTGCTGGAGTAGATGAATCACCAGGTGAAACAATTATATTTGAAGGAAGAAAATTTAAAGCATACAGAGGAATGGGGTCGATTGAAGCGATGCAAAAAGGTTCAAAAGACAGGTACTTTCAGGATGTGGAAGATGATATTGCTAAATTAGTACCTGAAGGGATATCGGGAAGGGTACCATATAAAGGCTACTTAAGCGAAGTGATTTACCAAATGGTAGGTGGTTTAAGAGCGGGAATGGGATATTGTGGCTCAGCAACAATTGAAGAACTCAAGAAGGCTAAATTTATTAGAATAACAAATTCAGGAATAACAGAGAGTCACCCGCATAACATAAGCATTACAAGAGAAGCTCCAAATTATTCAAGAAGATAACAGGTAGCGTACCTAAAATAGAAATAAACAAATAACTAAATGAAAAAAATTGTATCAGCATTACTATTAACTATTTCAGTATTAACAATTAATGCTCAGGAAAAGGATCCTGTTTTATTGAAAATAGGAGGTAAAGACGTTAAACTATCAGAGTTTAATGCCATTTTCAATAAAAATAATTCTAAGGAAAAAGTGACAGATGAAGCTGTACAAGAATATTTAGATTTATATATTAAGTTTAAATTGAAGGTTAGAGAAGCTGAAGATTTAGGTTATGATACATTGCCTAAGTTTAAAAACGAGTTAAGAGGGTATAGGAAACAGTTGGCTCAACCATACTTGACAGACAAAGAAGTTACAGAGGGATTAATTAAAGAAGCCTACAACAGAATGAACAAAGACGTTAGAGCAAGTCACGTCTTAATAGCCTTAGATGCTGGAGCTTCACCATCTGACACATTAGCAGCATACAATAAAGCATTACAAGCAAGAAAAAGAATTCTTGGTGGTGAAGATTTTGCAAAAGTTGCAAAAGCATTATCGAGTGATCCTTCAGCTCAAAAGAATGGTGGTGATTTAGGTTATTTTTCTGCTATGCATATGGTTTATCCATTTGAAACAGCAGCCTATACAACTAAAATTGGAGATGTATCGAAACCGACAAGAACTAGGTTTGGGTATCATGTTATAAAAGTGGTAGACAAAAGGCCTGCAAGAGGAACCATTAAAGTTGCCCATATTATGGTTAAAGCGGATAGAAAGTTAACAGGCGAGGCAGCTGCTGTACCTAAGCAAAAAATCGATGAAATCTATGGAAAGTTAACTAAGGATGGGCAAGAATTTGCAGTATTGGCAAAACAATTCTCTGATGATAAAGGATCAGCAAGAAGAGGTGGAGAACTACCTGAATTTAATGCTGGGAAAATGGTAGAAGAATTTGAGAATGCAGCATTTGGATTGGAGAAAGACGGTGAATTTTCTAAGCCAATTCAAACCGATTTTGGATGGCACATTATCAAGCGATTGAGTATGAAAGAATTAGGTTCTTACGAAGAACTATACAATGTGATCAAAGCAAAAGTTTCCAGGGATTCAAGATCTAATAAAAGTAAAGAAGCATTACTTAAAAAGATAAAAGAAGATAATGGTTTTGTAGAAAACATTAAAGAACGTAATGACTTTTATAAACTTATTTCGAAAGAAGATTACATAAAAGGAAGCTTTAAAGCGGAAAAAGTGAGCAAATACAATAAGTTGATGTACGGTTTTTATGCAAAAGATGGCGATAAATTTGAATACACTCAAACTGACTTTGCTAATTATTTAGAAAACACAAAGTATAAAAGTGGTACCAAAAACCAAAACCTTAACATCCAAACTGAGATCAATAACATTTACAGTAAAATATTAGAAAGTAAAGCCATTGAGTTTAAAAACTCTAGATTAGCGAAAACAAGTAAGGAGTTTAGATTGTTGATGCAAGAATACAGGGATGGAATTCTACTGTTTGACTTAACTGATGAAAAAGTATGGTCTAAAGCTGTAAAAGATACTTCAGGACTCGATAGTTATTATGATGAAAATAAAGGTAAATACATGTGGGGAGAAAGGGCTGAAGCTACCATCTATGTTTGTAATGATGAATCAATAGCTAAAAATGTTGCAAAAATTCTAAAGAAAAAAAAGAAAAAAGGATACGACAATGCAGCTATCTTGAAGATGGTAAACACGGAAAGTCAATTGGCGTTGAAAATTGAAGAAGGGAAATATGCTAAGGGAGACAATGAAGATGTTGATAAAGCAACATGGACAAAAGGATCTACTTCTACGTTAAAAAAAGATAAGAGTGTCGTAATTATTGAAATTAAAAATGTGTTGGTTGCAGAACCAAAGCAGTTAAGCGAAATAAAAGGATTAATTACTTCTGATTATCAAAATCACTTAGAAGAAGTGTGGGTAAAAGAATTAAGAGCTAAATACACAGTAGAGGTGGATAAAGAAGTGTTA
The DNA here is from genome assembly GCA_029262875.1 of Flavobacteriales bacterium. Lineage (GTDB taxonomy): Bacteria > Bacteroidota > Bacteroidia > Flavobacteriales_E > Vicingaceae. Next base: position 2,667 of record JAJCYO010000022.1, read on the forward strand.
AAATTAGTTAAGTAAATTTATTAGAAACTTTTAAGCTGCTAATATTGTAGTTAGCAGCTTTTTTTATTTATGAGAATATTAGCGCTTTTATTATTGCCTCTTGTTGTATCATGTTCTTTATTTGAAGATGGAGCTGAGGAATCCGCTATTGCTCGAGTAGAAAATAAGTATTTATTTCATTCTGATATACAAGGAATAGTTCCTGTAGAGACATCTAAAGAAGACAGTGTCCTAATCATCAATAATTACATTAAGAATTGGATAAAAGACAACCTTATACTTCACAAAGCAGAATTAAATTTAGCAGAAAACCAGAAAGATGTTCAAAAGCAGTTGGAAGACTATAGAAGATCATTAATTGTATATTCATATGAAAAGGAATTAATCAAACAACGTTTAGATACAATGGTATCTAAAGAAGAGATTCAGGAATTTTATGAAAGCAATAGTCAGCAATTCGATTTAAAAGATGATATTGTTAAGGTGAGGTATTTGAAAGTGAATAAGAAAGCTGCCCCTCAAGTAAAGAAGATTAGAAGAATTTATAAATCTAAAAAACCAGAAGATGTTGAAAAACTTAAAGAATTAGCGCATCAATATGCCGAGAAGTTTCACTTGTCAGATAATCAATGGATACTTTTTGATGAGTTAAAGAAAGAAGTGCCAATTAATGTTATTCAAGCTAAAGGTTATTTAAAGAATATTAAGAACATAGAAGTAGAAGATTCCCTTTCCTTTTACTTCGTTTATATAAAAGGGTATAAACTTAAAAATGACATTTCACCTTTAAGTTTTGAAGCACATAACATTAAGAACATTATAATAAATAAAAGAAAGTTGAGCTTGATTAATAAAATCAGAAGTGATTTATATGAAGAGGCTTTTATGAGTAAGGATATTGAAATTTATGACAATAAAAATGATGAAGAATAAAATAATAATTTTAGTAGCGGTAATACTTTATACTTCTTTTGGTGTTAAAGCTCAGGAAGATGGGAAAGTAATAGATAAGGTTATTGCCATTGTTGGTAGTAATGTCATACTAAAATCTGATTTAGAATCACAAATTGTCTCATTACGAGCACAAGGAGTTTTAATTGACGATAATGCAAGATGTGAATTGTTAGAAGAGCTTCTGTTTCAGAAGCTGTTACTGCATCAAGCCATTATTGATAGTGTTTCGGTTACAGATTCTGAAGTGGAAGCAGAAATTGATAGAAGAATGAATTATTTTATTGCACAAATAGGTTCAGAAAAAAAACTGGAGCAGTACTATAAAAAATCCATATTAGAGATAAAGGAAGAGTTTAGAGTTATTGTAAAGGAACAAATGGTTAGCCAAAGAATGCAGGGGAGAATTACTTCAGGTGTAAAGGTTACTCCAAAAGAAGTTAAAAAGTATTACAATGAACTTAATGAGGATAGTATTCCGTTAATCGAGTCTGAAGTAGAGTACGCGCATATTTTGATTAACGCTGAAGAAAGTACAGCAGCTAAACAAGCTGCAAAAGATAGAATAGAAAGCTTTAGGGAACGTATCATCAAAGGAGAAGACTTTTCTACGTTAGCCATATTGTATTCTGAGGATGAGGGCTCTGCAAAAGAAGGAGGAGAATTAGGCTTTATGGGACGAGCTGAATTGGTTCCAGAATTTTCTATTACTGCTTTTAAACTTAAAAATAAAGCTGTTTCTCAAGTAATAGAAACAGAATTCGGATATCATATCATGGAACTGATACAAAGAAGAGGAATGAAGGTTAACGTAAGGCATATCTTGGTTAAGGTAAAAGTGGAAGAAGAACAGATTCAACAGGCAAAAAGCTTAGCAGATAGTGTTTATAGTTTATTGGAAACCGATACCTTAACATTTGAGGAGTTAGCAGAGATATATTCAGATGATGACCAAACAAAGAAGAGTAGAGGGCTGGTAGTGAATCCACAAACGGGAACATCTATTTTTTATATAGACCAAGTTAATCCTCAAGTTTTTTATTCCATTGATAAAATGAAACCAGGTGAGATTTCTCAACCTGTTCCAGCCCAAGGGAGAGATGGTAAAAAAGGATATAGAATAATTAAATTGATCACTAAGACTGAGCCTCATAAGGCTACGCTTGATTCAGATTATTCTAAAATACAAAACGCAGCATTATCTACTATACAGAATACGGCAACAAAAAAATGGATCATTGGTAAAGTTGAGCAGACTTACATTAAGATAGATGATGAGTATAAGCAATGTGATTTCCAAAACAGTTGGGTAAAGTAAGTCTAAATTTGTAATTTTAGTTGCTTAGAAAATAAAGTATGTCAGAGAATCAATATAAATCAGAAGTAGAAGCTATAGATGCTTTTGTTGGGAGATATAAAGAATTAACCAATGAAATTGGTAAAGTCATAGTAGGGCAAGATGATGTCATTAAAAAAGTACTTATTTCTGTTTTTAGTAGAGGACATTGCCTATTAGTTGGTGTCCCAGGTTTAGCAAAGACGTTACTTGTGAGTACAATTTCGGATTCATTAGGCTTATCTTTTAATAGAATCCAATTTACACCAGATTTAATGCCTTCAGATATTATTGGTTCAGAGATATTAGATGAAAGCAAGAACTTTAAGTTTGTTAAAGGACCATTATTTGCGAATATTATATTGGCAGATGAAATCAACAGGACACCACCGAAAACACAATCAGCATTGTTAGAAGCCATGCAAGAACGTACGGTTACTGCGGCAGGACATCAATACAAATTAGAAGAACCATTTTTTGTATTGGCTACCCAAAATCCTATAGAGCAGGAGGGAACCTATCCTTTACCTGAAGCACAATTAGATCGATTTATGTTTAATGTTTGGGTGGACTACCCAAAGTATGAGGAAGAGCTTTCAATTGTAAAAAATACGACTACAGATAAAAGTGTTCAACTAAATAAAGTAATGAACGCTGAGGAGATTATTTATTTCCAGAAACTAATTAGACAATTACCTGTTGCAGATAATGTGATGGAATATGCTGTTAAATTAGCAACCAGCACACGAGCAGGAAATGAATTAGCTTCAGATGTTGTTAATAGCTACTTGAGCTGGGGAGCTGGGCCAAGGGCATCACAATACTTAATCATTGGAGCAAAATGTCATGCAGCCATAAATGGAAAGTACTCTCCAGATATTGAAGATGTTAAAGCTGTTGCAGAGCCTATACTTAGGCACAGGATAGTGAGGAATTATAAAGCTGAAGCCGATGGGTATTCAATCGAAAAAATCATAGAAGGGCTATTGTAAAATATAAGCCATAAAAAAAGCCTCTCCATTGGAGAGGCTTTTTTATGCTTTTAATAAAAAATATCTTAAACTACTTTTACGTTTACTGCGTTTAATCCTTTTCTACCTTCTTGTAATTCGAATTCAACATTGTCACCTTCATTGATTTCATCAATTAAACCGCTAACGTGTACGAAATACTCTGTTTTTTCTTCTTCTTCAATAATAAATCCAAATCCTTTTGATCCGTTGAAGAATTTTACTGTTCCTTTTTTCATTGTAATAAATTAATTTTTAAAGTCCAAATATAGTAAATTCATTTAATATGGTATTTTTTGGATATAAAATTTAATTCCCACTTAGTTGTTTACTTAGCAATAATTTTGAATTCAGTTCTCCTATTTTCTTGATGTGCAGCTTCTTTTTCATCTTCAAATTTCAGCTTAGCAATTTCAGCATCAGACTTTATCAGTTTAGTCTCTCCATACCCCTTAGAAACTAATCGACCAGCAGCAATCCCCTTTTTTATTAAATAATCTACACAAGATTGTGCCCTACGCTGAGAAAGTTTTTCGTTATACGCATTACCACCTCTAGAATCTGTATGAGCTGAAAGCTCAATCTTAATAGTAGGGTTTTCCGTTAATAATTTAGTTAATCGATCTAACTCATTTTTGGAAGCATCTCGTAAGGTAGCTTTATTGTAATCATAGAATATATTTTTCAATACAATGACACTTCCCACTTCGATTTTCTTTAGGCATATATTTTTCTCAACTTCCTGGTAAGCAGCAGTTTCTGGGATATTAAAATTCTCAGAATGGAATAGGTAACTTTCCTTCCGAACAATTAATCCATAGTTTTTACCAGAAGGCAATGAGACTAAATATTTACCAGTGGTTGCGTTAGACTCAAATGTAGCTAAGGTCTTGTTCTCATCAATATCAATTAGTTCTAACTCAGCACCGACTGGTTTAAGTGATTTACAATCACTTACTACCCCTTTTAAAATAGTAATCCTTTTGGTTAAAGCATCAACTTGTTTTTCAATTACTTTTTCACTTACAGGTTTAGCAACACTGGCCAACAGGTTATCTTCAGAGTTTAACTGAAAAGGTTTTTCTGGACCTAAAAAAGTAATCATGTAAATGTCTTTTTCTCCATGCCCATCAGCTTTAAATGAAGAATAATATCCTCTTCTACCACTGGCATTAATTACAAAAAACACATCATCATCTACGGTGTTAATAGGGTATCCAATGTTTTCAGGTGTAGTCCAGCTTCCATCATCATTTAATGTAGATTTAAAGATGTCGTAATTACCCATTGTTTTATGCCCTTGAGAGCTAAAGTATAGCGTTTTACCATCTGGGTGAATTAGAACTGCTTCTTCGTTGTATTTGGTATTAAGTGTGGGGCCTAAATTTTTAGCCTCACCCCAATCCAATTTTTCATCATCCCATTGTGTAACATACATGTCATGGTTACCAAACCCACCAGGTTTATTACTCACAAAGTAAAGTGTTTTACCATCGTTCGAATAACTTGCAGATGATTCATGGTACTTAGTATTAATGTACTTATTCATCTTTTTTGGTTTGGACCAAACATCCCCAACTAATTTACATTCATATAAATTACCATCACCTTTTGTATCTTTATAGATAAGCATGCTTTGTGCATCTGGAGCAACAGCAGTTGTAGCATCATGTCCGTCAGTATTGATCTGGCTTCCCATGTTTTCTGGAGCAGTCCATTTTCCGCCTTTCTTTTTAGTAATGTAAATGTCTTCAAAATAGTCTGTAGAGCCAGCCTCCATTTTGTTCGCTCCAGTGGAAGTATTTCTTCTCGAAGTGAACATCATTACAGACTCATCAGCCGAAATGATAGCTCCATATTCAGGGTATTTCGAATTTACCGGTCTACCAAAATTGTCAATAAATGCTCGAATAGGTTTTGCAATTATTTCTTTGGCATTTTTACATTCATCTATTCTTTTATTGACATCTTCTAATTCGTCTGGGTTTTTAGATACCAATGTTTTTTTGTATTTGCTAAATGAAGCAATGGCTTTATCAAATTCTGAAGCCAAATGATACCCAATACCCAAATGATAATGCAAGTCAGAAGCCACATTTGGATTTAATTTTAATGCTTTTAAAAAATGAGGGATACACTCATCTTTGTAAACTGACGACATTAAATAACACCTGCCAATTTTATAATTTAACTCGGCATTATTAGGGTTGAATTTATTGGCTTTAAATAACAGTGGTAATGCTTCTCGGTAATAAACCCTTCTGTTTTTATAATCATCTTCATTAATGTCAATGTAGGTTGTAGGATAAACACCATAAAGATCATTTCCTGCATCAAGATTTCTCTTAGCCTCTTTAAACTCGTCTTTTCGTTCTTTAAAAAGTTTCTTATCGAAAGGAACATCTTGTGCTTGTGCTAATGCAGCAACAAATATTAATGTAAATAAGTAGATATATTTTTTCATAACTTGAATAATGTCTTTTGGTTAATTACAACTTTGTTGTGCGAATGTCTTTCCATTTTTTAAGCCAAGTGAAGCGGCTTTATTCCAGTCTTCACAAGCTTTATCTTCTTGCCTAAGCATTTCCCTTGCAATTCCTCTATTCAGGTATGCAGCGGCATATGAATCATCAAGAACAATCGCTTTATTACAGTCAGCAATAGAACCCTTATAGTCTTTAAGTTTATATTTGGCAGCTGCGCGGTTGTTGTAGGCAAATTTATAACTGGCTTTTAATCGAATGGCATCATTGTAGTCTTTAATGGCCCCATTTAAATCACCTTTTTCATATTTTGCATAACCTCTGTTATTGTATGCAATGTAGTAGTCATTTTTTAATTGAATGGCTTTATTGTAATTAGTAATTGCTTCATCATACTGTTTGTTATTTCTTAAAGCACTTCCTAAATTATTATACACAAATGCCAATTTTTTATCTACTAAAATGGCTTTTTTATAATCTTTGATGGCACCAGTAAAATCTTTTAATTGTCGTTTTGCACTTCCTCTATCATTATAGGCATAAGCATAATTGGGTTTACTTTTTATAGCATTGGTATAATCCGCAATGGCTTCATCGTATTTTCCGTCAATAAAATAAAATCCACCTCTATAATAATAAGCTTGGGCATTTTTTTCATCTATTCTAATGGCGTCATTAAAATCTTTTAAAGCAGCATCTTTATTATTCAATTCTTGATAAGAACGCCCCCTAATAAAATAAGCATTATTACTATCAGGATTTAATGCTATTACCTTGTCAAAATCAACTATTGCTTCTTTGAAATCTCCCATTTGGTATTTGATAGAACCTCTATTGAAGTACGCTTTGCCAAAATTTGGGTCAAGCTCAATGGCTTGATTAAAGTCGCTCATGGCTCCTTGCAGATTCTTTGTATTAAATTTCTCTATCCCTGCATTGTATAATTCATGGGCTTTCATCCCATCTAAAGCAGTAGAATCACCAACATTTACTTCATCTTGCGAGAAGCTTATCATGCTAATACTAAAGCAACAAGACAGTAAGAATACGTTTAGTTTTTTCATAGTTTTTAATTTTGATTGCACCAATTTAGTAATATTTGTCATAATCAATAATATCCCCGCACTAAATTTATAATAATTTAGTAACACATCTTATGCCATATAAAATTTATAGCTTTGATGTTCGTGAAAACAATTGAAAATACAATACTATCTGCTGCTAATTATTTTAAAGACGAATTAATTGGTTCTTATGACGCATCGGAGTTAAATCAAATGTTGCAGATTACGTTTTTTCACTATTTTAATATAAGCAGAGTTGATTTAACATTAAAAAGTAATGAAAAACTACCAGAAGAAGATTTTAATAAAATTGTTCATGTAGTTAGTGAATTAAAGGAGAATAAACCTTTAGCCTACATTCTTGGAGAGTGGGAATTTTACGGTTTATCATTGAAGGTTAATGAAAACACGCTTATTCCAAGGTCAGAAACCGAAGAGCTGGTTCAATTAATTATTGACAAACATAAGGATGATGAACAGCTATCTATTCTTGATATTGGAACTGGAACGGGATGTATTCCATTAGCATTAAAAAAAAACTTACCAAAGGCTAATGTTACGGCTTGGGATATTTCTAAAGAGGCATTAATGGTGGCATCAGCCAATGCAAAAAAAAATGGGATAAAGGTTAATTTTAATGAAGTGGACGTATTGGAGTGGGAACTTCAAAATATAAGTGAGAAATATGATGTCATTGTTAGTAACCCACCTTATATACTCAATAAGGAGAGGGCAATGATGAATAAAAATGTTTTAGATTATGAGCCTGATATTGCCTTATTTGTAGATAATGATAACCCATTATTATTCTATAATGCTATTGCTAATTTTTCTTTACACTATTTGAAAGAAGATGGAAAGCTATATTTTGAGATAAATGAAAGTTACGGAAGTGAAGTTGAAGCACTATTGGCAGATAAAAAGTTTAAAGACATTTATATTGTAAAAGACATGAATAAAAAAGACCGAATAGTCGAATGCTCACTTAAATAAGATACTCAGAATTTTTTGAAGGAATTCTTATGTTTTTATATCCAATATCTAATAATTTCTCTCTGTATTCTTGTTGTACTTCATAACTTCCATGTACTAAAAACATTTCCTTTACTTTCTTGGGATCTTGACAACTTAAATAGGCAATCATCTCATCGTAATCTCCGTGAGCACTGTATTCATCTATCACTCTAATATCCGCCTTTACACTTATTTCTTCTCCAAAAATCCTTATATTTTTATCTCCTTTTAAAAGTCTTCCTCCCAAAGTAGATGGCTCACAATAGCCAACAATAAGGACGGTATTCTTTTTGTTTTGGATGTTGTTTTTTAAATGATGTAATATTCTTCCAGCTTCCATCATTCCTGAGGCAGAAATTATGATGCAAGGATCAGGAATGGTATTTAACAGTTTAGATTGTTCTAATTTTTTGATGTAGTGTAGGCGATTAAACCCAAAAGGATCATCATCTTTTTGCATATATTTTATTACATCTTCATTGTAACACTCAGGATGGTTTCTAAGAATTTGGGTAGCATTTGTAGATAATGGACTATCTACATATACATTAATAGCAGGTAGTTTACCTGAAGACTCTAATTGATCTAAGGCATAAACCAGTTCTTGGGTTCTACCTAAGCTAAAAGCAGGAATAATCAATTTCCCTTTTTTTTCAACACAGGTTTCGAGAACAACATCCAAAAGTTTTTCCTCGGAATTTTCCAAATTTTCGTGAAGCCGGTTTCCATAAGTAGATTCAGCTATAATGTAATCGGCCTGTGGAAAAGGCAATGGATTTTTTATTATTCTATGTTTTTGTCTTCCAATATCACCAGTGTAACAAATTTTATGGGTTTGTCCATCCTCTTTGATTTTCAAGTTTATTGCTCCAGCACCTAAAATATGTCCAATTACAGTAAAACATAATTCAATTTCATCATCAATCTTTATCCATTCACTGTACGAAACTGTTTTGAACCGATCGATTGCTTTTCGAGCATCTTCAATGGTATATAGCGGGACAATAGCTTCTTTGTCAGCTCTTCTTCTTTTGTTTCTATATTCAGCATCTGATTCTTGAATATGAGCACTATCAACAAGCATTATTTCACAAAGGTCTCGAGTGGCTTCTGTACAATAAACATTCCCTTTAAAACCTCTTTTAACAAGGTAGGGGATTGCACCTGAATGGTCAATATGTGCATGAGATAAGATACAATAATCAATATCTTCAGGATTAAAACCTAAATCTTTATTATGGTGTGTGTTTAGTGCTTCTCTTCCCTGAAAAAGTCCACAATCAAGCAAGACGCTTTTTCCATTTCTTGTAGTCAAGATATGCTTACTTCCAGTAACCGTTTGAGCAGCTCCTTTGAATTGAATCCTCATTACACTTTTACTTATTTAGTAAAGATAACTATTGTGCAGAAGAATATTATTAATATCTTTAAAAAGTATAAGAAATCAATATGAAGTTAGATATTTTAGCAGTAGGAGTGCACCCTGATGATGTTGAGTTAGGATGTTCAGGGACAATTTTAAAACACATTGCCCAAGGAAAAAAAATAGGTATTTTAGATTTAACCCAAGGTGATTTAGGAAGTAGAGGTAATGCAGTATTAAGAATTGAAGAAGCAAATAAATCGGCTCAGATCTTGGGTGTCTCGGTAAGAGAAAATCTTGGTTTTGCAGATGGGTTTTTTAAAAACGATAAGGAACATCAAATTGAGATTATTAAGATACTCAGAAAGTACCAACCGGATGTCGTTTTGGCAAATGCACCCAAAGATAGACATCCTGATCATGGAAGAGCATCTCAATTAGTTTCTGAGGCCTGTTTTTATTCTGGCTTAGTGAAAATAGAAACTGAGTTAGACAACGAGAATCAAGAGCTGTGGAGACCGAAAGCAGTTTATCACTATATACAAGATAGATTTCTAAAACCAGATTTTGTTGTTGATGTGTCAGAGCATGTAGATCAAAAGATGAAGGCAATTATGGCATTTAGTTCGCAATTCTACAACCCCGATTCTAATGCTCCAGAAACACCTATATCCAGCAAGAAATTTTTAGATTTTGTAAAAGCCCGTATGGCTAATTTTGGTAGAGACATTAATGCTGATTATGCAGAAGGATATACGACAGAAAGAGTAATAGGAGTAGAGGACATTACCGAATTGAAATAAAAATAGCTTACATTCGTTTTTTAGGCAATTTCAATTACTGATTATTGAAGTTTTTATCTCAAATAACAAATAGGTCGGAGTTTAACAAAAACGTTTTCACTCTTTTCACAGGACAAGTAATTGTTCAAGTCATCTCCTTTGCTGTTGGTTTTGTTATTACAAGACTTTATTTACCAGAGCAAATAGGAGTTTATTCACTCTTCATGGCAATAGTGACTATGTTAACCATAGTATCTACAGGAAGATATGATGCTGCCATAGTAGTTGAAGAAAAAGACAATAACATTAAATCACTTTGGCTGTTGTCCTTAATCATTAGCTTATTTTTTAACTTGAGCTTATTGGCTTTATTATACCTGTTTTCTGAGCCGTTGATGACCTATTTAAATGTTGAAGGGTTAGGCAAATGGCTTTTATTAATACCCTTTGCAATATTTGTTGGAAGTATAATTAAGGCAACTCAATACTATTTTAACAGGTATGCTGGGTATGGGAAAATGAAGAACTCTGATATCCTCAAATCATCAGGTAATTCTGTTTTTTCTGTTGGATTGGGTTGGATTGGTTTTTTGAATGGAGGTTTAATAGTCGCCAACGTAATAGGAAGTATTTTTTCCGCGGTATTTTTATTATTGAAGCTGCCACCACGTTTTTGGAAGGAACTACAACCCAGTTTCTCTCAACAAGCATTAAAATTAGTAGCTGTAAAGTATAAGAGTTATTTAACATCTTACTCATTGTCTGGGCTACTAAATGCGTTAGTTTCAAATGGGACGCCACTTTTTATCATTTACTTTTTTAGCGAAAAAATAGCTGGGTATTATTTTATGGCCGAAAAAGTAATCACCATTCCATTGGGTTTAATAGTGGCTTCAATTTCAAAAGTATTCTATCAAAAAGCGAGTGAATTATACAGAGAAGATAAAGTTCAATTTTTGAGTCTTATTAATGGTATTCAGAAAAAAATGGTATTGTTCTTATTGCCATTTTTGATTCTACTTTCGGTTGTAGCCCCTTATTTCTTTCAATTGTTTGGAGAAGGGTGGGAGTATGCTGGCGAGATGGTAAAGTATTTTGCGATATTAGTGTTCTTTAATAACATAGTATCTCCAGTGGGTTCTATCTCTAATATTTTAGACAGACTGGATATTTTGCTTTACTTTAACATAAGTATTGCAGTTTTTCGTGGACTTACGTTTTATTTAGGAAGTTTATATTTGAACTTTGAATATTCATTGTTACTTTCATCTGTTGTTATTTCAATGTGTTATTTAACCTTAGATTTCGTTTTGAAACGTATTATTAAAAAGGAGATTAGAGCATGAAGAAGATATTAAGACCCTTGTTTTGGCCTTTTATTTATTTAGGGATGAAAATAATATTCCCCAAATTTAAAAATAAGAATTATTATACCATGCGGGTTTTACTAATGGGTGTTAGGCAGCGTTTGGTAGGTTTGAATAAATCAGTTTCATGGCCAGTGCATAACAGTTCTATTGTAAGGTCTCCGAAAAAAATTAGACCTGGAACAAAATCTCCTGGAATTTCTATTGCCTGCTACATTGATGGTAGAAATGGAATTGAAATAGGGGAGAATGTATGGATAGGACCAAGGGTATCAATCATTAGCCAGAACCATGATTTAAATGATTATACAAAGTACGTAGACTGCCCTCCAATTAAAATTGGAAAAAACAGCTTATTAACTTCTAATTGTGTTATTCTGCCAGGTGTAGAATTGGGAGAACATACAGTTGTAGCTGCTAACTCAGTTGTAAATACATCTTTTCCAGAAGGGAATCAACTATTAGCAGGTAACCCTGCAAAATTGATTAAGAAGTTAGAAGAATACAGCGGTAAATAAAAAAGGTGACCGAAGCCACCTTTCATTTATAATCTCTCTTAAAAATTAAGTTTGAATACCTCCACAAACATTAATGACCTGTCCATTAACATAGTTTGATAAATCAGAAGCTAAGAATAATGCTGTATTGGCAACATCCTCTGGAGTTCCAGATCGTTTCATTGGAATATCTTCCACCCAACCTTTTATTACTTCTGGATCCAAGTCAGCGGTCATTTCAGTCTCAATAAAACCAGGAGCAATCGCATTGCATCGAATGTTTCTTGATCCAATTTCTTGAGCTATTGATTTCGTAAATCCAATAACGCCTGCTTTTGAAGCTGCATAATTCGATTGACCTCCATTACCTTCAATACCAACTACTGAACTCATGTTAATAATGGAACCAAAACGTTGCTTCAATAATGTCTTTAAAGCACATTTGGTAACGTTAAATACTGATTTTAGGTTAATGTTCATTACATCGTCCCAGTTTTCTTCACTCATTCGCATCAACAATCCATCTCGAGTTATTCCCGCATTGTTAACGATAGCATCAATTTTTCCAAACTCATCAGCCACATCTGCGATAAATTTCTCCGTAGCTTCATAATCAGAAACATTGAATTTATAAGCTTTAACCTTTACATCAAAACTCTTTAGTGTTTCCTCTACTTCCTTTGCTTTTTCATCAGATGATACGTACGTAAAAGCGATGTCTGCACCGTTTTTAGCAAAAATTTCTGCCACTCCTCTTCCTATTCCTCTTGTTGCACCAGTAATAATAGCAACTTTTCCTTCAAGTAATTTCATATTTATTAAGCGTTTACTTTCATTAATTCTGCCATAGCATCACCTATATCAGCAGGAGAATCTACAACCGTAATTCCACATTCTCTCATTATTTTTTTCTTAGCTTGAGCAGTGTCATTTTCACCTCCAACAATAGCTCCTGCATGTCCCATTGTTCTTCCTGCAGGTGCAGTTTCACCAGCTATAAAACCAACTACAGGCTTATTTCCGTGAGCTTTAATCCAATTGGCTGCATTAGCTTCAAGGTTTCCTCCAATTTCACCAATCATAACAATACCTTCTGTTTCAGGGTCATTCATGAACAATTCAATTGCCTCCTGAGTAGTGGTTCCTATAATTGGATCTCCACCAATTCCTATAGCAGTTGAAACACCTAATCCAGCTTTTACAACTTGATCTGCAGCTTCATAGGTTAATGTTCCAGATTTTGAAACAATACCAATATTCCCGGATTTAAAAATGAAGCCTGGCATAATCCCAACCTTAGCTCCGTCAGGGGTCATTACACCTGGACAGTTAGGTCCAATTAATTTACAATCTTTATTTTTTATATATTCTTTTACTGGAATCATATCCTTCACAGGAATTCCTTCAGTAATACAAACGATTGTTTTAATTCCACCATCAGCGGCTTCCATAATTGCATCAGCAGCAAATGCTGGTGGCACAAAAATAATAGTTACATCTGCACCAGTTTCTTTTACTGCGTCTTCAACAGTATTAAAAACAGGCCTATCTAAGTGCTTTTGACCACCTTTTCCAGGTGTTACACCTCCAACCACATTTGTTCCATATTCTATCATTTGCCCAGCGTGGAAAGTTCCTTCTCCACCAGTAAAACCTTGAACAATGACCTTAGAATTTTTATTTACAAGTACACTCATTTATGTTTAATTTTTTGGATAATCAAAAGTAAAATTTTAAAATTAAAATGTAATGCAAATTAGTTTTAATTTTAATTAATCTCTACCTGATAACATAGAGACATAATATAGTAACGTTACTAAGGAACCCAATGCCGCGACTACATATGTAAGGGCAGCCCATTTTAAGGCATCTTTAGCATGATTGTATTCTGTTGAATTAACTACACCATTATTTTTTATCCATATCAAAGCCCTATTGCTTGCATCAAATTCAACGGGTAGTGTGACCAAACTGAAGAGTGTAATAACAGCATAAGCAGCAATGATTAAATATAAAATGAGGTCAAAAGGAAAAGCACTAAATAAAAAATAACCACCAAAAATGCTCACCATTACAATAATGTTAATAATTCTACCACTTGCATTCTGAAGTGGAACCAAAGCGGACCTTAATTTTAGCATATTATATGCAGTTGCATGTTGTACAGCGTGTCCGCATTCATGAGCCGCAATAGCAGCAGCAGCAGCGTTTTTTCCGTTGTAAACTTCTGGGCTTAAGTTGACAGTCCTGTTTGTAGGATTGTAGTGGTCTGTAAGTTTACCTTCTACTGATTCTACCGTAACATTAGAAATCCCATGTTGATCCAACATTTTTTCTGCAATCTCTTTACCACTCATATTAGTAGAAAGGGGAATCTTTGAATATTTTTTAAACTTGGATTTTAGCATTTGGCTAATGGCCAAACCTATAAGCATAAAAATAATCCCTATAATAAAAATCGGACTCAATAACATTTCAATTCAGTTTAAAGTGATACCTATTTTAACCTAATTTGTTGGATATTAAACTAATGAATTCCTTACGTGTACTGCCTTTCTCAAACGCTCCAACAAAAGAGGACGTTGTTGTTAGAGAGTTTTGCTTTTGAATGCCTCGCATTTGCATACACATGTGTTGAGCTTCAATAACTACGGCAACTCCCATAGGATTTAATGTCTCGTTGATGCAATCTTTTATTTGATCTGTTAATCGCTCTTGTACTTGCAATCTTCTTGCAAAAGCATCTACAACTCTTGGAATTTTACTCAACCCAACAATTTTTCCATTAGGAATATAGGCAACATGTGCTTTTCCAAAAAATGGTAACATATGATGTTCGCACATTGAATAGACTTCAATGTCTTTCACAATCACCATTTGAGTATGGTCTTCAGTAAACATGGCAGACTTAATAATATCCGATGGATTTAAATCGTAACCATGAGTTAAATACTGCATTGCCTTTGCAACACGTTCAGGCGTTTTTTCTAATCCTTCTCTTTCCACATCTTCCCCTAATCCAGTAATTACACTTTTGTAATGAGCAGATAAAGAATCTATTTTTGCTGTATTGTATTGCTCTATTTTTTCATAACCGTCCATATTGTTTTCTTCGGTCATACTTTTATTGGTATCTGTCATAATTTTTTCTAATCTCTGGCATAACCAGTTATCCGTAATATTCTATTGAATTGTTTTCTGTTTCAACCACTTTAACACAGTGAAGCTGACAATTTAATGCTGTTAAATCTTTTTCAATTTCATTCCAAATTCCGATGGCTATATTTTCTGCAGAAGTAATTTTTTCTTGCATAAAATCAACATCAAGGTTAAGGTTTTTATGATCCATTTTTTCAATTACTTTTTCTTTAACAATTTTACTGAGCTGTTTAAGGTTGATAACAAAACCCGTTTCAGGATTCGTGTTCCCTTTAACTGTAACAAAGAGTTCGTAATTGTGTCCATGCCAATTTGGGTTGGAGCATTTGCCAAAAACCTCATAGTTTTTTTCATCTGACCATTCTTTTTTGAACAACCGATGGGCAGCATTAAAACGTTCTCTTCGGGTTAAATAAATCATAGAAGCAAATATAGGTTTATTGAATCAAAAAAATATAAAACCCAAAACTTTAGTATTTCAATAGTAAAATAACGACAAAACGACATTATAAGATACCTTTTGCTTTTTTCTATTTATGGAATTTGAATTCACTTTTCATCTAAGCATAAGAAGATCTTAAAAGAAGGTTATTGCTATTAAATAATATTCTGAAAGGAATTTCTTCATAATTAAAATTTAAAGATATGTTATTAAAAAATATATTATTAGGTGTTTTGATGAGTTGTTTTAGTTGTATAACCTTAAAAGCACAACTATTTGAAACACGTAGTACAAAGGTAGGGGGAGAAAATATTCTTACCCAATTAAAATCCTCTGGCAATCAAAAACAAATAGGCATAAGAGATTCTATAATAAAGGAGAAAGCAAATACGCTTAAGCGAAACAACTTAGATACTATTGAAACATTTTTTGATGGATATCACATGGGATTAGTTATTTATCGAGATGGTAAACCATTTAATTTAATAGGGTTTTGGGATCCAAAAGGTGACTCAATCTATGGAGGAAACTTAACAAATGGAAATGGGCATATTCAAACTCCTTTCAATCAAAAGTTAACCACAGGGTTCAAAAATGAATCAGTTACTTATATAGCAGGCATAAAGAATGGATATGCTCTATATTATTGCGATTGTGCAAGTGTAATACGAAAAGGTACTTTTAAAAATAATCAAAAAACAGGTCTCTGGAAAGAGTTTAGTCCTAACGGAGCATTTATTCGACAAACTAAAGTAAAAGTACCTCCCCCTAAAAAAGAAAAAGACAAGGATAAAATAAAGATAAAAGACTGGCGACAACCTGCTCATTGTATGATGAGACAAGATGAAGTTTGTCCTAAGTAAAATGAAAGAAAATGACAAAGATGAAACCATTAATAGAAAAACTTAAGTTAAGTACAGAGCTGATATTACGTATTGGTGGAGCACTGTGCTTCTTTGGCCATGGAGCGTTGGCATTAGGAGGTGAAGAAAAATTTCTTGTATTATTAAGTACGTTTG
>JAJCYO010000023.1 GCA_029262875.1 Flavobacteriales bacterium
GCACTAATTAAACATGCCCTGGAAATCTACCATAGTTCTAAAGAAGATATAGATAAGGTTAAAGCAATAGGTCAAATTACAGAAGGGATGATGCATAGTGATTGGGAGAAATATAATCTCTTGGTCAAAAAAATGGTTGAAAAACAATTGGCTACCAATTTAGCACCCGACTTGGAAAAACGATACCTACACTCTTTAGCAACATCTATCAATAATATGGGGATTATTTATAATGAGAAAGGAGAAATTCCTAAAGCACTGGAGTGTTTTCATAGAAGCTTAAAAATTCAAGAGAAAATAGGTGATTTAGATGGAACAGCGACAACAATCAACAATATAGGAACCATTTATAATAGCCAAGGAGACATCGAAAAAACCTTGGAATATTTACTGAAAAGCTTGACAATTCGGGAGGAAATAGGTGATAAAAAAGGAATCGCTCAATCACATAATAATTTAGGGAGTATTTATTATAAACTCACAGATAACCCCAAAGCATTGAGTTATTTTAAAAAGGCATTAAGAATTAATGAGCAAATTGGGAATAAGGAAGGGATTGCTTATTCCTTAACCAATATTGGCAATGCATATGATACTGAGAATTTACGACTGGGCTTAAGCTACCATAAGAGAAGTTTAAAACTACGCGAAGAAATAGGAGATAGAAAAGGACAAGCTACAGACTTATTTAGTATAGGAAACGATTTGTTTAAGTTAGGAAATAAGAAAGAAGCTTTAGTTTATGCAAAACGTAGTTATAAATTAGGAAATGAGCTGGGGTATCCAGATTACATTCAGAAAACAGCATTGTTACTAAGTCAAATATATCAAGAATCAGGAAAGTATAAAGAAGGCTGGGAAATGTATAGAGTTCATATCAATTTAAGAGATAGCATCGTTAACGTGAGAAACAAAAATATTGCATTAAGAGAAGGCGAAAAGTATGAATATGAAAAAGAAAAAGCGATACAAAAGGCAGAATACAACAAACAGCTTGAAGTTGTTGCTGAGCGTGAACAAAAACAAAGAGTAATTAATTACGCCATTACAGGAGGGTTGGTGTTGTCTATACTTTTTGGAGTTTTCGTAGTAAGTAGGCTTCGAATTACACGTAAACAAAAAATGGTTATCGAAGAACAAAAAGAGCTGGTTGATGAGAAAAATCAAGAGATTACAGATAGCATTACTTATGCGAAAAGAATACAGGAAGCCATACTGCCTCCTTCGGTTGAAGTTAATAAACATCTAAAAGATGGGTTTGTTTATTACAGACCAAAAGACATTGTGGCTGGAGATTTCTATTGGTTAGAAACAGTTGGAGATGTAGTGCTTTACGCTGCTGCAGACTGTACAGGTCATGGCGTTCCTGGAGCAATGGTAAGTGTTGTCTGCAACAATGCGTTAAATAGAGCGGTAAGGGAATATAAGTTAACAGAACCTGATTTAATCCTAATTAAAGTTAGGGAGTTGGTGATAGAAACCTTTGAAAAAAGTGATCAAGAAGTAAAAGATGGAATGGATATCGCGTTGTGTTCTATCAACTTTAAAACGAATAAATTAAAATTTTCTGGAGCAAATAACCCTTTGTATATCGTTAGAGATAATGCGGTTATAGAAACAAAGGGAGACAAACAATCTATAGGTCGGTTTGCAGGGATTAGCCCATACAGTTCACATGAAATAGAATTAGAACCTAAGGATGTAATTTATACGTTTACTGATGGTTATCCAGATCAATTTGGAGGGCCAAAAGGAAAAAAAATGAAGTACAAACCCTTTAAAGAATTGCTATTATCCTTAAGCCAAAAACCAGTAGAGGAACAACACCAGTTAATTGACGAAGCTTTTGACACATGGAAAGGCAACTTAGAACAAATTGATGATGTTTGCATCATTGGTGTTAGGGTTTAATCGAAGTCAAATTCCAGCTGACCTAAAAAAACATCTTTATTATCCTGATCAAAATTGGCCGTTTGCAAACCAATTAGACGTATTCCTTTTCCTATGTTAGGAATGAGTTCGAGTAATTCCAATCCGATACTTTTAATTTGTAGGTTGGTTAAGGGGTCTGCTATTGTTTTACTTCTGGTAATTTGCTGGAAATCCCCATATTTTATTTTTAACGTTAAGGATTTTCCTGCACCACCAGATTTTTCTACTCGTTTAATTAAAATATCAGCAATGTGCTCAATGTTGGCTACCATAGCTTCTTTAGTACTGATGTCAAATTCGTAAGTACGTTCAGCGCCTAATGATTTTCTAATGCGATGTGGATTTACGGCTC
This sequence comes from Flavobacteriales bacterium, assembly GCA_029262875.1. Taxonomy (GTDB): domain Bacteria; phylum Bacteroidota; class Bacteroidia; order Flavobacteriales_E; family Vicingaceae. Next base: position 2,285 of record JAJCYO010000023.1, read on the forward strand.
TGTTATCAATTCCCCTAACAATGTTGAAATAGTATTTTCCAGATTTTCCAAACCAACGTTTCAATTGATGTTCTGTTTTGTTTTTTAAATCAGTGCCTCTAAAAATACCTTTTGAATGCATTTTTTTAGCAGTTACTTTTCCAACACCAAAGAATTTTTCAATAGGTAATGCCTCAATAAAAGAACCTGCCATTTTTGGGGTAATCACATAAAACCCATCCGGTTTATTATAATCTGAAGCTATCTTTGCCAAGAATTTGTTGTAGGAAATTCCAGCCGATGCGGTAAGATCTGTTTTGGCTTTAATTTTTTGCTTGATTTCAGTGGCTACATCCATAGCGAATTCGATGTCAAATTTATTTTCAGTAACATCCAAATACGCTTCATCTAACGATAAAGGCTCCACTAAATCCGTATACTCTTCAAATACTTCTCTGATTTGTTTTGAAGCTTCTTTGTAAGCATCAAATCGAGGTTTTACAAAAATGATGTGCGGACATTTTCGATAAGCAAGAGAAGAAGGCATAGCAGATTTCACCCCATATTGTCTTGCTTCATAACTTGCTGCAGCAACAACCCCTCGGTGCCTTGATCCACCAACAGCTAATGGTTTTCCTCTAAGCTCAGGATTATCTCGTTGCTCAACAGAGGCATAAAAAGCATCCATGTCAATGTGCAGTATTTTTCTAATGATTTCTGACATCACAAGACAAAACCAATACTCATTTTTACCGCAAAATTATCACTTGCTTTAGGAAATTGATAAGGCCCATAACGGTAAAAAGCACCTACTCCAAAAGAAGAAAAATTGAATTTTAAAATGTTATTAATTAGCAAACCAGATTCGTAATAACCTTTTTCCATGGTATTAAATGTTACACCATCATGCAAACCAGGATAAGCTAAGGCTCCAATGCCAACACTCGAAGTAATAATAAATTCTGGTTCAAATTTCTTTGCTTTCAACAGCAATGATCCAAAACTATGTCTAAAATGAAAATGAAGGTATTCACTTGAGAAAAATTCATAAGGAAGCATGGTTTCAAATACACTTTCGCTGGCAATTAGAAAAGATTTAAATTTAAAAGTACCCATAGCGCTGTTCAGTTTATGTTGTGGAACTTGGCCATCAATTAATCCAGCTTCAACATAAAAACTGGGTCTACCAAGGTTATTAATGTGAAATTTCTTCTCTGCTCTTATCGTGTATCGTGTATATTTATATTCACCATCAAACTCCTTGATTCCTTGTTCTATTTTCGCGTAAATAATAGGGTAATTGGTGGGCTTAGCGTATTTACCACTTAGTGTTTTAATTACTTTTTCTTTGTAAGCATACCTAAATTCTACCCCAAATTCACTAAAAGTATAGTATTGATCATTTAAGATGGTAGTTGCATCAACACGTTTCTTAAAAAAATAATTGTCAGTTACTTCTACATTTTCCTGGTTACCGAATACGTAAACTTTCAGGTAACGCAAGGTTCTAAATTTCAATCGAGCTTCAACTCTATCAATATTATTCATTCTACTCAAATAAAGCACACGATTACCAGCAGCAGAGAGCAAAGGGGTTTTATAATCATAAAAACGAACGACTCCAGGTTCAGCAACATCCTTTAAAATGGAGAAGTTTAGGCTTACATCATTCTTTCGATTAATGGTAAAATCTACATCTCCACCGTATTTAAATTCTTTATCACCAAAACCATAAGCACCATACCCCCCAATCGAAAACCATTTCGAAACTCTTTCATTAGTGTGCAATCCAGCACCTAATCTAAATCCTTCATAGTCATTATAGCCAATAAACCGATTGAGGTCTAAACTAACAGGCCCCCACATTATTTTACCTGTTAATAAGGCTTCCATTCCACCAACCAACTTATCGAAATTCTCAGCTTTTCCTAAACTGTCAATCACATGGTAGGTGTTTTTTTCTTTCTGAGAAAGTGTATCTCCTCGATAACTGTTCCAAAATACGTCATCTTTTTTGGTAGCATTTACATCAATCTCTGTTTCCACATAACCGAACTCTTTATTGGAGAGTTCAGGATTTATCTCAATGTTTTTCAAATAGGTTTTTCCTATTCCCATCATTTTATAATTACCAAGCTCGAGATTATTAAAAGTCAAATTAGAATTTAGTTGAACAGGAAACCAGCTCCCCTCAACTTTCTCATATTTCTGTTGAATTTTGATGTCAACCCCTTCATCTTGAACCATAGGTTCGGCAATTACATTTTGCAGTGCAAATTCATCTGTATTAACATAAAGTAATCCTTTTAGTGCATCAAAATTTTTACCTTTTCTTGGTCTAAAAGAAATAATAAAAACAGTATCAACACCGCTGTAGGCAGTATCTTCAATCAAAAAAAGATATTTATTAATACTGTTTGGTGTAATGGGGTTGAGGTAGGCTTTATCCAATACATTTAGCGTTGGGTTATAGAAAGAAAAGGATTGAATTTCAGTGGCCAGTAAAGAAAAAGTAGGATTTTTTAATCCTGAAACCCTTGAGGCAATTACCTTTTCAAAACTTTTGTCAGGTTGTTTGTATTTTCGTTCGGTAACCGACTCCATCATAAAAATATGATGATCCTCTAACCATTTAATGGCTTCTTGATCATTGCTATCTAATTCAATTATTTTTTCGGGATTATTGAGAATGGCACTATCAAGCAAAGCCGTAAAGTACATTTTACTGTAGGATTCGTATTTAAAATTGAGACTCTTTTCAGGATTGTGTTTTTTTCTATTCTTAACAACCTCCATAATTATTCGTTCGGCTGGATTTATGCCAGGTAATACTTTAAACTCTTCAAGTGCAAAAGAGGTTCTTTTCATCTTGATGAGAAGGTTTTCTCCACCATTTACAGTGATTTCTTGTGATTCATAACCAACATAACTCAGTTTTAATGTTTTGATGGGTTGCGGAGCGTTAAAACTAAAAACCCCGTCAATTCCTGTGCTGGTTCCAACACGATCATCATTGGCAACAATGTTTACAAAGGCCAATGCTTCTTTTGTTTTACCATCAATAACTTTTCCTCTAATTTGATATTGAGCAAATAGAAATGTAGGAGATAAAATAATTAGTAGACTAAAGATTAATCTTTTCATGCGAATTTATATTATGACGCTAATTTACTTTTAAAAGTTACACTAACGTTTATAAGCACTAAGTTAGTATTTTTGGATACCTATGTTTGGTATTAACAGTGATCATATTAATTTACTTTCTAAACTTACATTTTCAAGAGTTGTTAATGCATTAAGGGTTAAATGGAGTTTTAATTATTCAAAATGGGTAAAAAAGCCAGTTTTAAATGCGGTACCAATTAGTATAACAATTGAACCCACAACAGCTTGTAACTTGGGTTGTCCAGAATGCCCAAGTGGATTAAAACAATTTACCCGTCCAGAAGGAAACCTAAAACAAGATTTTTACAAAAAATTAATTGATCAGACCTATCAAAAATCCTATTACCTGAATTTTTACTTTCAAGGAGAGCCATATATTAATCCTGATTTTTTGGAAATGGTTAGCTATGCAAATAATAAAAAAATGTACACGGCTACTTCTACCAATGCTCATTTCTTAAATGAGGAGAATGCTAAAAAGACGATCAAAAGTGGGTTAAGCAGATTAACCATTTCTATTGATGGAACCACGCAAGAAACCTATGAAAGCTATCGTAAAAACGGAAGTTTAGATAAAGTTATCGAAGGAACAAAAAACGTGATTAAGTGGAAACAAGAATTAAAGTCTAAAACGCCCTACATCATTTTTCAGTTTTTGGTAGTAAAACCAAATGAACATCAAATAGAAGAGGCCAAACAATTAGCAAATGATTTGGGCGTAGATGAAATTCGTTTTAAAACGGCACAGTTGTACAATTTCAAACATGGAAATGATTTGATGCCAAGTATAGATAAATATTCACGGTATAGAAAGAAAGCTGATGGTACTTATCGTTTAAAAAACAAAATGCTCAATGAGTGCTGGCGCATGTGGAGTTCCTGTGTTATTACTTGGGATGGAAAAGTTGTACCTTGTTGTTTTGATAAAGATGCCATTCACCAATTGGGAGAACTACAGCAAAAACCGTTAAAAGAAATTTGGACATCAGCTCCTTACAACAATTTTAGAAAAGCCCTATTAAATAACCGACAGGAAATTGACATTTGTCAAAACTGTACTGAAGGAACTAAGGTTTGGGAGTGATTTTTTATTTATTGAACAGCGCTTTGATTTCGGGTTTACTCAGTTCAATAATGGTAAATGCAGCCAGTAATATTCCAAGAATACCTGTAATTCCATTAATCCCTGCAGCAACGATAATAAAGTTATAATTGCTGATCTCTTTTAAGTGTTTAGAAGCCATCAAAGCCAATATGCCTATAGCAATTGAGAATATAAACCCAACCATTCCGATGATTAAAAATATGTGGCCAGGGTTAAATGGGAGGGGATCTGAAGGATTCGAAAATTCTGCCATATTTCCCATAAACACTCCAAAGACAGCATAAACAATGAAAATAACAGAAAAACATAAGGTCAAAATTCCCTTTATTAAAAAGAGTATTCTAAATGTATTGAGGTTGTTAGACATTGTTCAAATTTAGTTTAACACCTATAAAGTTAAGGTATTTTATTCTATAGAAAATAGTTTAATCGTATAATCTAATAAATCTGTATTTCCAGGTTTTCCATGCCCTGGAACCACCCATTTTAGATTGGGGTATTCCGCTTTTATTTTTGTTACAGTATTGGACCATTCATCAACATTGGCATCTCCTAAATAACCTTTACTTGCATCAATTTTTTTAATTAAACATCCACCAAATAGTACATTTTCAGTTGCTACATAAACAACAACATTATCTTTTGTATGCCCTTCTCCAAAATGGGTCACATTTACATAATCATCGCCAATAGGAATTACAAACTCATTGTCAAAACCCAAAAGAGGAACTTCAAGGCTATCCGTCTCAGCCAATTGGATGGTTAAATTATTTCCATAACTCTTAATTCCTTTATCGTTAAAAGCTTTAAGTCCTCCTAAGCAGTCGTTATGAAAATGGGTAGCTAATACTCCTATAACGTTACATTCTAATTCTTTTTCTATCCAATTTATCAACTCTATACTTACGCTATCTGTAGTTGGTGTATCAAAAATAAGGGCTTCGTTGTTATGAATATATATCATTCCATTACAGCCAACTTTTCCATACTCGGGGAGAAAAAGATAAGAAGTGTGTACAAATACATTGTCAGTTAATTCTTCAATTTTTAAATTAGAGGTTTCGTAATTGGCTGCACTTTCTGCGTCCTCCTTACATGAAAATAGCACCAAAATAAGTAGTGAAGCCAGTAAAAACTTAATGTGTTTGAATAATAACATAAGTAATCAAAATTACAATAACAATTTCATTTCGTTACTTCTTAAAGCACATCACTGATTTAATTTTTTTCATAAAAAATTAGTAGTTCAATAAAAAATTCTAAATTTGTACCGTTCGGTCTAAAATGAAACACTCTAGAGAAGACATAATAGAAGGAGGAATACAATTGTTTAGTATTCATGGATACCAAGGAACTGGAGTCCAACAAATACTAAAATCATTGGATATTCCTAAAGGATCTTTTTACAATTATTTTAAAAGTAAAGAAGATTTTGCGATAGAGGCGGTTGAGCTGTATGGCGGAGAAGGGATGAAAAAGCATAAAATAGCATTGACAAATAAATCATTAGCACCATTGGCTCGGATCATAAAGAGAATGGAAAGTACACAAAAACTTTATGTCTCTGAATCGTTTGAGAAGAGCTGTTTATTGGATGTGTTAGCGATAGAGATAAGTGGAAGTAATAAGAAGGTGGCAAAAATTGTTGACGAAATATTCGTAAAGAGAAAAGAAATTTATGCAGCTTGCATAAAAGAAGGACAAGAATTGGGTGAGATAAGAAAGGATGAAAGTGCTGATGATTTAGCTGAATTTTTATTGACAGGATATTCAGGAGCACAATTAAAAGCAAAAACAGAAAAAAGTGTGCGGCCGATGAAAGTATTTATGAATCAATACATCAACTATATAAAAGTATAATTTTTTTTAAATCACAAAATAAGTAAACCAGTCTAATTAGTAATAATTTAAAACAAACAATATGAAAAAAAATGGAATAATTGTAGCGCTAATGTTAGGAACATTTGGCCTATCAGCAACAGGGTGCTCAAACAACAATGCAAGCAATGTTGTTGAAGAAACCTCTACTGAAATAGTAGCGGAAGAAGTAACCGCAGTAACTGCAGTGCCTGTAGAAGAGGTTAAAGAAGTAATGTTTAAAAAAGGCAAATTAATAGAAGTTGCGTTTTTATCTGTAAAAGAAGGAATGGGAAAACAGCTTAAAGAAGATTACTTTCCTCAAGTAATGCCTATGGTAACAGAATATGGTGGGAAACCATTGATGAAAATAGGTATTAAAAACAACTACTCTAAAAAAATTAAAGCACAAATGGTGGTATTTTTTGAGTGGCCAAGTGCGGCAAAAAAGGAAGCTTTTGATAAAGATCCAAGGTTCTTAAAAGTAAAAAAAATACGAGACGCAGCCTTGAGTTCTTTAAAACTGAGCTATTTTGAAGTAGAAAAAGATTCTCCAGTTAAATTGGATGAGAATAAGTTTTACGAAGTATATGGTATGTCCATGAACAAAGAAAAAGGGCACCTTATGCAAACCTATTTTGAAAAAGCAGGACCAATTGTGATGAATGACTACAATGTTGAATTTGCATTGTCGTTAAATCCAGTCAAAGTAGCTGGAGGAGACCATTATGTTCCTCAAACTTTTGGATTAGCCATTTGGCCTTCTGCTGAGTCCAATGCTAAATTTTTTGGATCAAAAGAATACAAAAAAATCAAACATTATAAAGAAGAAGCATTGGAAAGAATTGATGTATGGCAAGGAGCCGTAATGCTTAAATAAAATATAAGTTAAACCATAAATAAAATAAAAATGTTAAAAACACTAAATATAACAATCATGTTACTATTCGTTTCCCTATGTTCTTTTGCAAAAAAAGATAAACCGAATACCATCATTGCAAAAGAAATAGTCATTAATGCAGACATTAAAAAAGCTTGGCAAGTGTTGGGCCCCGAGTTTGCCAATGCAGATAGATGGTCGACAGTAATTAAGCATTCTCAAGCCAATGACAGCAAAAGCTTTAACGGATCAACCTGTACAGAAAGAGGATGTGATGTTTCTGGGTTAGGCAAAATAAAAGAGAAAATTTTGGAATATTCTGATAGCGAATATGTGCTCTCCTATCAGGTATATGAAGGGATGCCTAAAATGGTGAAATACATGTCTAATTACTGGAAGTTGACACCTTCTGCTGATGGTAAAGTCAAATTAGAAATGAAAATGGAAATGAAAACAGGTGGACTGATGGGGTCAATGATGAAGGGAATGATGAAAAAGAAAATGTCTAAAATGGCAGATCAGGTCATAGAAGAATTTAAATATTATGTAGAGAAAGGAAAGCCTCATCCACGAAAAATAAAAGCGACCAAAAAACAAAAAAACTGAAGTTAGTTAATAGTAGAAGTGTGTTGGTTAAGCCCAAGGATAACTTTATTCTTGGGCTTTTTGATATAACCAGAATTGATAGTTGGCAAGACTACGAAGAGGATAAAGAGTTTAGGTTTAATGTCTTAAATATAGGGTGTTAAATTCCTATTCAAATTCAACCTTTAATCCTCCAAATTTTCTTGCAAAATAATTGTAAAAAATTGCTTCGATGAGACCAAGTACAAAACCAATTACGCCAAATATAACTGGCATTCCGATTAATGCTCCGAACGCAAGAATAGTTCCATAACTTAACCCAGGTGTTTCAGCTGAAAAGATTAAATCACTACTCACAAGAATATCTACTGTTAATCCACCAAAAGAATATATAATTCCTAAAAATAACCCGAAGAGAGCACCCAAAACAGCTTGAAGTTTTGCCAAGGAAAAAACACTGATCTTATTTATCTTTCTCATGATCTGTTCTTTTTATTCATTACATATAATTGAGCCTATCTCAAATATACCAATTACCAAATTACTTCCCACATTATTACTACTTTTGTTTACCTAAAACAAAGAAATGAACTTTATAGAAGAAATCCGTTGGAGGGGCATGATACATGATATGATGCCGGGAACAGAAGAGCAATTTGCTAAGGAACTGACAGCAGCATATATTGGTTTTGATCCTACAGGAGATTCGCTACACATTGGTAGTTTAGTGCAAATAATGATATTAGTTCATTTACAAAATGCTGGACATAAACCTTATGCATTGGTAGGGGGAGCAACGGGTATGGTAGGAGATCCTTCTGGAAAATCTGCTGAACGCAATTTGTTGGATGAGGAAACATTAAACCATAATGTGACGTGCATCAAAAAACAATTGGAACAATTTTTAGATTTTGATTGTGGTGAAAATTCAGCTGAAATGGTAAACAACTACGACTGGTTTAAGGAATTTAATTTCTTAGATTTTATTCGTGATGTTGGAAAGCACATTCCAGTTAATTATATGATGGCGAAAGATTCTGTAAAATCTCGTTTAGAAACGGGGATGTCTTTTACAGAGTTTTCTTACCAGTTGGTCCAAGGCTACGATTTCTACTGGTTGAACCAAAACAAAAATTGTAAAGTTCAGTTGGGTGGTTCAGATCAATGGGGAAACATTGTTACTGGAACAGAGTTGATTAGAAGAAAAGGCGGAGGAGAAGCTTTTGCTTGTACTACTCCATTAATTAAAAAAGCCGATGGGAGCAAATTTGGCAAAACAGAAGGTGGGAATATATGGTTGGATAAGACCAAAACATCTCCCTATAAATTTTACCAATATTGGATCAATGCTTCAGATGAAGATGCAGCCAATTACATCAGAATTTTCACGTTAAAGGAAAAAGAAGAAATAGAAGCATTAGAAGCTGAGCATAAAAAAGCACCTCACCTAAGAATCTTACAACGTCAATTAGCAATGGACATTACCATTCGCGTTCATTCTAAAGAAGATTATGATGCCGCAATAAATGCTTCAGAAGTGTTGTTTAAAAAAGGAGCAGAAGCCGTTGAAGCATTAAAAAATTTACCAGAAAACATTTTTAATGATGTGTTTGAAGGTGTCCCTCAGTCTGAAATAGCATTATCAGAAATTGAAAATGGTCTAAACATTGTAGATGCCTTAGCAACAAAGACAAATTTTTTAAGTTCTAATGGGGAAGCCAGAAGAGCTTTAAAAGAAAACTCGATTAGTGTGAATAAAGATAAAGTAGGAGAAGATAAAGTGCTTGATAAAGACGATTTGATTAACGGTAAGTACATTTTATTACAACGAGGAAAGAAAAATAACTTTTTGGTAAAAGCGATATAGTGAAACACATCCTTTCAATATTCTTAATAATATTATTTTATTCAGGAGTTGCACAAACTTCTAATAAAAAAAGGGTGTTGGTAATCCCACCAAGTCGTTTCGAGTTTGTTTCTGAATTTGATTTGGAAGAAATTGCTAAAAAAAATGAAACAACAACTTCTAAGGTTTTTTTGACTTATGAAAAAGCATTGTTAAACACGTTTGGAAAATACAATGATGAAAATTTTGAATTTGTTCCAGTCGAAGCTGCGAAACTAAAACCTTATAAAAAGCTCATAAAATACAAATACGGAAAATTTAAAGGGAAACGACACAATGCAGTTGAGTTAAAGAATTTTGCAACCGCAGATTTCACGAAACTGTTAGAACAGCACAATGCTGATTTTGTTATTTTTATTACGTGGTACGATATTCAAAAAGAATCCTTTTCAAGGAAGCATAGTAAAAGGGCTGTGTATGCAGGACACTATCTCGATTATGACATCTATAATTTATTTAAACAACAAATTGCAGGGGCAGGGAAAGTTAAAGCTGAAGCAGACGCACCAAATGATTTACAAGTTTCGTTTAAATTACTTCGGGTAAAAGAATTAGAAAGTGCTTACAACAATTTAATTAGTAAAGTAGTCGTACAGCTCAACAAACCAATTGAGCAATAATTTACTGGAGATTAAATACTTAATGTAATTCCTGCTTTAACTCATAAGATTACTTACTTCTATTGTTATCTTTGCACGGAAAATTTGCATCTATGGTTTCAGCAATTCGTTTGTTTTTCCTCCTCTTGTGGACATTGTCATTGATGTTTATTGCACCATTTCTCATCCTCATAACTTTTAACAGACAATTTCCACTCTTTGTGGCAAGAACCCTATTTTCTAAAGTACTCATGTGGATTGCTGGAGCAAATTTAACGACTTATGGTGTTGAGCATGTTCCAAAAAATGAACCGGTAATTTTTATAGCTAATCATTGTTCGCATTTAGACATTGGAGTCTTGTGCAGAAGTTTGCCTGTTAACCTTCATTTTATAGGAAAAAAAGAACTGATGTGGTTACCCATTGTTGGATGGTATATGTTTGTTGCAGGGCACATTTTTATTGATAGAAGAAATAAGAGAAAGGCAGTAGAAAGTTTAAAAAAAGCTGCGCTTAAAATTAAAAACGGTAAAAGTGTAGCCATTTACCCTGAAGGAACAAGGAGTAAAACAGGAGAACTGGCAGAATTTAAAAAAGGAGCTTTTCATTTAGCGTTAGATGCTGGTGTTAGTATTGTACCGGTTCATATAAAGGGAACACATAGCTTGTGGCCAACACAGAGTAATAAGATAACGCCAGGAGATGTAACGGTTAGAGTTGGGAAACCAATTGACTCATCAAAATATACTAAACGAACCATAAAAGAGTTCGTTGCGGAAGCAAAAACTGCTATCCAAGAAATGGGGAAAGAGTAACTTCTTTAGTACTATTTTTTTGTTCTGGGCGTTTAATTATAACTAACCCACTAAAACCGCAGTTATGAGAACTATTATTTTAATAATGATTGGAGCTTTCCTGTCATTATCCTTTATCACCAATAAAAAAGAAACCTTAAGCATTCAACAGCTCATTAAAAACCCTGATTTTGAAGTCACGGTAAAATCTAACGGAAAACATTCAGGAAAATCTGTGCTGCTGGCTATAAAATCGAAATCTTTGAAAGATGTTAGCTTGAGAGTTCCAGCAGGAGCTTTGTTTTATCCTTCAGATGAAAAAGAACAAACATTAATAACGCCACGGGAGCAAATAATGGCAATTAATAAAAAGCAAACTAATGATGTTGGGGTATATGGATTTTGTACCGAGGCAAACGATAAAAGCCCAACATCATCAGGAGCATTTAAAGTTGGAACAAATAAAAATGAAAAATTGGCTCAATTACTCGAATTTTTTAAAGAAAATAAAGGGATTAGAGTTCATGCCGTTCAAGAAGCCATTTGGTGTGTAACCGATAATGAATCTATCTCTCATGCCTATTCCGATGATCCAGTTCTTGACAAGAAACTCAAAAAAAAGCTATCAGAAATAACGGGACAGAAGATTCCTTGGCACACGAATAAACGAAAAATAACAACCAATAATAGGGGATACATTGTAGCTTCACCAGTTGAAGTTGTTGGAGAAGTGACTTTTAGCACTACGCAAAAAACGGTTGTAAAGAGTAAAGTAATTAATGAAGCAGGTGTAGTTGTTTTCCCCAATACCAATGAGTTAAAGATTCCTCAAGCCATTAAAAACATTAAACTCGATTTTAAGGTTAAGGTAACCGGTTGGGACAAAGGAAAATACTATGTCATCTATTACACAGGAGAAGGAAAAACCATCTTAAAAAAAGAATTTACGGTCTAAGAAAAGAATGTTATCACAACGGAATATTTCCGTGTTTTTTCTTGGGTAGAGTATCCACTTTGTTTTCCAACATTTTAAAAGCAGCGATTAACTTTTCTCTGGTTTGTGATGGCTTAATAACTTCATCAACATAACCACGAGCAGCAGCGTTGTATGGATTAGCAAACATCTCAGCATATTCAGCTTCTTTTTCTTTCCATTTGGCTTCAGGATTTTTTGCTTCTTTGATTTCTTTCTTGAAGATAATTTCTGCAGCACCTTTTGCTCCCATGACTGCAATTTCTGCACTTGGCCAAGCATAGTTCATGTCTGCGCCAATGTGTTTAGAGTTCATTACATCATAAGCACCACCATAAGCTTTACGAGTAATAACAGTTACTCTTGGCACTGTTGCCTCACTAAATGCATACAATAATTTTGCTCCATTACTAATAATAGCATTCCATTCTTGATCAGTACCAGGTAAGAAACCAGGAACATCTTCCAAGACCAATAAAGGGATGTTAAAAGCATCACAAAAACGAACAAAACGAGCACCTTTTTGAGAAGATTTAATGTCCAAAACACCGGCTAAAAATGCAGGTTGGTTGGCCACAATTCCTATTGATTTTCCAGCTAAACGCGCAAAACCAACAACAATGTTCTCAGCAAAGTCCTTATGGATTTCATAAAAACTTCCTTCATCAATAGTTTGTTCAATGACCTCTTTAATATCATAAGGCTGGTTTGGATTATCGGGAATAATGGTGTTTAATCCTTCCCTGTTTTCGTCTCCCATTTCATAAAGAACTGAAGGTGCATCCTCCTCACAATTTTGAGGCATGTAAGAAAGCATATTTTTAATTCCATTAATGCATTCTATTTCGTTGGCATACGTTAAATGAGTAACTCCAGATTTTGTAGAGTGAGCAGAAGCACCACCCAAATCTTCAGAGCTAACTTCCTCATGTGTTACTGTCTTTACCACGTTTGGACCTGTAACAAACATGTAAGAAGTATTTTCAACCATCATAATAAAATCAGTCAATGCTGGAGAATAAACAGCTCCACCAGCGCAAGGTCCCATTATAGCAGAAAGTTGAGGAACTACTCCACTGGCCAATGTATTCTTGTAAAAAATATCTGCATAACCACCTAAACTTACCACGCCTTCTTGAATACGTGCTCCACCAGAATCATTTAATCCAATAACAGGGGCGCCATTTTTCATGGCCATGTCCATCACTTTGCAAATTTTTTCGGCATGAGCTTCAGCCAAAGAACCACCTAAAACTGTGAAATCTTGAGAAAAAACATAAACCAACCTACCATTAACGTTACCATAACCCGTAACAACACCATCACCTAAAAATTTGGTTTTATCCAACCCAAAATTGGTAGAGCGGTGTGTTACCAACATTCCCATCTCTTGAAAAGTACCTTCATCCATTAAAAAATGAATTCGTTCCCTTGCTGTAAGTTTTCCTTTACTGTGTTGTGCTTCAATTCTTTTTTCCCCACCGCCTAATTTGGCTTCTTCTATTTTGGCATCCAGTTGATTAAATTTTTCTTCCATAAGTGTAATTCTAATAGGTAGTAAAAATAAAAAAAATAGAATTAATAAATGCGTTTAGATTCTGATGTTTTTAGCACGCTTAAAGACTGTTTTTAAGTATTGAAAACCAGGCAGTTAAAAAAGATTTAAAATAAATTTATTTTTTACTTGCAGGTTAAAATATTTGCCTACGTTTGCCGGCTTAAAAATTTAAAAATAGTTGTTATGTTCAAGCTCAATTTTACAGAAATACTATCGGCATCCATGATATTGTTTGCCGTAATTGATATCGTTGGATCAGTTCCAGTTATCATAGATTTAAAACAGAAAGTGGGTAAAATCCAATCGGAAAAGGCAAGTATTGTGGCCTTACTTATTATGGTGATGTTTCTATTTGTGGGAGAGTCTATATTAGGCTTAATTGGTATTGATGTGAATTCATTTGCCATAGCAGGTGCTTTTATTTTATTTTTTTTGGCATTGGAAATGATTTTAGGAATAAGATTGTACAAAGATGATGCACCTGAAACGGCATCCATTGTACCGATTGCTTTTCCATTAATCGCTGGTGCTGGTACTATGACAGCACTACTTTCATTAAGAGCAGAATATGCAGTTCAGAATATAATTGCTGCTATTTTGGTGAACATTGTATTGGTTTACGTAGTGCTTAAGCTCTCAGGCAAAATAGAAAAAGTATTAGGAAATGGAGGAATTGCTATTTTGCGTAAAGTTTTTGGTGTAATTTTATTGGCCATAGCAGTGAAACTTTTCACAACTAATATTATGGACATAATTGGCTAAGATTACAATTTATACAGACGGAGCAGCAAAGGGAAACCCTGGAAACGGAGGTTATGGTGTTGTGATGATGAGTGGAAAACACCGAAAGGAACTTTCAGAAGGATTTAGATTAACCACGAACAATCGCATGGAATTGCTCAGCGTAATTGTTGCGTTGGAATCAATTAAAACAGCATCAGCAGATGTTGCTGTTTTTTCAGATTCGAAATATGTAGTAGACTCAGTAGAAAAGGGTTGGGTTTTTGGATGGCAAAAAAAAGGGTTTAAAGGCAAGAAAAATGTGGACTTATGGAAACGTTTTTTAGTGATTTACCCTAAACACAGCGTAAAGTTTAATTGGGTAAAAGGACATGCTGGCAACGTATTTAATGAACGCTGTGATGAACTAGCGGTTGATGCCGCAGAAGGAACTGACTTGCTTGTGGATCAAGGCTATGAGCAAACTGGAGAAACGAATTTGTTTGATTCCTAAAATAAAAAAAGAGCTGTCACTTACGCAACAACCCTTTTTCGAACCAAGAACTTTATATTACTTTATTTTATGACATTCAATTTCTGTTTGGGAACCAACTCCGTTCCAAATTAAAGTCGATGAATATTTTGAACCATCATAATCTTGTTTAAACCCCATGTCTTGGAAAGTACAATGACCATCTGGCCAAGTTGCACATAGCGAAGCTGAGCGTTTTCTTCCTAAAATTACACCAGTAAGCTCGTGTCTAATGGTGTACCAATCGGATGTAATCACAGCTTTACTAAAGGTCTCTTTCCAACCTTGAGATCGTGCATAGTTGTTAGTTGTAGCTACCATTTTAGATTCCAATGTTGGATCAGAAGTAAAAGAGCTTGGTAATTCATTTTTAGAAACATTACCTGAATGTACATTGTTAGCTGTAGCAGTCCATCGTTTAAAATCTCCTGCCGCCAAGTTTATTTCTCCGTACCAACCTAAAGCATCATAGGTATGTCCTCCACTTGCAGTCCAACCAACAATTAACTTATGGTTACCTGGGGTCAACTTTGTTAGCATATTATTTAATACTTGGAAACAAACCGCTTCACCATCTTTAGAATTTTCTTCTGGTAGTAATTGGAATTTAATAGTTGTTTCTTGAGAACTCATTAAATCTGTTCTTGGAGAAATGTAAATCATCTCACCATCTAACCACACGACTAACGTAGGAATTAAGTATTGAAACGCTTGCTGAATTGGAGCCTTAAAATTGGTCATGGCATAAACCGCATCACCATCACTAACTAAAGTTGTTTTGGCAGCACTTATCGCACTAATTTTTGATGTTTTAGAAAAATTAATCGTTTTTTCTGCATTTGCAGGAATTCCTTTTACGGCCTCAAAAGAACCACTTGATGGTGCAGGTGGTGGTGGAGTAGTTGGTGCTGGGGGAGTTACATTTGAAGCCCCAGAAGGTGTCGGTGGAGAAGCAGGTGCTTTTCCTTTTGATGGGGTTGAACCAGAGGGGGTGGTTATAGTTGTTCCGGTATTTGGTGCACCTGGTTTATTACCAGTTATTATTGTTGTACCGGTATTTGGCGCTTTTGGTTTAGTACCCGTTACCGTTGTTCCGGTGTTTGGTGCTGTGGGTTTTGCACCGGTCACAGTTGTTCCTGCAGTAGGTGTTTTGGGTTTAGTTGGTTTTTTAGGCGTTGCAACAGTAGTTGCTTTGGGTTTAGTAGTTTCAATAACTGCTGCAGCCGCAGCAATTGAGTCTCTTTTAGCTTTTGCAGCAATCGCTGTTGAGTCTCCTTCAACAAAATTTTTGGTAGCTTTTTTTAATTTATCTTTCCAGCCTTGGGCTTGCACAGTTGTACCTATAAGGCACAAGGCGATTGAGGCCATTACTATTTTTTTCATGTTTTTGGGTTTAATTAGCAGTTAAATGTAGTAATTTAAATAACAATTTAATTTTTAGTGTTGATTTTCCCCTGAATTTAACAGTAATTTAATCCTTGGATTCTTTTAAGAGTTGCAGCGGTAAAAAGGGCTTCTTTTCACATCATTTTTTCTTTTGTTCATTTTATAAAAGGGTACAACTCTTTTGTTACATTTGTCGTCTTTCAAAATAAGATGCCAGAATATCCAAATGCAATAAAATCGAAATTACCTAAAGTAGGCACTACTATTTTTACGGTAATGAGTCAGCTGGCCAATGAGCAAAAAGCCATTAACCTTTCACAAGGGTTCCCAGATTTTGAGAGTTCAGCCGAGCTGATCAGTTTGGTAAATGATGCCATGAAAAAAGGTTTGAATCAATATGCTCCAATGCCAGGGATTATTTCTTTACGAGAACAAATTGCCAAAAAAACGCATAACCTTTATGGAATAGAATACCACCCAGAGTCTGAGGTGACCATTACTTCAGGAGCTACACAGGCAATTTATACAGCTATAGCAGCAACAATTACAGAGGGTGATGAGGTAATTATTTTTACACCAGCTTACGATTGCTATGAACCTGCGATTGAATTAAATGGAGGTAAAACAGTGTTTGTTCAAATGCATGCGCCAGATTATAACGTAAACTGGGAGCAAGTAAAGAAGTTGATTAATCAGCGGACTAAGATGATTATTATCAATACCCCTCATAATCCAACGGGAACTGTTTTAGAAGAGGAGGACATGTTAGCATTGGAGAAAATAGTGTCAGATACGGATATTGTTTTGATTAGCGATGAGGTTTATGAGCACATTATTTTTGATGGAAAACAACATCAAAGCGTAGCTAAATTTCCAGGGTTGGCAGAGCGTTCATTTATCATTTCTTCCTTTGGAAAAACATTCCACAATACGGGGTGGAAAATGGGCTATTGTATTGCCCCCAAAAACTTAATGGTAGAGTTTAGAAAAGCACATCAGTTTATTGTTTTTTCTGCAAACACACCAGTTCAACATGGGTTAGCAGAATATTTAAAAAATGAAAAAAACTACTTATCGTTAAATTCTTTTTATCAAGAAAAAAGAGACTTGTTTACGGATTTAATAAAAGACTCTAAATTTGACATTTTGCCTTCTTCAGGCACTTATTTTCAGTTGTTGAGCTACAAAGGAATAACAGACATGGCAGATACAGAATATGCCATTGAGTTGACTAAAAAACACAAAATTGCATCTATTCCAGTCTCGGTTTTTTATCATCAAAAAGTAGATGAAAAAGTGTTGCGTTTTTGTGTGGCTAAAAAAGAAGAAACACTTCATCAAGCTGCCGAAATTTTAAATAAAGTTTAAAACAATCGAATTTTTAAAACATCACATCAATCTTTTTTTCTTCTTCCTTTTAATTGATTAATTTCAACATCTTATTTGTTGAGGATGAATCGTTTATTTTTTGTTTTTACCTTACTATGTTGCCTTTTTTTATCGCAAAAGGAGAGTAATGCTGCGGTTTTATTAGGAGGTGATTCCACCAAAAGTGATGCTTATTATTTTGTTTCCAATCGATTCAATACCGATGGAAAATATACGATGTATAAGGCTCGAACCAACCAGAGCGGAATTTCTTCCTGTTTGGTTAAGGGAAATTTTGAGGTAGAAGGATTTGCCAATATGCGTAAAGCAGAAATTGCGGTTTACAATATTTCTAATGATGAGTTAGTGGGGATATACAATACCAATTCCATTACAGGAAATTACCTTGTTATTTTGGCTCCAAATGTGAAATATGAGTTTGTGATTAATGCCTATGGGTACGCCCCTATTAAAAGAATTGTGGAGGTGCCGAGTTTTGCAAGCACCAATGTTTTAGAAGACATTTCAACTCAAAAAATACTGTTAAAAAAGGACGGAGAAAAAGTAAGCTTTAGCATCAACACTTGGATCATTGAAGAAAAAGAACCTACCCTGTTTTTATTAACGGTATACAATGAAGATCAGGAAGAATCTCATCATGTAGAATTGTATCAAGCAACAGAAGAGAATATTGGAGAGGCTAATGAGAAAGATAGAAGAAGGTTAAAAGAAACTGATTTTGGAAACATTGATGAATTGATAAAATCGCAGGCAGAAGCGGAGAATAAGAAACCGGAAATAGCCGAAAAAGCATTTGAAAAAAAGGATTACCAAACGGCTATAGAAATGTACTCTCAATTGTTAAAGTTAGATGCCGATGACCCCATTTATAACTATCGAAAAGGGTTGGCTTTATATTATACGCATCAGAACAAATTGAGGGCATTACCCTATTTAAAAAAAGCTGCTACGTCAGCTAAAACACCTTATGATGTTTATTATTTTATGGGAAAATCATACCACTTATGGTCAGATTTTGCAAAAGCACAAGTAGCTTATGAAACCTTTAAAACGAAAGCAACTGCAAAAGAATTAGAAAACCTAAACGTTTCTCGATTAATAGAAAATTGCATCAATGGGAAAAAACTAATGGAAGGCCAATTAAACATGCAAATTGTAAATAAAACACCACTCGACATTGAAAAGCTTCCTAAAGGGTATCCTCCAGCTTTGGTAGGAGATAAATTGACAAAAAAGACTAAATTTTTCATTTCTCCAGTGGATGAAAAGAAGAAAGCTAAATTGCTAATGTTTAAAACAGAACGGAATGAAATGGTGCAAACCAGCTATGGGTTGGATGAAAAAAATGGGAAAGATTTGTATTCGAACATGCTAATAGGAAGCGATAAGTGGGGTGTTCCAAAATCATTGGGAGAGAACATCAATACACCTTATGATGAAGAGTATGCTTATGTTTCATTGAATGGGAGAACGATGTATTTTTCTTCAAAAGGACACAACAGCATTGGGGGATATGACATTTTTGTATCTACCAGAAAGTCAACAACATCTCCATGGGAGAAACCGAAAAACATTGGATATCCAATCAATTCTCCTTACGATGATATTTTATTTATGCCAGACCTAACGGGCCAAATGGCTTACTTTTCATCCAATAGAAGAAGCCCGACTGGAGGGTTTAACTTTTATGAAATCAAAATGCCAAAACCACCTTTACCACTTACGGTTATTAAAGGTCATTTTATGACCAATGATTCCATTCCTAACTTTATGGCATCAATTGCGGTGTACAATACCAATAACCAAGAAATAGTTGGAATTTACAATACCAATGCGAACAATGGTAATTTTTTAATGGCATTGATGCCTGGCATTAAATACGAGTTTGTATTGGAATGTGATGGGTTTAAAGAGCATACAGCTTACATTACGGTTCCTGAGCAAACAGAACTGTTTGCATTGCGCCAAAACATCCGTTTGAAAAAAGAAGCTGCGTTTGAAATTTTAAAAATTGACAATTTCTTTACCAAAGAAGAAGCTGAAAATGCACCAGAATATAAATTGACAAAAAAGGATTTTGCGGTTCAAGAAAAACAAGTAGAAGAAAAAAAATCATTGCCTGAACGGGTTTCAGCGGCAAGAAAACCCAATACGGCACAACAGGAACTTTTGGCAAGTGCAGAGCAGTTTTTTGTAAACAAACAGTATTTAAAGGCTTCCCAGCAATTTGCTAAGGTGGCACCACTTGTTGATTTAAGCAGTAAGCAAAGTTATTATTATGGAAAGGCCTTATTCAATGTGTCAAGAGACTACGAAAAAACGTTGGTGCATTTAGAAAATGCCGGAACGGATAAAAATACGCCTTATGACGTATTTTACATGTTGGGAAAAACCAATCACTATGCTTATCGTTTCCAACGAGCAGCAAAGGCTTTTGAAAAATACCGACAGCATGCTTCTCCAAAAGAAGTAGAAATTAAAGACATCGCCAATGAAATTAATTTGGCCAAGTTTGGGA
Organism: Flavobacteriales bacterium; assembly: GCA_029262875.1. Lineage (GTDB taxonomy): Bacteria > Bacteroidota > Bacteroidia > Flavobacteriales_E > Vicingaceae. Next base: position 22,231 of record JAJCYO010000023.1, read on the forward strand.
AAAAACTGGTGAATGAGCCTAAGCCTATAGAGGTAATCTCTAAAAAAGAATTCAAGAAAGAGAGTTTACATACCATTTACAATTCTATTGATTTGAAATCTAAATTTTTATTGACTCCAGATGATATGGTAACGGCAAAAGACAAAAAGGAAAACTTTAAACCTACCATGTATTTAAACAGTAACAAAACACTAATCTATTACTCAAGTTACGGTACAGATGGAGCCAATGGCAAGGACCTATTTCTGATGCGTAAATTACCTAACAATACCTGGACGGACCCCATTAACTTAGGTGATTTGATAAATACATCTGGAGATGAAGACTTTCCTTATGTAACTCCTGATGCAAAGATACTTTATTTCTGTTCCACTAAACATGGAAGTATGGGTGGGTATGACATTTACAAATCTACTTGGAACGATAAAAAAGACAAATGGAATGCTCCAGTAAACATGGGTGCACCGATTAATTCTCCTTTTGACGATTTATTTTTTGTGGAATAATGGATTTAAAAGTTACCGTAATACAATCAGATTTACATTGGGAAAATGTGGATGAAAACTTAGCAATGTTTTCTAAGAAGATTGATGCCATTTCAGAGCCTACAGACATCATCGTGTTGCCAGAAATGTTTAATACTGGTTTTTCGATGCACTCTGAAGAGTTGGCTGAAACTATGAAAGGCAAAACAGTAGCATGGATGAAAGAAACAGCAAAAGGAGCTGATGCTGTGATTGTTGGTAGTTTAATCATTGAAGAACATAACAAATATTACAATCGTTTAGTTTGGGTACAACCCGATGGTGATTTCTACACTTACGATAAAAGGCATTTGTTCAGAATGGGAGATGAGCATTTGAGTTTTAGTGCTGGAGAAAAGAGATTGATTGTCAATTATAAAGGGTGGAGGTTTTGCCCTATGATTTGTTATGACTTGAGGTTTCCAGTATGGGCCAGAAATTCTTTTAAAACTGAGACACCATCTTATGATTGCCTGATTTATGTTGCCAACTGGCCTGAAGCAAGAAAACAACCTTGGAGCAAACTATTGGAAGCTAGAGCAATAGAAAATCAATGTTATGTGATAGGAGCAAATCGAATAGGTGAAGACGGTAATGGAATACCATGTAGTGGAAATTCAGTGATTATTGACCCTAAAGGAGAAACGTTAACGAACATTCCTGAAGATAAGAATTACACCGAAACGGTGAATTTATCGTTAGAAGAATTAAATAGCTTTAGAGAAATATTTCCTGTAACCAAAGATGGAGATGATTTTGAGATTATTCATTAGATTCGAAAAACTTGCCTAAACTCTTGTTTTTCAGTATATTCGTAGGGTTATGAAGAATAGTTTTCTTATAATTTTCTTTTTGTTGAGCACATTTTATCTGAGTGCCCAATTTGGCCCTCAACAAGATATCTCTAAATCTGTTGCCAGGGCTTGGAATGTAGAAGCTTTTGATTTGGACGGAGATGGAGATTTGGATGTGCTTTCTGCTTCATTTGGCGACAATAAAATAGCATGGTATGAAAATTTGGGAGGAGGCAACTTCGGAGTACAGCGGATAATTTCCACAAATGCAATTGGAGTTAGAGATGTCTTAGCAGCCGATTTAAACAATGATGGGAAGTTAGATGTTTTGTCTGCATCTACTGATGATGATAAAATAGCATGGTATAAAAATTTAGGAGGAGGTGATTTTGGAGTTGAAAATATTATCTCAAAAACTGTAGATGTTACTTCTACTGTTGCCTCTGCTGATATGGATAATGATGGAGACATCGATGTTATTGCGAGTTCATTTAGTGATGCTACCACGGTTTGGTTTGAAAATTTAGGAGGAGTTATTGACACATCTAAACATTTGATTGCAGCGATAGGGGCTGTTGGGTTGACAGCTGTTTCTACTGCCGATATTTTTGGTAATGGAAATATGGATGTATTTATAGGAGGTAGTAGTTTAAGGTATAGCGAGAATCTGGGTGGAGGAACTTTTAATCCTTCTCTTTGGCCATCTATTTCTGTTTCAGGAGGGGGCAATTATTTTGCAACAGATATGGATAATGATGGGGATGTGGATGTTATTACAGGCGGTACCGGTAGTAGTTTAGTTTATCATGAAAATGTAGGAACTAATAGCTTTGGTATTCAATTGGTACCAAACACTTCTGGCTTAGCCATGTTCTCCATAAGAGCTGCAGATATGGATGGAGATGGTAGTAAGGATATTGTTTGTGGAATTGGTTCCTCTACCATAGCTTGGTTTAAGAATCTGGGGGCTGGAAATTTTGGTGTTCAACAAGATATTACCTTGGGCATTATGAATGGAGGATCATCAATAGCGACTGCCGATATGGATGGTGACGGAGACATTGATGTATTATCGTCTTCAGAAATGGATAGTAGAATAGCCTGGTATGAAAATCTGGGCAGTGGAATTTTTGGCTCTCAACAAGCTATCTCTAAACCTGTCGGAGGACTTGCCAATGAAGTTCATTCGGCAGACTTGGATAATGATGGGGATATGGATGTGCTAGCGGCTTTAGTTAATGCGATAGCTTGGTATGAAAATGTGAATGGAGTACTCGGTGACGAGCAAATTATTTCTACTAATATACTTCACGGTATTAACGTTTCTACGGCAGATTTTGATTTGGATGGTGATCTTGACGTTTTATCGGTTTCAGTTAATGACGACAAAATAGCATGGTATGAAAATTTTGGGGGAGCTGTTTTTGGTCCTCAACAAATTATTTCTACGAATAGTTTTCCGAGTTGTTCCTTCATAGCTGATTTGGATAATGATGGGGACATGGATGTGGTTTCCGGTCATCAGCCCGGACCTTCAAATCTTATTTGGCATGAAAACATAGGGGGAAGTTTTAATCCACCCCAGACAATTGATCCCCTTCTTAATTCAATTACTGATGTTTATGCAGCAGATTTAGATAATGATGGAGATCAGGATGTAATTATAGCAAATTCTGTTGTTGATTTAATTGGTTGGTACGAAAACCTTGGAGCCGGAACTTTTAGTACGTTAAATGTAGTTTCTAATATTATTGAATCGGCCAATTCTGTCCATGTCGCTGACATAGATGGAGATGGCTTTAAGGATATTATTTCTTCTTCTGCTGGGGGAGTTAGTAAAGCGGTGGAATGGTATAGAAATTTTACTAATGGAAATTTTAGTACTCCCATTTTAATCTCAGCTAATTCTCTTACCGCGCAGGATGTTTATACTTCAGACATTGATAATGATGGTGATTTAGATGTACTTTCTACGGCAGATTATAAATTAATTTGGAATGAGAATTTAGGAGGTGGAGTTATTAGTACGACTAAAAACATTGTTTCAAGTTCCCTTGGGGATTCATTAATTGGTGGATCTCCATCAGTATTTGCTGCAGATGTTGATGGTGATGGGTCTTTAGACTTACTTACCTCGTCATATTTTGATGAAAAAATAGCTTGGTACAAGAATTTTCACAATAGTCCATATTTATTAAAAGGAAAAATGTTTTACGATGGTAATCAAAATGCTTCTTTAGATTCGACCGAATTAGGGCTTGCGTTTATTCAAGCATTTTTACAACCAAGTAACAACTATAATTATACATCCGTTCCGGGTGATTTTTTATTTGCAACTGATACTGGCACTTATGTTGTTAATTTTACCTCTCAATCATTGTGGAGTTTAACAACAGATTCCACAACCTATACTAAAACATTAACAGGAGTAAACCCTGTAATAGATAGTTTAAATTTTGGATTTTATCCAGATACTATTTTAACGATTATTAACCCTGATTTGGTTGGTGGGTTTCCAAGATGTAACCAGATAATTAATTATTGGGGAAGTATTCATAACAAGGGAACCACTATTCCAAGTGGTATTATCCATTTGCAATTGGATGATTCAATTAATTATATATCTTCCGTTAATACTCCTGATTCGATTAATGGTCAGAATATTTATTGGCACTATGATAGTTTGTTCTTCTATTCTGATACCTTGATAAATATACAAGTGCAATTGCCTCCTTTTACCAGTATGGGGGATACTTTAACTTCATTATTAAGTGTATTTGAATTGGATGGGGCAAATAACGTTGTTTATACGAAGGTTGATACATTAGATCAAATTTTGGTTTGTGCTTATGATCCCAATGATAAGAGTGTTACACCAAAAGGTGTTGGACCATTAGGTTATATTTCCCAGAATCAGGAATTGGAATATTTAATTCGATTTCAAAACACTGGTAATGATACTGCAATTACAGTAATGATAAGAGATCAATTGGACAATGATCTGGACTGGAGTACCTTACAGCCTATTTCTAACAGTCATTCCGTTCAGGTGTCGATAACTCAGAGTGGAGAAGTTGTATTTAAGTTTGAGAACATTATGTTACCTGATAGTGGGGTGGATTTTTTAGGTAGCAAAGGATTTGTTAAGTTTAGTATTCAACCAAAACCAGGTTTGTTACCTAATACACCTATCTATAATAATGCGAATATTTATTTTGACAATAATCCTGCTGTTGTTACGAATACTATTTTGAATACCATAGAGTGTTATTCTACACCACAACCTGTAATTAGTTACAGTTTTCCATATCTAAATGCTGGTGTAACGGGGAATTACACCTACCAATGGTATTTAAATGACACGCTTATTGTTGGTGCAACTTCTGATACGTTAACGCCTTTAGTGAGTGGAGGTTATACGGTAGAAATAATAGACTCTAATACATGTACTAAGGTCTCAAACCCGTTTACACATTTTATGGTTGGCATAGAAGAATTGAGACAAATACAAACTGTCGTTTTCCCTAATCCATTCAATGAGTCAACGACCATTTTGTTTGATAAAAATTTAAATGGAGATTATGATTTGCAGGTTTATAATATTGTAGGTGCTCACACAAAACAAGTAGGTAAAATCGTTGGTAATAAAGTAGAAATTGCTAAAAATGATGTCGGTAAAGGACTATTTTTGGTTTATCTTATAAATCGTAAAACTGGAGAGAAGATGTTTGTCGGGAAACTGGTTGCTCAGTAATTACTCATTAACCGTCCAAATGATATCGTTGTCCCAATTGGCACGAATCTTAATTTCTTTCTCGTAATAGATCACTTTTTCTGGTTGTAATCCATCAAGGTAGATTCCTGTATTCCATTTTTTGTCATCATTGGTGTCAATGATCAATTTCAATTGGTAATTACCAGGAAGGAGGTAATCATATTTAGCATCCATTACATCTTTTGAAGAAGTTTCTTTAATCAATTTGTCTTTTTTGAATAACTGAATGATGTAGTTATTAGAAAAATTAGGCGTTACTTTTAAGTTGATGATGCCATAGTCTGATTCATTTTTAGTTCTAAAACCTACTTTGACCGTATCGTTTTTTAGGCCATAAATATCAGTGAATGTACCTGGAGGAATGAACAATTGGTATTGAGTGTTTTCTTTAAAAGTATATTGTAACGTGTTCCTTGGAGGAGGCGAACCCAACAAGTTTTCAGAGAATATTATAAAGTCCTTAACTGGAATACTATCCTCATACAATTTTATTTGTCCTACTTGTAATCCACCTTTATCTATTGGCCTATTCGTATTAATCGCTATGTTTCTATCTAAATTAAAACTTCCAGTGATGTTGGTCGTAACATTTAAAAGCGAGTCCTTAAATTCACTTTTAGGAATAATATTGATGCTAACGGTGTCAATTACTTCATCCTCATCCGTGAGTTCTAAAACTAACTCTTCAATTTCTTCCGTAGTTTTTAACCATAGCGTTAAACTATCTCCAGTCTCATTTTTTTCTTCAACATACCATTTTTTTTCAAAACTGTGGTTTAACGGATTGATGATTAAACTTTTTGTTGGTTGGTTCAGTATAATGTCAACCTTTCCGTAAGTTTTATTTTCTGCTTTATCAACAAATTGCAAACCGCCCTCTTCTTCAAATAAATAAATTAAATGATCTGAACTTGATGAATCAAGCTGAATCGGATCATTTTTAAAAGCGATTTCTTCATTCGGTAAATCAAATAAATAACTGCCATTAATGTCGTTGATGGCAAAAAGTTTGTATCGACCATTAGCAATGTTGGTTATGGAAAATTTTCCAGTAGCATCACTTAGAGCAACATAACGTGGCAATTCTTTGTAAGGAACAGAATCTTCAAACTGATCATAGAGCAACACATAAATATTCTCTTTTTCAGAAAGATCAAACGCATTGACTACCGTTCCTGAGTAAGAGAGTGAATCAAGGTAACTTCCAGTTGAAAAAACATATTTATAGTTCAGAAAAACATTGTTTTCGGTAATGTCTGTTATCGCATTTCCAAAATTTAAACTGTAAGTTGTGTTTGCAGCTAATTCATCCTTGAGTTTAATGACCAGTTTTTTTCCTTTTACCAAAATTTCGGGCGGAGTTTCCATTAACGGAGAAACAATTAATTGACTGCTTACATTATTCAATTGAATAAATTCATCAAACTGGACGGTTATGGTCTTTTCGGTAAAATTGATGGAGCCATTTTGTGGGGTACTTTCAACTTCTTTTGGAGCTTCTAAATCTTTTTCACCACCAGTTATTGGCACTATTTGCGCACAAGAAAGTAAAATTAAAGTAGTCGAAAAAAGTGCTATGAGTTGTTTTAAATTCAAAGAAGGGGCTCTATAAGTTGAACTATTTTGGAAAGATATTCTTTATCTATTTCATCAAAATCGTTGAGTTTATCACTGTCAACGTCAAGTATTAACGCAACTTCACCCTCTTTATTAAGAATAGGCAAAACTATTTCAGACTTAGAGGCTGCATTGCAAATAATGTGATCGGGAAATTCATTGACATCAGGAACGATAATGATTTCTTCTTTATGCCATGCTGTACCACTAACACCTCTTCCTAATTGTATTCGTGTACAAGCAATTGGTCCTTGAAATGGCCCTAAAACTAATTCTTTACCTTTTACAAAATAAACACCTACCCATAGCCACCCGAAGCCGTACTTTAATGCAGACATGATATTGGATAAGCTGGCGATTAAATCATCTTCTCCTTGGATTAATGCAAAAATCTGAGGGTAGAGTTCCTTGTATTTTTCTTCTTTAGAAAGGTTATTTGTTATGATGAGCTCTTCTGCCATAACACAAATATAATCATCCTATTCGCTTTTGGCTTTATTTGAGTAACGAAACGTGACCAACAAATTTATGATTAACACCTTGCCAATCTTTTATTCTAATCTTATACACATAAACACCTTCCATAGAGACTTCACTGCCACCTTTGGCAGATCCATCCCACCCTTTTTCTAAACTCTTAGTTTCATAAATCAATTCGCCCCATCTATCAAATATCAGCATGTCAAAAGATTCAATTGCTTCTCCAACAGCGGTAAAAATATCGTTGTTACCATCATTATCTGGTGTAAATGCATTAGGAATGTAGAAATTGAAATGTGGTTCTATGAGCAGTTCGGCCAGTGCGGTGTCCTTACATCCAAACGTATTACTTGCAATTAACGTGATAAAATAGGTCCCTTCTTTTTCATAATTGTGAACTGGGTTTGTTTGGTTTGAATTAGCTCCATCACCGAAAGTCCACTTATAAAAGTCCGCATCAACAGAATAGTTGTCAAAAGTAATTTGAGCATTCAAAATAGTTGTTTCCTTAGGATCAAACTCAAATTGAGCAATTGGCTTAGGATTAACGGTAACATTCATGTTCGTTTGTTCAGAATCAACACAACCCTGTGGAGTAGTTACTGTTAAAATAACATTGTAAATACCTGTTTGCGTGTATGCTTTGGTCGGATTTTCTAATGTAGAATTGCTTCCATCTCCAAAGTCCCATAAGTAAGTTGTTCCACTTGGGTTTGTAGCAAGATTATTTAAATCAAGTACGACAGCACCACAAGCTGTAGCTGTTTGAGGTAAAACATGAACACTAGGTAGTGGGTTTACATTCACTGTAACCGATTCATTAATGGTGTTTCCACAAACATCAGTAATGGTAGCTATATAATTGGTAGTTGATAAAGGAGCAACTACAAAAGGTCCCTGACCTTGTCCTAACCCGTTATTCCAATTAAAAGAATAAGGACCTATTCCACCACTAACATTTGCACTAATCAGGTAAGGTGAGCCTTCACATAAGTTAGTGTCAGGAACGGTAGACAGGTTGACTAAATTGATGTTGTTAACTAAAACAATTGCACTATCTGACGTTCCAACACACCCATTTGCATCTACTGCGAAAACTGAATAGGTTGTTGATGAAGAAGGTGAAACCGCTTGAGTTGCTCCAGTGTTTCCATTATTCCATTGGTAAGTATAATTGCCTGAGCCTCCAAATGCTGTTGCGGTTAATGTTGAAAACTGACCTGGACAGATAGTGTCCCCGCCAGTTAAAACTGTAGCAATAGGAGAAGGCTCGCTAATGATTGCTGCTGTGGTATCAACACAACCATTGTCATCGACTATAGCTAAAATATGATAACCTAATCCTAAATTGGTAACATTAGGGGTGGTAGAAATTGTAGGGTTCCATTGGTAAGAGTATGGTGGTGTTCCTCCAATTGTATTGGTTTGGATCGTTCCATCATTCAGTCCGTTACAAGTTATATCGGTAAAACTGGTAACAGAAGCAACCAATGCTGCAGGTTCTGTAATGGTGTATTGATTGTTTACGACACACCCATTTGCATCAGTAATACTTAGCAAATAAACACCTGTGGTTAAGTTTGTAATAATAGCACTATCTGGAAAAGTATTGTTATTCCAATTGTAAGAATAAGGACCTGTCCCACCACTTATAGTGACAGCTATTTGCCCATTACTTCCCCCAAAACAACTTACATTTTGCTGGTTGGAAATGTTAAAACTTAATGGCAGTGGTTGAGATATGGTTATGTTTTGAATGGTACTACATCCATTATTATCAGTAACAGTAACCGTATACAATCCATTAATTAATCCAGTTGCGGTTAAATTATTTTGTGCAGGAGTTGTATTCCATGCTACGGTATAAGGACCAGTACCACCAGAAGGGATAACTGTTGCTGAACCATCATTTCCTCCAAAACAAGTGACATTACTTTGAGTGGTAACGGCTGTTACTGGAGATGTTGGAGCTGTAATGGTAACAGAATCTGTCGTAATACAACCACCATTTGAAATTACTGTAACATAGTATGTTCCTGCTGTAAGACCTGATATGGTTGGATTGAAACCACCATTAGACCATGAATAAACATAGGGCTGTTGTCCACCATTTACATTTGCTGTAGCAGACCCATCATTCCCTCCAAAGCAACTAACGTTGGTACCAGTCATGTTAATGTTTCCTGGGAGAGGTCCTGTGCCGACAGTTACCGTAGACGATGAGATGCAGCCATTTACATCGGTAACATTCACCGTATATTGTCCTGGAGTAAGCCCATTGGCATTGGCATTGTTTCCACCGGATGGAGACCATTGGTAAGTATATGGCCCTGCACCTCCTTGAACAGTTGCAGTTGCGGTACCGTTAGAAGCACTACAATTTGCAGGTGTTGAGGTCGTGTTTGTTGTAAACCCAGTTACCGTAATACAGAAAGAATAGATCTGAACACCATTATAAGGACAATTATCATCACTTACTGTAACGGTAAAACAATGAGGAACAGAACTAACATCCCCAACTGTCGGAGTCCAGCTGAAATTGGCTGTTGGTTGTTGACCACCATTTGTGGTAAATGCTGCTGCTGGTATAGAATTGTTCCAATTAACAGTAAGTGTTTGCCCTAAATCTGGATCAAAAGAAGGGATATTGAAATTAATTGGAGAACCTGCACATGCGGTTGTTGAAAATTGACCTGTTCCATTAATTCCTGATAGATTTGGTAATGTATTGTTGCAAGTAACAGTTCGAAGTTGAATGTCTCTAATCACACTTCCTATTAGAATGCCGTTTCTCCATTCCTCAACTTTTACGGCTAATACTGTTACTTCTTGTAGTGTAGGTGTCATGCAAATGTCTCCGGTTAGAGGATTAAATGTTACAGCTGGAGCAGAAATCAAAGGTTGTTGTGCAGAGTATCCCGCTAAGTAAGTAACAGTTGTTGCTGGCCCAGTTCCAGGAGGGATTAAAGAATAATAAAGAGAATCTCCATCAGCTTCTACTGCTCCATGGTTAAAACAAGAAGTTTGCCCCACACATGGAAATGAAACAGGAGGGTTGGAGAAGGTAGGAGAATTATTACACGTAACGTCTAAATTATTCAATAGCGCTTCAACATATATGTTTTCTCCTCCTGGATTATTGATGGTATTAATGGCATTGTTTCTACAACACAGTGTAAAACTAAAAAGCCAATCATTACAGTTTGATGGTAAGTTGATAGTCCCTCTATAGATGTACTCTTCAACTCCTGGAGTACCTCCACCATTACATTGGGTTATCATTGTATTACATATTGGAGTAACATCAATTCCAGTCCCGGGTATTTGATTAATGGTCGTATTAAAATTTTGAGCACAAGATGCGGATGTAGCATTAATAGTTATAGAATTAGGCGCTGCAACTCCAGCACAATCTCTATAAAAAGAAACACTAATTTCGTATTGATTTGCACCTAAACATTGGTAAGTAATGTCTGCGCTTTGTGCGTGGGTGGCATGGGTTTTTTTATGAATTATAAACGATATAAAAAGAAGTGACACCCAGAAGATTATTCGATATGTGTTTTCTCTTTTCATAATAGGTTAGGTTTAATTAAGGAAAAGAACGATTACTGTTGCCCTAAGTATTTTAACGGATGAGTGTAAAAATAAGTTACATTAAGTTTTGATAAAAAGTACAATAAACACTAAAAAGACTGTTTTTTATAGTTAAATCAGAATAAAATACTTAAAAAACGTAATAAAAAGGAATATAATATCAATTTGAAGAGCTCATTGTTAATAAGTAATAAAAAAGTACCCCCGATAAACGGGGGTACAGATTGGTAAGTGTGTGGTTATTTGATTACTATTATTCGTCTAATAACGCACTTGCTTGCATCTCACTCATTTCTACCAACCTTATAAACTCTGCCCTGTAACCGTGATTATCAATTCCTTTACTATTTTTTGCAAGTTCAATTACTTGTTCATATGATGCTTTAGCTTTGTGTTTAGAGTTTCTTAACAACAATCCAAATTCAGCAACTGCAGCGGAAAATCTAAAATTTGCTGAACTCTTATTTAGACTAACTGGCTTTCCTGTTAGGTGCCTAACAATCAACTTGCTTTTTTTGCCTTTAGGGGTTTTGTATCTAAACTTAACAGTTAGCAATTCTTTTGATGTTGATTTAGAGCTCTCCGCTTGCTGATTATTTTGATACCTTAATGGATCAACAGTTGGGGCATTTTCTGGGCTTCCTTTTAAGACTACTTCGTATAAAGCCGTTACGGTATGGCCAGCACCTAACTCTCCAGCATCTTTAGTATCATCATTAAAGTCTTCATCGTTTAATAATCGGTTCTCATATCCTATTAATTTATAGGAAATTATTTTAGCAGGGTTAAATTCCAATTGCAGTTTAACATCTTTGGCAATGGTATGCATGGTGCCTCCCATTTCTGTAACCAGTACTTTTTTTGCTTCTAATATGTTGTCGATATAAGCATAGTTTCCATTTCCTTTATCAGCTAAGGTTTCCATTTTAGAATCTTTATAGTTTCCCATTCCAAAACCTAAACAAGTTAGAAAAACACCAGACTCTCTTTTCTTTTCAATTAACCGGGTCATCTCTCCATCACTACTTGCTCCAACATTAAAATCTCCATCAGTGGCTAAAATAATCCTGTTGTTACCTTCTTCAATTAGGTTGTTCATGGCAATTTTGTAGGCCAATTTAATTCCTGCACCTCCAGCTGTGGAACCTCCTGCATCTAACCTGTTTAGAGAGTTCATTATTTTTTCTTTTTGATTTCCTGGAGTTGACTCTAAAACTACCCCAGCTGCTCCAGCATATACAACGATGGCTACCCTATCTTTTTCAGTTAGGTTTTTAACCAACAACCCGAATGATTTTTTTAGTAAAGGAAGCTTGTTAGGAGAGCTCATTGAGCCAGAGACATCCAATAGAAAGACTAAGTTACTTGCTGGTAGTTTATCCGTTTGTATTTTTTCACCTTGCAAACCAATGTGAATCAATTTGTGTTTTTTGTTCCATGGGCAATCACTCATTTCTGTGGTGATCGAGAAAGGATCTTCACCTTTTGGTTGAGGGTAATCATAACTAAAATAGTTAATCATTTCTTCAATTCTAACGGCATCAATTGGCGGGTTTTGCCCGTTATTGATAAACCTTCTCATGTTCGAATAGGATGCCGCATCTACATCAATAGAAAAGGTTGACAATGGAGTGGATTTCGTATTCTTGAAATTATTTTCGGCATTATGAGCGTATGCTTCAGTATTGAGGTTGTCTCTTTTAGTTTCCATCGGAGCATAATATCCTGATGACTTATGTTTACTTTTTTTAGAAATTCTGCGTCTTTGTTTTGAAGAATTAGCAGAGTGCCTCATGTTTGAGACTTTAACAACTGAAAGACTCACTTCGTCTCTACTGATGATAGGGAGTGGTTTTTCTTTAATAACAAACTCTTCTAATTGTACAGATCCGCCATCCAATTTAATGTTTAAATAGGTAATCTTTTCAGCAGAAAGAAGCACACCCTTAATCAGGTTATTTTGATAGCCAACAAAATTTACTTTGACAGTATATTTTCCTGGTTTAATTTTTTGTATCGAATATTTTCCATCAAAATCAGTGGATGTTCCTGCTATTTGAGAATCTGCTTGAAGAATAATGACATTGGCAAAAGGCAAGGGGTCATTATTCGATTTATCTGTTACTTTTCCTTTTAAAATTCCTAACCCATTTTGAGCCGAAAGAATGTTAAATGATAATAATAAGATAATGATTAAAACAAATGGAAGTGGTTGTCTGAGTTTAATAAATGAGTTCATGAGTGCAATTTTAGTGAGACTTAATTTTTGATAGATAGATGCAGGGATTGAATAAATTCCATAAAATAATCTCTATTTTTACAGAAAGGCTCAATTATTGTTATGTCTTAATTAAAAACAAAACAAATGAAAAAGTTACTATCAATCTTCATCGTTACGGCAATTGCTTTTGCGTTTTCAGCCAATTCAGCAAGTGCACAAAAAATTTACAAAGTAAAATACGAGAGTCAGGCAGACGTTAAAGTTTATATCGTAAAATATGAGTCACAATGTGATTTAAAGGTTTACCATGTTAATTATGAATCACAGGCTAAGAAAGATGGCAAATGGTTCAATGTGAAATATGAATCTCAGGCAGATAAGAAAGTTTATTACGTTGATTATGAATCACAAGCAGATTTAAAAATCTACTATGTTGATTATGAATCACAAGCAGGCTGGAAAAATAATTCCAAGTCACATTTAATGAAGTAGGCAGAATACTACTCTACGGTCATTAATTCTTTCAGCAATATTAATTGTTCTTCTTCAATTACCTTTTCTCCATCATGGTAAAAAGTAATTAATTGTAAAGGAACATTATCCCAACACAGATTGGCAACATTATCTGGGCTAATGGTATGCCTTCCTGCTGTTTTTTCTGTGGGCCAATCGATTTGTGGAAAGCAGACGTACGCCAATTCAGAACAAACAATTTTATCGGTGGTGTTTACATCAAAGTTAAAATCATATTCCTTACCTATTTGTCTAAATGTAAGCAAGATAGACTCTTTTTCTTTTTCACTAATGTTATCCGAAAAAACAGGTCGTAAAATGGCAATGTCATCAATGTTCATAAACTCTTCTAAAGAACTTAGCTTAACACCTTCTCTTAATGCTTCAACAATACAATAGCCGTCTTTCGAGTCTTCTTTATTTCCTTCAGGGGTAATGCTGTTGTGATGAGGCTGCACCACTTCATGTTCCCATAAACCTCTTTCTTTTAATTCTTTTTGATTTCCAACCCATATCGCTACATGTCCAAAATGGCCAGGAATTAATTTGTCAGTTAACCTGAAAGGTGTTTTCTCAAGGATAATATCTAACGGCTGTAACTGTTCAAGTAGCTGTTCTCTGATGATTTCTTTTCCATATAATTTTCCTTTTCTCGATTCTACTAAACCAACAGAGTTGCCAAAAAACTTACTCACATCATCAAAACCATCATCTCTTAATTCAGCAACTACATCACGAGAAATTTTACCAAACATTTTAAATTTCTTTTTCAGCATATCGGTCGTACCAATACTTTTTAGGTGGTTGTAGGAAGGACTGGCATAGATGAGCAATTTTAAATAATAGAAATCATCATCTTTTAAATCTTTAAAAAGGTCCTTTTTTTCTTCAAAGAAAAAAATTCCTTCTTGAATTCTTTTTTGCTTGCTCATCGAGTTAGCAGCCATGGTAATTTCTAATAATTCATTTGCAGAAATTCCAAACCCTTTGTCTGGGTCATTTAAAAGTCTTCTAAGGCGTTTATCGTTCTCAAAGAGCATTGCTCCCATTATGTAATTATCATACAGTGTTAATGCAGCAGCAACGGAAAGCATGACTGCCTTTGTTCGAATTACTTCTGGTATATTTTCTCTTTCTAATTCTTCTTTCGTAGCATCCAAAGCACATTCATACCTATTAGTTACAGCATAAAGATCATCCCGTAAGTCCAAACACAATTGTGTGTTTTCTTTTAAGAATTCTAAGTTTTTAGAAGCAATTGGTTCATCTGGATGTTGACTGATCTCATTTGCAATTTTTATCATCTCTGCCCGAACCATTAAACTTTGTTCTACCAAGATTTGAAATTCGGCTATTTCATAATCAACTAAAGAATCGAGGTCATCAACTGAATTTATTTGAGTTTGAATAGATGTCCAGCAGATTTCTTTTTGCTTTTTTTTCTGCTCTTTTCTGGAAAAAAAGCCAATAACTATAATCATTACAATTAAGGTAATAATATAGTGAGGAAAGTATCTTTTTTTAAGACGCATGAAAATCTTTTTTTAAAAATACCAAATCATCTTTAAATTTATAACTTTAATAAAAAAAAGAATGACAATAGAAGAAGCTCAAGAAGCAGTCGATCAATGGATTGCAACAAATGGCGTTCGTTATTTTAATGAACTAACCAACATGGCAATGTTAACTGAAGAAGTTGGTGAAGTTGCCCGAATTATTGCAAGAAGGTATGGCGAACAATCAGAAAAAGAAAGTGATAAAGTAAAAGACTTAGGCGAAGAAATGGCGGATGTGTTGTTTGTGTTAATTTGTTTGGCGAATCAAACAGGAATTGACTTGACTGAAGCGTTGCAAAAAAATTTAGAAAAGAAAACCACCCGAGATAAAGAAAGGCATCACAAGAATCCTAAATTGAAATAGCTTTAGATAACCACCTGCTCTAACTTAATTTTATTTACTTGAGCTTTATATTTTTTAAGCTTCTTTTTGTACCGTTCTAAATGTGCTGGTTCAACAGGTTTTGATGGAGGGAAATCTTCTTTTAAATGGTTTGTTTGACTTCCGTTTTTCCAGAAACGGTAACAAACATGAGGACCAGTTGCTAAACCAGTACTGCCTACATAACCTATTACATCACCTTGCATAACATGTTGTCCAACTTTAGAAGCTCTTTTACTCATGTGCAGGTACTGAGTAGTGTAAGTACTGTTGTGTTGTACTTTAACAAAATTACCGTTGTATTTGGAATAAGCAGAAGCGATAACAATCCCATCTCCAGTAGCCATAATTGGAGTACCAGTTGGAGCAGCGTAATCCGTTCCTAAATGAGGTTTGTTTCTTTTTTGTACTGGATGAAATCTTCTCATGGTAAAACCAGAACTTAACCTTCCAAACTTAAGTGGGGATTTTAAAAATGCTCTTCGTAGGCTATTTGCTTCGGTATCGAAATAATCCCCAATGCTGTCTTGAACAAAGTAGCAGGCAAAAAAGTCTTTGTTGTAATGGTTGAAATTAGAAGCCAACACCCTTCCAATTCCGATTGATTTTCCATCTACGAATTTTTCTTCATAAACCACTTTAAACCAATCTCCTTTTTGGATGCGATAAAAATCAATGGTCCAGGCAAAAACATCTGCCATTTCAATGGCTAAGACTGGACTTACATTGGCATCATCTAAGGTTTGATAAAGTGATGATTTAATTATTCCAGATGCTTGTTGAATTTTTGTGGTCACCTCTTTTTTTCCCTTGTAAATTGAAACAGAGTCGCGCATGTCAAAAACAACATAGTCTACTGAGTTGGGTTCGTATATAAAACATTGTGCTTTTCCTAAAGAATCTTTACTACATAAAATGGTGTAGTTTTTTCCAGCGGCTAATTTTTTCACATCAAAAATTGCTTCAGATTTGCTGGCTAAATGGTCAATTTCGGGGTAAGGTATTTTATATTTTAAAAGAATATTGGCTAAAAATTCATTGGGTTTTATAACGTCTTTGTAAACGGTAAATGAATCCGTATTAAAACCATATTCAATCACTGGTTCTGGAATCGAATCAACAGTGACAATGTCTTCAGGTTGTGGAGTGCTAATTTCACTGGGCTGAAAAAATGCCCAAATAAAAATGATTGTTCCAATAATAATTAATGATAACGCTAATATTCCCCCTCTCTTCATAGTGCAACAAAAATAAGGTGTTGAAGTACTTCAACACCTTATTTAAGCTATATTTTTAAACAGAATATTGTTTATTTAATTTTTGATGAAGGATTGGCTAAACCATTTGCCTTTGTCAATTCCATTTTGATAGAACCTACCCAAATTTTTCCTTGGGCTAAAAGAGGGATTTTATTCTCATCATCAGAAACCCAAACAGTAACATCTTCTTCATTTTCAAACAACCTGCCTTCCTGTACAACAGGGTGAAATTTTAGGGCTTTGTATTTCTGTCCGCTCACCTTAACTTCACCTTTACCCATGTACCTGATTTTTAATGGCCAAATTTCATCATCAACAAAAGACCATACAGTGAATGCTTCACCTACCTTAGCATTAGAATAATCTATAGATCGTGCATAATAAAAAGCAGATAGCATATCTTGAACTCCTTCCGGAGTAGAAAACGACTTCCCTTCCCCATTATTTACTTTGTTCTTTGATTGGGCAAATTTATAAGTTTGTTGTTTTTTGTACCCGCCCTCATTTATATCTCTTACAAACATCCATGGGAAAACACCATCTACATCTAAATAGGTTTCATATCGGTCTCTTACTTTAAAAAACCAATCAAAAGCACCTCTTGATCTTCCAGAACCTACAATATGATAAACTTCTCTTCCAGAGATTTTTCTAGCTAATTTTTTTACTTCAAGTTGAGCTGTACCTGCATTTACTAAACCATAATGCAAACGGTATTCTAATTTTTCTCCTTCTTTAAAAGCATTGTGTTGGATAGATCTAAGTGCAGTTGGAGTTTCTACTTCTACTTGAGGAATCTCCTGTTTCGTAAAACCAAAAACTGCAAAGAGAACGGCACCTGCAAGGATTAAATTTCTAGTTTTCATAAGTTAAGTTTTTAAGTGTATGCGGTAAAATGCAAAGTCTGTGCCAGAAACAATACTGGCCATTGATATAATACGGAATTTCTGAAAATTTGTTGTATCAGCTAATCACTCCACAAGCTAATGAAACAGCAGGACATCATGTACATCATTCAATTATCACTGTTTAATAATTTTATGCACACTTACTCCTGTGTTGCTTTGTAATTCCATCATGTAAACACCATTGGAAAATTCATTTAAGTCTATTTGGATGGAAGATTTAGTTAAACTTTCATTGAGGTATATTATTTTTCCTTGTAAATCCGAAATGGAGATCTTATCAATAGTCGTGATTGTATTTAATTCTATATTAATGATTCCATTTGTTGGGTTAGGATAAATGCTGATGTTCGAATTTTCCAATTCGGAAATTCCGGTAGGTGAGAAGATAGTAAAATCAGAGCTGTTTACAGCATAAAAAATATTTCCTGCTCCTCTTACCATCACTCTTGCATTTGATGTTGCAGTTCCGAAAGGAACTGTTATTGTCGCTGACCCATTGTTTGGCACTCCTGTTGCCAAAGTTGTCCAAAAGGTCACACCTCCATCTGTTGACAGATAGATGTCTACATTGGCTGTACTTACTGGAGCACCTGTGGTATTTGCGACATTCCAAGTAATTGTTTCTGACGCTCCTATGTTCCAAGTTACACCTGTAGATTGAGATGTTACTTCAAATGGACCAGCATTAGCCTCAACTGTTACCACCATTTTATCAATATTATTTTGACCACCTCCATTTACGTTATCCCTAACGGTTAAAGAAAAATTCATGACACCGGCTTGCGTTTGTACAGTCTCCCATTGAGTGGTTAGACTATCATCAATAACTTTCCTTAGTTTAGGCATATACCTATTGGGAGAGCCTGTTGGAGGCAATGATCTAAATGATGGTGACATTCCGCTGTTTGGAGCAGCATTCACAAAAGTTTTTGATTCGAAACCTTCATCACCTTGTTCCCAACAATAAGTAAGAACATCTCCTGCATCTGGATCAGTTGCCGCTCCTTCTAAAATAAAAGCAGTACTATGTGGGATAATGTAATCGTTACCAGCATTGGCAATAGGTGGTGAATTTATCAGTGCGGTATTTGTTTGACAACCTGTACCGGAAACATAGTTGGTTATTTGTTCAATATTGAAGTAATGAAAATAATCATCGCTATGCGCTTGAACATCTGATGCTCCAGTGATACCCGCATAGCCCATAATAGTACTACCACTTCCAGGTTCTAATTGAGCACCAGTACCTTCAGGAAAAAAACCTTGAGTAAACGTATGGTTACCACCAAATTGATGCCCCATTTCATGGGCAACATAATCAATGTCAAAATCATCTCCAATAGGAGTAATGTGTGAAGTAAAACCACTTCCTTTTTGTCCATCGACACAAACACAACCGATGCATCCTGCATTACCATTACTGTTGGACTCTTGATGAACCAAATGTCCAATGTCATAATTGGCTTCAGCAATTACACTTGTAAGTGTTGATTGTAATTCTGTGTTTAGATTACTTCCGTACGGATCCGTAGTGCTATTGGTATAAATAACATCATCTGTATTTGCAATTAACACCATGGTGATGGCAAAATCAGTTTCGTAAACACCATTTACACGTGTCATTGTTACGTTGATTGCAGCCAAGGCCATTGGCTTAGTTCCTCCATGATAAGCAGTATATTCTCCAGTTGCTGACATGGCTAACCTAAAGGTTCTTAAGGTTTGATCATTAGCGTCTTTATTATTCGTCATTTTATAAGGAACATCATCCGTTAAGCACTCAAAAGTATTTGTGCGAACCTGATCAGAAGATCTTGAATAAACAGTATAGGTTGATAAATCTGCCGTATAAGGTTCGATAAATGTTGTTTGATGATTATTAGAAGTAATCATAGCACTTATTCCTTTTTGAGGAGAAGAGCTAAACCTAACAGTCAACCCTTTATTATTTATACCATACCCAACATATGATTTAATTTCAGGATAACGAGCTGCTAAATCTGGATGCATTACAGGGGCATCAAATACTCTAAACTGCTCTAATTGCCCATTAGATAGGGGGAAGCTAACGATAACATTTGACGTTGCGTTAGCGTTATTTCGCATCGGAGCGTTAACTAAAGCACCTTTAAAGTTATTTAAACTTAGCGAATAAGTTAAAGCCGTTTTAGGCACTTCATTAGTTGTTTTGTCTAATCCAAAAACAGCACTTTTTGTGGTTTGTGACCAATAATTTGCCGTATTATTTTGAGCAATGGCACTAAAAGAAATGATTAAAAGGAATAAGGAAGTAGAGAGTATTTTTGATTTCATAACAGATGTTTAAAGTTGCTATGAAATTAATAAAAAATATTGACCCACTAAAAAAGCCCTACCATTTGGCAGGGCTTTAAATTCAAAATAGAATTCTATTACTCTTTAATTATTTTATAAACATTGCTTGAATTAACATCATCAATCTTAATCAAGTACATTCCTTTACTTTCATTCGTTAAGTCAATGGTTATGTTATTATCACTAATGTTTTGGTGTTGTTTAACCAAACGACCATCAATTGTGGTAATGGTATAGTTAATAGCACCATCGTAATTACCCATGTTGATGTTGAATAACCCATTTGTTGGGTTCGGATAGATTGAAATGGAATTACTTAATGTGCTTTGTTCAGCACCAGTAACCAAGGCATTTAAGCAAATATCAAGTTCCCAGCTGTTCAGTGAACCTCCATCTTGATTCGCCATATCATCAATCGTTAATGTCCATGTTCCTTGCGGGTCTTCACCATTAAAGGCAGCTAACGAACCTTGAGGTTGATAAGTACCTCCACCAACTGGAGGACATGGAAGAGCACCTGCTGCTGCACCGTCATCAAAGTTGATGTCAAAATCATTTTCACTACCACAGATTTGACTCCATAGAATAACATTCGTTCCCTGAGGACTCGAAAGCGTTACTACAAGATCATTAATCCAAGTATGAGTTCCAGTTAAATTGGTCACATCAAGATCATTAATGGTCCCCGTTGTTGGAACATTTATGGTAGATGTAATTGTTGGTGTTCCAGATGATGAAATACTCACAGGCACATTTGTACTTACATAATTATTACAGTTGCTTGTTGTAAAAGAGAATGCAATAGGGAAAGTTCCTGTTCCACACATGTTGTTTGCTCTTACTCTCCAATAATGCACAGTATTTGAAGCTAATGCACCTGATACATAACTATTTGTACCCAATCCAGTAGCATTGTCAACAATTGTTGTAAAAGCTGCATCTGTTGCGATATCAATATCATAAGTAGCAGCATTAGGATCAGCAACCCAACTAAAGTTTGTTGGCCCTAACACATTTAAAGCTCCGTTTAAAGGTGCACTAAGTGTTATTGGGCTAAATGTAGAAGAAAATACGTTTAACGTTACCGCTGCATTTTTTACTACCAATGGAGCAGGAGCAGTTCCTGTTACTGTAATAGAATAATTTCCAACCATAGCAGGAGTAATTCCATTTACTGTCATCGTAACAGGAGTTCCATTGTTTTGAGCTGTTGTTGGACTAAACGTAACTGTCGTTCCTCCTGGATTTCCAGAAGCAGAAAAAGTAGTTACTTGGTTAAACCCTAAGAAAGTGTTGTAAGTGAAATTATAAGTTGCAGAACCCGGAGCACATAAATCTGAAGTTGTCGCACCTGGTAAAAAGCTCATTACAAATTCTGAAGCAACGATAGAAAAGTCAGAAGAGTTTAATGCGTAGAATATATTTCCAGCACCTCTAACCATTACTCTAGCCGTTGTTGTGGCAGAACCACTTGGCACCAAAACATTTGCTGTACCATTGTTAGGAACACCAGTTGCTAATGTTGTTGGGTAAGTCAATCCTCCATCCAAAGATAAGAAGATGTCAACATTTGGTGTGCTAACAGGAGCAGCAGTTGTATTTGCTACATTCCATGTAATTTGCTCAGTTGTTCCTTCATTCCATGTAACTGCTGTTGTTTGAGAAGTTACAGTAAAGGGACCAGCACCACCGGCAACGGTTACTTGCATAAGATCATCTGCAGTTTGCGCACCATTAATTTCATTGTCTCTTACCATGAATGAAAAATTCATTGTTCTACCAACAGAAGGAGTTACTTCCCATGTAGGAGTTAAGTTTCCAGCAATTACATCCGTCAATTGAGGCATGTATCTGTCAGGAGAAGCAATAGGCATTTTAGCTCTATACATCGGACCAACTGTCCATGTAGATTGTGGAGCAGCATTTGATGGTGCTTGAGTTGGATCATTTTGAGACCACTCATAAGTTAACGAACTTAAACCATCTGCGTCAGTAGCAGTTCCTTCTAAAATAAAAGCAGTGCTTCTAGGAATTGTATAGTCGTTACCTGCGTTTGCAGTTGGAGGATTGTTTGTTGTTGTAAGTTCAGAAGCACAAGTACTTGTTCCGCCAGGCTTAATGTTTGCCGAAATATCTCTAATGTTCACGTAGTTAAAATGAGCATCACTGTTAGGTTGTACGTTTGTCCCGCAAATACCAGCATAACCCATAATAGAACTTCCACTTGCTGGTTCAACTTCTGTTTGACCACTTCCACTTCTACTACAAGTATTCATGGTATGGTATCCGCCAAATTGATGTCCCATTTCATGTGCAACATAATCAATATCAAATGGATCTCCAGTAGGATTAGCTCTTCCCGTCATTCCACTCCCTTTTTGACCGTTTACACAAACGCAACCAATACATCCAGCATTACCACCACCAGAAGTATTAAAGTTATGTCCTATATCATAATCACCGTTTGCCAATGTTGAGTTTAAGAAGTTTTGAGTTGTTGTATTGTATTCTCCATTCCATGGATCAGCACCTGTACTTCCCCAAAAAACTAACGCACTTTGATTGGCGATTAATATCAATGTAGTACCTAAATCAATTTCGTAAACAGAATTTACCCTGTTAATCGTTATGTTTATTTGAGTCATAATATCATTAAACTCATTTCCTGGAGTCGTTGCAAAAATATTTCCATATTCAGCGGTACAGGTTTGAGCTAATCTAAACGTTCTGAATTTTTGATCATCAACGGCCTCAATATCGTCCATGTCTCTTTGCTTCAAACTTGGTAATGTTTCATCTTGAGGTGTTAAACATTCAAAAGGTTGAGGGTCTACACCTAAAGAACTCCTATCATAAACAATGTATGAGGATAAGTCTGTTGTATAAGGATCTATATAAGATGTGCTTCTTTTACCAGATAAAGACATTGTGTGCAATCCAAATGAAGTAACACTAAACCGCATATATGCTGTAGGGTCATCAATACCTTGTGCTACGTAAGTCTTAATCGTAGGAAGAGTAGCTGCTAAAGCAGGTTCCATAATTGGTGACTCTAATACCCTGTAACTTTCCATTTTACCATCAGCAGTCGGAAATTCAACAATAACATTAGATTTTCCTGTGATTTCTCCTCTAACCGGAGCACCTACTAATGCAGTCTTAAAAGCATTAATATCTAAATTAAAGATTTGCGATGTTGCTGGTTGAGAGCTTCTATTCACTTTTGTAACATTCGCCACAGCCGATTGACTTGACTTTGTCCAATAGTTGGCTACGCTACTTTGAGCTGAAACGCTTGCAATAAAAACGAATGCTAAGCATGCCGACAAAATTTTCTGGTAATGATTTTTCATGATATAGATAATGTTTAGTTAGTAAGTTTGTCTGCAAATTACGAATAAACAAGGGGATTTGCTGATTAGCTTTGTTTCATTCTTGAAATCCTATAGACAAAAAAAGGCCATCTAATTTAGATGGCCTTAGCGTTAATTATGAAGAACAAAAGCAGTATGTTACTTAATAATTAGTCGTTTTATTAAAGTATTGGTGTTGCTTCTTACTTTAATAAAATAGACTCCCTTTTCTAATTTTGATAAGTCTAAAGTAGATTGAAATTTATCCGATTTATATACTTCTGCTCCAGTAATGCTATAAACATTAACCTGGTTGGCTATAAAGTTAGCAGGTAAAACAAGGTTAAATATTCCTTCAGATGGATTTGGGTAGATGTTTAAAGTTGGTTCAGAATCATTGGTTTTTATTCCGGTAGGAACAGGAGTAAACTCCCAATAATCATTATCAGTACTAAAATTAGAAGTATTTACTTTTGCAATAGAAATTGGGTTTCCTGGTGCTTCAACAGCAGTTGATCCATTGATTTGTACACCTACTGAAACAGGAAAATCTTGCCAAGTACCACCAAAATCAATTTCCCATTGTCTAACGACATAAATTTTATTGGATCCTTCTTCCAATACAATTGCCCAATAGGTAAAATCGAAAGCATCGGTTCCATTTGGGTTGTAAAAAGAACGGAATGCTATCCATAATTGTCTACTACCAGCAGAGCCAAAGACTTTCATATCCATTTTTGCAAAACCGCTTTGTCCATCAACGTAAATTCCCCAGGCACAAACAGAATTGCTAGGAAGACTTGCAGATGGTAATGTAGTTACATTTAGAGCCGATGCTGGAGTTGGATGAGCCACATCGAAAGTAATGTATCCAGTATTAGATGCTTTAAATTGACTAACGGGAGAACCATTGAACTCAAACGTAAAAGGAATTGTTTGTGGGGTAGAATAGATATTGGCAAAGTTTGCTATTCCAGTTGCGTTGTGGATGCTTGTCCAACTTACACCCCCATCAAATTCATCTTCATTGTGTAATCCTCCTGGATTGCCACCATTTGCTGCATAATTAACCGTGTATTGTGCGTTACATACGGTGATTATGCTCATTGTAAAAAGTAATAAGTAGATTTTTTTCATAACAATATGTTTTTGGTTTGTAGAATAATTTATTTACTACCAAATTCATTATTAATACCTTAATAGTCATATCAATTTATAGCTATTATCTAATGAATAAAACTTTTAACATTCTGAAACGTACTATGAATAAAGAAAATATAAATTATATTATCTAATGGGAAAAACTGATAATAAGATATTGCATCAACTCATTCATTCAATGAGTAAATATGAAAAAGCACAGTTTAAGCGGTCAAAGTTAATTGATGAGGCTGATGACACCAAATATATCCAATTGTTTGAATTGCTCAATAACCAAGCAGAATACGATAAGTTATCCATAATAACACAATTGGACTCTTCAACCAGTAAATACGCCAAGATGAAGAATTTTCTTTATCGACAGTTGATTATGTTCTTAACCAAGCAACAAAAAGCGGTATCAAAAAACCATAGAATTGAAAATTTATTAAAGGAAGCTGAAGTGTTATCTAATCGGAAATTTTACAATGCGGCCTTAAAACGGATTGATAAAGGAATTAACGAATGCAAAAAATATGAGGTTTACGATTTTCTCATTAAGTTTTGTCATGCTAAGCGAATGGTTCTTCTTAATACAAATGATAAAAAGGCAGGTCAAATTTTAAAAACTATTAATGAAGACATTCAATATTCTATTAAGGAAATGGGGAACTATTACGAATTGCTTCAAATTGGAGATGAATTGAACATTTTATTGATTCAGAAAGGACACCTTAATAAAGAGGGAGCTTCGAAATTTCTTTCAGAACAAATGAACAAAAAAATACTTGAAACCGAAGACAATGCTATTTCTCACAGAAGTAAACAGGTGTATAACTTTATCCATGGCGCTTACCAACTTATAATTCTAAATGATGTTAAGTTAGCAGCTAAGTATTCAAAAAGAAGGGTTGAACTATGGAAGAGCCACATGAGTTTAGTTGAAATTACGCCAGTTAATTATATGGGTTCATTAAATAATTACATCTTTTTTACCTTTAAGTTGAACCTATTGGATGAGGCGAAAACGTGTATTGCTGATTTGAATGCATTTAGAGAAGATTATTTTCACTTGTTAAATAAATCAACTCAAAGTAAATTACTTGAATATATTCTAACGAATGAATTACAGTATTTTGAGATTACATTGAACACCAATTCGTCATTTAGCACATTACATCAGATCGAGGAGTTTGCTATTGGCCATTATCGGACGATGAATAATTATGCTGCTTTGGTTTATTATTATATTGGATTATCGCATTATTATCTTAATAACCTGAAACAATCTCAAAAAAACATTAACGAAATTATCAATGCACGTCAGTTTAAAACCTTAAGAAACGATGTTCAAGTATCGGCTCTTGTTATTCAGTTGATTATTTTGTTTGATTTAAAAAAATATGAATTATTGAGTTATCGAATATCAACTTTTAAGTATTACCTGAAGGCAAAAAAAGACAACTATCCTCATCTTAAAGAGTTGGTAAATTACCTTGAAAAAGAAATTAATACACCTACCAATAAGGTAGATCGTAAAAACAATTTAGTAGCATTAAGAACCTTTTTTGAAACTAAACATCAAACTTCAAATTCTGAAATTCTGAAATTCAATTTGGTTAATTGGGCTAACAATAAGTTGGTTAAATGACTATGTTCACAATCTTGTTGGGAACTACAATCACTTTTTTAGGTGCATTTCCATCCAACCATTTTTGAGCTTGTTCATTTGCCAGCACCTCTTTTTCGATGTCTTCCTTGCCCATGGTTTTTGGCAATTCTAACATAAAACGCATTTTACCATTAAATGAAACTGGGTATTTATGGTTGGCTTCTGTTAAGTATTCTTCATTGTGTTTTGGAAAAACAGCAGAAGAGATACTCTCTGTATTTCCCAATTTTGACCATAGCTCTTCAGCAATATGAGGTGCATAAGGTGAGAGAATAATGCACAAATCAGCTAAGATTGCCCGTTTGTTGCATTTAAGTGCAGTCAACTCATTTACACAAATCATAAAAGCAGAAACAGGGGTATTGAACGAATAACGTTCAATGTCTTCTTTAATTTTTTTGATGGTTTTGTGTAGCGATTTTAATTCTTCTTTGGTTGGTTCATCATCTGAAACTACAAATCCGTTATCATCATGAAACAAACGCCACAACTTTTTCAAGAAACCATGTACACCTGTAATCCCTTGTACATCCCATGGCTTGTGTTGCTCTAAAGGTCCCAAAAACATTTCGTAACAACGTAGGGTGTCAGCTCCAAATTGGTCGCACAAATCATCTGGGTTTTGTATATTGAATTTGGATTTTCCCATTTTATCAATTTCTCTTCCGCAGATGTAATCACCGTTTTCTTCAGTGATGAATTCTGCAGTTGCATATTCCTCCCTCCAGTTTTTAAATTTATCAGTATCTAATTTATCACCATCCAAGAAATTTATATCAGCATATAAACGAGTAACGCTGTATTCATTCTTTTTGCTTTTGGTAATAAATTTTCCAGAATCTTTGTCTCTATAAACCAAAGCCGAATTCCCCTGAATCATTCCCTGGTTAATCATTTTTTTAAACGGTTCTTCAAAGGGGATATAATCTAAATCGTAAAGAAATTTTGTCCAAAAACGGGAGTACAATAAATGTCCTGTGGCATGTTCTGCTCCACCAATGTACAAGTCAACATTTTGCCAATAGTTGACTTTGTCTTTTGCGACAAATTCATTGTCGTTGGCAGGGTCCATGTAACGTAAAAAGTACCAGCTACTACCTGCCCAACCTGGCATGGTATTGTAATCCATTCTATCGCCAGGACAACTGGTGTTCCAGTCTGCTTTATTAGCTCTTGCTAAAGGTGGTTCACCTTCTTCGGTAGGTAAATATTTATCTACTGGTGGCAATTCAACCACTTCATTATCCTCAAACAAATAAGGAGTGTCTCCTTTGTAATAAACTGGAAATGGTTCTCCCCAATAGCGTTGACGAGAGAACACTGCATTTCTTAATTTGTATTGTGTTTTTCCTTTTCCTAAAGCACGTTGTTCGATTTCGTAAATGGCCAATTTGGTTGCCTTTTTTACGGACAAATCAGTTAGGAAATCAGAGTTGGCGATGATGGCATCTTTTTCAGCATAAGCGCCCTCAGAAATGTCCTGATCTTTAAAAATATTTGGGATGTCAATGTTAAAATGATTGGCAAAATCCCAATCACGTTGATCACCGCATGGTACTGACATGACCGCACCGGTACCATAACTTGCCAATACATAATCACCAATCCATACTGGAATTTTATTTTTTGTAAAAGGATGTATCGCATAGGCTCCCGTAAATTCACCACTAATGGTTTTTACATCGCTCATTCGATCCCTTTCAGATTTTAAAGAAGCTGCTTTTTGGTAGGCTTCAATTTTATCCTTTTGGTCGGTTGT
This sequence comes from Flavobacteriales bacterium, assembly GCA_029262875.1. Taxonomy (GTDB): domain Bacteria; phylum Bacteroidota; class Bacteroidia; order Flavobacteriales_E; family Vicingaceae. The sequence goes on from JAJCYO010000023.1 coordinate 50,115, forward strand.
GGTAATTTTAGCTGCCAATTTATGTTCTGGTGCCAACACCATAAATGAAACACCAAAAATGGTGTCAGGACGAGTTGTAAAAACTTCAATTTTATCATCGAATCCATCTACATCAAAATGAACTGCAGCTCCTTGAGATTTTCCAATCCAGTTGCGTTGGATGTCTTTAATTGAATCTGTCCAATCAACCGTGTCTAAATCTTTTAATAATCGTTCAGCATAAGCTGTAATTCGCATGCTCCACTGGCGCATTAATTTTTGCTCAACTGGATGTCCACCACGTTCTGAAACACCATCTTTTATTTCATCGTTGGCCAAAACAGTTCCTAAAGCAGGACACCAGTTTACCCATGTATCAGAAAGGTAAGTCAACCGATAGTTCATCAACATTTGCTGTTGTTCCTCTTCGCTCCATCCATTCCAATCGGCTGCAGAAAAGATTTCTTCAAAATCGGTAGCAGCTTTTACATTACCATTTCCTTCTGTTTTAAAAACTTCAATCAAGCTGTTAATCGATTCAGCTTTATCCGTTTCTTTATTGTACCACGAATTGAAAATTTGCTTAAAAATCCATTGGGTCCATTTGTAATAATTCGGATTGGAAGTTCTTACTTCTCTATCCCAATCAAACGAAAAACCAATTTTATCCAATTGGTTTCTGTAGCCAGGAATTATGTTTCCGTCTTTGTCGGTTCCGCCTTCAATATTTGTTTTGGTAGTAGTTGCTGGATGTTGTCCAGTTTGTATCGCATACTGTTCTGCAGGCAATCCAAATGAATCGTATCCCATAGGGTGTAAAACATTATACCCTTCCAACCTCATATAACGCGCATAAACATCCGATGCAATATATCCTAATGGATGCCCAACATGCAATCCTGCCCCAGAAGGGTAAGGAAACATGTCCAATACATAAAATTTTGGTTTTGCCGAGTTATCTTCTGCCGCAAAAGTCTTCTTGTCAGCCCAATACTTTTGCCACCTTTTTTCAATCTCGTTAAATTGATATTGCATCGTTAATAAGTCTAAATAGTTGCTGCGAAATTAACAATATTTAGCAGTATTTTTGAAGAATTAAGTTGTTAATCAAGGAGTTTAATAATATCTTGCAAGCGATTAAAGTATATGGCTGGAACAGAAAATAAACATTCAAGAAGAAGATTAAGATCATCTTACGTTACCACTATTATTAGTATTTCTTTAGTGCTGTTTATGTTAGGGTTTTTGGGGTTGATTATTTTAAATGCACAACAAATTTCAAAGCATGTTAAAGAGAACATAGGGTTTTCTATTATTCTGAATAAAGGAATTAAGCAACAGGAAGTAAAACACATTAAAGATTTACTGGATACAGAACCATTTGTTAAACAAACTGAATTTATAGATCCAGATCTTGCTGCAGAAGAATTTCAGGAAGCGTTAGGAGAGGATTTCGTTAAATTTATTGGGGAAAATCCGTTGCTACCTTCTATTGATGTTAAGCTGAATGCTGCTTATGCCAATCCAGATAGCTTAGCACTCATTGAAACGGAGTTATTGGAAAATACAAAAATCAAAGAAGTGTTTTACCAACCAAATTTGGTTGATGCGGTAAATAAAAACATGAAAAAGATTAGTCTTTATCTGTTAGGGTTTAGTGTTGTGTTACTTATAATAGCCATGGCATTGATTAACAATACGATAAGGTTGGCGATTTATTCTAAACGCTTTTTAATCAAAACAATGCAATTGGTTGGTGCACGTCATTCCTTTATAAGGAGGCCTTTTGTAATGCGTGGAATCGGAAATGGAATTGTGGCTGCTTTTATAGCCATTGGATTAATAGTTACCCTTTTATATTATTTACAAAAACAATTACCGGAGCTAATAGATTTTAAAAATGTTGAACTTTATGGAGCATTATTTCTTATTGTCATCGTTTTAGGGATTATTATCTCATGGATTTCTACTAATTTAGCAGTCCGAAAATACTTAAGAATAGAAACAGGAGACCTTTATTAAACTGAACATTATGAGTGAAGAAAATAATGACGATAAATTAAATCAAGATTTTGCTTTTGGAAAACAAAATTACATTTTAATAGCTGCTGGAACTGCTCTTGCAATCATTGGTTACATCTTAATGTCTGGTGGAGGGTCCGATGATCCTGCTGTTTTTAGCGAGGAATTATTCAATTCCCAACGAATGTATATTGCCCCAATATTTATTCTTGCTGGATTAGGTGTTGTAGGTTGGGGAATATTAAAAAAAGCAAAATAGGGTTAAGACCTTTACACTTCTAATTGTTTATTTCGCATGTCTGTACTTGAGGCTATTATTTTAGGAATAATTCAGGGCTTAACTGAATTTTTACCTGTAAGTAGTAGTGGCCATTTAGAGTTGGCAAATGTTATTTTAGGAGACAATTCTGTGCCTGAAGAAAGCATGTTAATGATTGTCGTACTTCATGCGGCAACAGCATTAAGCACCATTGTTGTTTTTAGAAAAGATCTTTTAAGCATAGTAAAGGGCTTGTTTCAATTTAAGAATAACGATGAGTTTAAATTCTCTTTAAATGTAGTGTTGTCTATGATCCCT
>JAJCYO010000024.1 GCA_029262875.1 Flavobacteriales bacterium
TGAATTCAAAATTATCTGGATAGGACTCTTTTTTTATCGTAATGCCTTTTGGCGGACCACTAAAAACAGCTTGCCACACAATCGAGATTTTAATGCAGTCATCCCAAATTTGGTCAATTCTACATAAGTATTTCCTATAGTTAATATTATCAGACATCCAGTGGAAAAAAACAACGTCCCCAACTTTTAAGTCTTCTACGGCTATTTTCATTTTTCTAAATTAAGAAATGTTCTACATTTTTAATTTAAGTACTTTTAAAAGATGGAAAAATCACAAGAATTAATTTATGAAATGTTAGTAGGGTTGAATGTTGTCAATGATGAACAATATCAGGAATACCGTGATCATATGACACCTATTCTTTACACTTATGGAGGAGGATTTGGGTATGATTTTAAAGTGTCAGAAACCTTGTTGCCGGAAACAGGTAATGAGATAAATCGTGTGTTTACCATTAACTTCCCATCTAAAGAAAAGATGGAAGCTTTCTTTTTAGATGAAGCGTATCAAGAAGTAAAAGGCAACTATTTTATGGGTTCAGTAGAGAACACCACCATTATTGCTAAGTATTTGAAATAGGCTCTATATCAACGAAATTAGCTCATGGCAACCATAGGCGTAGCCATTTTATCCGATTGATGGATAAACTTAATTGAATTGAAAAACTTGTAATACATCTGACGCATAAACTCCTTTTTATTAACTCCACCAGCTTTGAGAGCCTTTCCATGTCCAAACCAAACAGCATGGATGGTACCTAAGAAAAGAAGACAATACCATGTTACCGAGAATATTTTATTGTACAAACTTTTGGAATGAAAAATGGTAAACAACCGTTCATTTTGAAACTTAATATGATGTGCTTCATCAATGATGATGTCATTGCATATGGACTTTAATAATTTACAATCTGTTGCGTCATGTAACGATTGGTAAAATACCTGGGCGGCATACTCTACAATGATAACGGTAATGGTCCATAACTCCATGCTCGTATTGAAATAACGTAACTTCCTAAAAATGGTATCACCCCAATCGGACTTCGTTCTTTTTTCTCCAATAGCATCAATATACTTTCCAAGGTTGTTGCCGTGTTTTTGCTCCTCTTTAATAAATAATTTAATGGCAGCTATGTAGTTTTCATCACCAATTTTTTTAGCATGTTTAGTGGCTGCTGCAAGTAAATGTTTTCCTTCACTTGTCTCACCCAATTGCCAGGCTTTTAAAGAGTATAGAATGTTTTCTTTTTCTTCGCTGGTTATGTTGGGTTGTATTTCCCAATCAACACGTTGTTGGGTTGCGTTTTCTTGATAATGGTTAATCCAAAAAGAAGAGCTATGTATCATTGTTATGAGGTATTTATGGTTCAGGTAGATAACCCCATAGCAACAATATTTAGTATGTCGTTAACATTATTTAACTTTTGCTTACTCTTTTAGCACCATGTCAATACACATTACTGCAGCAAGAATCAACAATCGCATAGAACTATCGTTTGGTACTTTTTCGTTAATGCTCAGCATGTAATTGTCTGCGGTTGTAAATAACTCTTTGCCTAAACCGGCCCATTTTTTACTAACATGAGCAAACTCATCATTGCCTTTAATAAACTTAAAATCCCAGCTGGTCCATTTACCTTTAAGCGTACATAATGTTTGATCGTTTGGATCCAATACGTCAAATTTTCCTCCAATGGAAAAGAATTTTTGTTTAAACCTTCCAACCAATTGATCATTCTCATCAAAAACTTCTACCGTAGAAAGAATAATGGACACACCACGCTTTACCGTCAAGACTTTTTCTCCAGTACTTGTTTTAATTTCAACATCAAAAGGAGTCATCCTTTTGTAATCTGTAAACCGTAAAAATTTTGTGAAAAAGCCCAATTTTTCTTCACGACAAGTCATAATGATGTCTTGGTTTTCTGGGTCATGAATGTCATAGTTATTGGCTGCTTTGAACATTCCAATATGCTCTTTTACAAAGAATAAGTTTCGGCTTAAAATAGAATTCATAGTTGTATATTATTTAGTGAGATGATTTTTTTTAAGGCACCTAAATTAGCGAAAAAACTTAATTAATAATTTATGTACATTTAGCGCATGAGCGATGTTTTAGATGATGGCCTCTTTGAGGAAAAGGAGAGTGGGTATGAATATAAATTTAAACTTAGGCCCATTCTTATCTGGTCTGGCTTTATTTTGCTTGGCTTTATGTTTAAGTTATTGCACTGGCCAGGTCTAATATTGCTTGTTGTATCTCCTGCTGGTCTATCAGCTTATGCATTTAGTGGATTAATAAGTTTAAAAGGCAAAAGTACCATAAACAATATTCTGAGTGGTATGGGTATTATATGGCTACTTGTATTAGTATGGGGGCTTATTTTTAATGATGGGTATCCACTAAACATTTTTGGGGTGGGAGTCTATGTTGGAACCCTATTAGGTTATATCATCCTATATGAACTCGCAAAAATAATAAGGAAAAGAAGGGCTAAAAAGTAGGTTTATTTTATTTCTGTAATGACATGTCCAGCAATGTATCCTATGCAATCATTTCCACTACTGTCTCTTAGTTGAACAATGTAATATGGGTTTCTTGTGGATTCTACTATGCCGTCAACCATTCCCCTGTATATTTCCGGAAGAAAAGCATGCATTACGGTCCCACATTTTACATTCCCAATAATGTTATCTTCATGTCCTGGATGAAAATAAGTATCATCGTTTCTTACCCTGGCATAACCTAAAGTATTATCCAATACTTTTATTTTTCGATCAAAAATTAAGTGCTCCGAATTTTCTACACAACCTGAAGACAAAACAGGAACCTCTGGTAGCGGCTCTTCTAATTTATCGTCAGTTTTAGGTGCTTCGTTAGCACATCCAGCAAGGAGAATTATCAAAATAAAAACAAGTTTTTTCATCCCTATAAATTTATCAATTTAAAACCAGAATTGCCAATAAAACAGGTGGTAACCGTTTAACACAATTTAACAAACGTGTAGCTGTTTTAATAATACATTTGTAATAAAAGGGATACTTATGAAGTGGTTAGGGATATTCTTCTTTATGGTATTGGTTAATTTTTCTTTCGCTCAAAATGCGAACGATTCTTTGGTGGGTGGAAAAATAATTGATGCTGTTCGGGTGCAAACACCTCCTAAAATAGATGGTGTTTTAGACGATGAGGTATGGAAGAAAGCACCAATAGCAACAGGTTTTATTCAAGACAGTCCAAATCCCGGAAAAAAAGCTTCACAAGAAACAGAGGTTCGAGTGCTATATGATAATACAGCACTTTATATCAGTGCTACGATGCACGATGTGTCAAAAGATAGTATTATGCGCGAGTTGAGCCAGCGAGATAATGAGGGCAATACTGATATTTTTGCCGTTTTTTTAGATACCTACAACGATGATCAAAGTGGTTATGGTTTCGTTGTTCACCCTACTGGTGTACAATGGGATGCTCGTTATTCTCAAGCTCAAGGACAAGATGTTTCATGGGATGCAGTTTGGGTGAGTGAAGTAACGATGGATCATAACGGATGGTATGTTGAGATGAAAATTCCTTATTCGGCTATACGTTTTCCAGAAAAAGAAATACAAGAATGGGGAATTAATTTTTCAAGAAAAATTAAACGCTTTAGAGAGTTTAGTCATTGGAGTCCAATAGACCCAACCGTAAATGGGTTTGTTAACCAATGGGGAAGTTTGCAAGGCATTAAAAACATAGAAGCACCTGTACGATTAATGTTTATGCCTTATGTTTCAGGGTATTTAGAGCATTATCCTCATAATGTTGAAGGTCTAAGCAATTATTCAAAATCGTTTAATGGAGGAATGGACGTGAAATATGGAATTAACGATGCCTTTACATTAGACATGACCTTAATTCCAGATTTTGGACAAGTACAGTCAGATAATCAAGTGTTAAACTTATCACCTTTTGAAGTCCGTTTTAATGAAAATAGGCCATTTTTTATGGAGGGAACAGAGCTTTTTAATAAAGGAGGCCTATTTTATTCAAGAAGGTTAGGAGCCAGACCAATAGATTTTTCTGCTCCATATAATCAGTTAGGTAATGATGAGGATGTGGTAGATAACCCATCAGAAAGCCAGTTGCTTAATGCGACTAAAATTTCTGGTAGAACAAGAAAAGGATTAGGAATAGGGGTGTTTAATGGCGTAACCAAAACAATGTATGCTACCGTAAAAGATACGATAACTGGAGAAACAAGAGAAGTGTTAACAGATCCATTAACCAATTATAATGTGTTGGTATTGGATCAAAACCTCAAGAACAATTCCTTTGTTACACTCATCAATACTAACGTTACCAGAAGTGGAAGTTATTATGATGCCAATGTTACAGGAGGAATGTTTAAGGTGAATGACAAAAGCAATAATTTTTCAGTATCAGGTAACGGTAAGCTGTCACAAAAGTATTTTTCCGATTCAGTTAGTTTAGGGCATTCAGCCGGATTGTTTTTTGATAAGCAAGGGGGTAATTTGAAGTATGGGTTCGGCTATTTTGAAGAAAGCGATGCTTATGATCCAAATGATTTAGGTTTTTTGTTTAACAATAATAGTAGAGGAGGATTTGCCTGGGTGGGGTACAATGTTTACAAACCTTTCTGGAAATTTTTGCGAACATGGTCGAGTTTGAATGTAAATTATGAAAGGTTGTACAGTCCAGATGAGTTCACCGACTTTTCGGTTAATGTGGATGTTGGCGGAACGTTTAGAAATTTTTTATCTACTGGAGTGTTTTATAGAGTTGAACCAATAGAGACCTATGATTTCTTTGAGCCAAGGGTTTGGGGTAGGTTTTATGCATGGCAGCCGAGTCATAACGTAGGAGGATTCTTTTCTTCTAATTATAACAAAACTTTTGCGCTTGATTTTAATGGGAATTACAGAAAGTTTAATGCAGATGGGAGGTATCGATTAAACACCTCTATAGGACCAAGAGTTAGGTTTAGCGATAAATTTTCTATGCGATACAACTTAGGAAGGTATGCGTTTGTAAATGATGAGGGAGCTGCCATCGAATTGTCTGGTGGAGGAACGATAATTAACAACGATATTATTTTTGGTAAAAGAGATCAAACAACTTATGAAAATATATTGTCGGCCAGTTACACCTTTACCAATCGAATGGGTGTAACATTGAGAGCGAGGCATTATTGGTCAACAGTTGATTACAATTCTTTTCACACCTTAGATCCTGATGGACACTTAATTTCGTCAACTTATGATGGGTTAGACACAAACGGAGAATCTTTGCACAATACCAATTTTAATGCGTTTAATATTGATATGGTTTACCGTTGGGTTTTTGCTCCAGGTAGTGAGATTAGCTTAGTGTTTAAAAGTAATTTACTGGCGTTTGACAATGATGTTTCTAAATCTTATTCGGATAATTTTTCCAATACATTAGAATCTCCTCAAACGAAAAGTATCTCTTTAAAAGTGTTGTACTACATTGATTATCTTTCACTTAAGAAGAATAAAGGTTAATGTTTAACCCTTTTATATATTCTGTAAGTACATAAATTTAAATCAACTTCCTGATAAGATGCTGGAGCATGAATTATGGCTTCATTTTTATCAATGATGTAATAATCATGAGGTTTGGTGTCAATGCTGATGTTAGCAATTCTGCTCAGGTAGGCAATGAGCCCCCAGTTCTCATTTAAGGATTCCGAGCACCTTATTGTGCTTCCCTTACCAACTACAGAAGCAATGTTTTTGATGTCTGTAATTTTACCCTCATCCCTTGAATAATCACCAAATCTAACAACACAAAAAGTAAAAGAAGCAATGAGTAATACCAGCGTAAACACACGTAATACTGGAATTGTTTTTTTAGAGATTTTGTTGGTAATGGAATAAACGAAAGGAGCAATTAGACTACTTATCCCCAAAATGAAGAACGGAATAGACATCACCAAATAATAACCCCTTTGCTGATGCGTTACCATTAGTGGTAAAGAAGCCGATAGCCCAATTAAAATAAAAAATACAGCCGTCTTTTTATGTGGAGAGGATAGCAATTGTTTTTTCTTACGATAGAAAAGAATTAAAAAAAGAGTTACCAAAAGTGGAATGGCAATTTCTTTTAATAATCTCCACATAATTTCTAATCGATTATCTGTGGTAACTTCTCTTTCACTGTTTAATGAGGGAAGAAGTTGATGTTCGATATAGGATGTCATATTTTGAGTAAAGCCATCTTCAAGTAAGATTAGACTATAGAATATGACCAGAGGAATTATTAAAACCAATAAGCTATATCCGATAGTTTTAATCAAGTTTACTTGTCTGAATGCTATAAAATGAATGACAACAACAGCAAGTGGAAAAAGGCCAACAAGTCCTTTAGTGAAAAAACAAAGTAGTATAAAACAACTTCCAATTGCTAACCAATGTATTTTGTTGGATAATATTCCTTTTGAGATAAAGTAAATGGAAAACAGCGAAAAAACGCTTAATGTGTTTTCTATCATGTTGTTTTGATAAGACCAAAAAATGATGGGAGTAGCTACCCAAAATAAGGTGGGAAGCCACGATAATTGCTTAAAATGAAGCTCTTTAGCATACAATTTCCAGTTCAAAACTATTCCCCAAATCGACATTATTGCCATGACAAGAGAATAAAGTCGTTCAACAAAAAAGCCACTACCAAAAAATTTAAAGAATATAGATTGTATGCCAAAAACTAAAGGTGGCTGCATGTAAAATTCATTGTACCACGTTTTTGTGTAATGAGGATGAAAAAAATCTCCTAATCCGTTAGCCAAATTATTCGATATGGCGGCATAGGTGACTCCATCTAAAAACATGCCTTGCCGTACCAAATTGGAAAGAATAAGTATAAGAAAGAGACATGAAACAAATAACCAGAGAATTTTATTGATGTTTAGCCTTTCCATTAACTCAAAGATATTTAATTTTATATCATTGTTAATTAAATGAGAATCTCATTATCCATATTGTTACTACTTAGCTTTTTTAGTTTAAAAGCTCAGACCGATATTGTTGCGCAACCCGGAGAATATGTTGAGGCTAAAAATTACGGTGGTAAAGTAGAATTTAAACGATTTCTTCAGCAAGAAATGAATTATCCTCAAAAGGAGTTTGCTTCTAAAGTAGAAGGGACTGTGGAACTTTCTTTTATTGTGGATAGTAAAACTGGAAAGACAAGTAAGCTAGAAGTAAAAAAATCTGTTTCTACTGCTTTGGATGCTGAGGCCATTCGATTGTATAACATGCTGTTGTTTGTCCCTTCCTACTACCAGGGAGATAGAGTAACGACTTATAGTACGTTAAAATTTAAGTTTTCGGTTAAAAATTATAAACGTTATTGTAAGAAAAGAGGCTACAATTCCATTGAGTTAAACGATACAATAAATGACAATTCTAATATTGTATATAAAGACAATCAGGTAAAAATAAAGCCAAAAATGGTATTTCAAGATACGTTGGAAAACATTTCTACCTTTATTCAAAAGAATCTAGTTTACCCTCAAGGAACATTTAAATTAAACATAACCGGAGTTGTTAAATTGTTTTTTGTAGTGGAACCATCAGGTAGAATTACAAACATTAAAGTGCTAAAAGATGTTGGAGGTGGAGCTACCAATGAAGCCATTAGGATTCTCAAGCTTTCAGAATGGGAGTCTGGCAAAAAAGATGGTAAAAAAGTGAGGGTGAGTAAAGTGTTCGAAGTCAATTTTAACCTTTCTAATGATTCGGGTATAGATGTCCTTCCAAGCAGTTATTAAAACAATTCTATTTTCTTGTCTACTTTTTTTACTTATTGGTTGTCACCAAGAACGTATGGTTTTCCATGCAGAAGCAATTCCAAATGATTTTAATTATCAATTCAATAATCCGCATGAAGAAGTTTTTATTCCTGTAAATGAAGAAGTGAAAATTAATGGGTTGATGTTTAAGGCAGAGCATCCTAAGGGATTAGTATTTTACCTTCATGGTAATTCAGGCACATTAAAAGATTGGGGTTCTATAGCAAGTTTATACTTGAATAGCAATTATGACTTTTTTATCCTTGATTACCGAAGTTTTGGGAAAAGTACAGGAGTAATCAATAAAGAAAAAGACATGTATAACGACATTCAAGTTGTTTACGATAGTGTTCAAAACCAATATGGGTATAAAGAAAAAGACATTACCGTTATAGGGTACTCTATAGGAACGGGGTTTGCTGCTAAACTAGCCGCTGACAATAATCCAAAGAAATTAGTGCTAAAGGCACCCTATTATAGCATTCCAAACCTAATTAACCAGTCATTTAAGGTAGTACCTCATATTATTGTAAAGTACAAATTACCCACTTTCAAGTACTTAAAAAAGGTTAAAGCTCCTGTTACTATTTTTCATGGTGACCAAGATAAAACAATACCCATTAAGTCGTCATATAAGCTTGAAAAGCTCTTTAAACCAACAGATTCACTAATTGTAATGCCAGATGCTGGACACAATGGCCTCCATTCAAATGTAATTTATCAGAAAGGAATTGGCGAAATTTTAGATTAATAGCCCATTTTTCCTAATCTGTTAAATTGCTCATTTAATCTAAGAAATGTTGCGATTTGTGGAAATAGATTATACTTTTGTCGTCCTATTCAAAATGGTCATGATTAAAAGAGTGATTTTCAAAAGCTTACTATTCTCCTTACTTTTTGTAAGTGGAGTTTTATTTGCCCAAGATAAGGCAACTTCAAAATTAGCGAATGAGTTTTTTAATGATGGTAACTTTAAAGCTGCTCTTGATGAGTACGTAGAGTTATTGGATGGTAGCCCTGATGATTTAAAGTTTAATTATAGAGCAGGGGTTTGTTACTTGAACACAAACATCGATAAATCCAATGCCATTCCTTACTTAGAAAAAGTTGTTGCAGCAGAAGGAGCAGATCCAAATACTTATTATTTGTTGGGTAGAGCGTACCATTTTGCTTATCGCTTTCCGAAAGCAATTGAGATGTATGAGAAGTTTAAGCAACTGAAAAAGGGAAACAATGAGAATCTACAAGATGTTGAAAAACAAATAGAATATTCTTACAATGCAATAGAAATAATGAAGTTCCCTTTAGATGTTACTTTCGAGAACATGGGACCTGCAATAAATTCTACATCACCAGATTATTACCCTTTCGTACCTTTAGACGAATCTTATTTGATATACAACACAAAGAGAGATGATGGTAGTAATCAACTTCCTGATGGTAGTTATAATTCAGAAATCTATATTTCCAAAGTGAAAAATGGAAAATACAGTAATTCAAGAAAAATAGATCAGAACGTTAATACGTTGAATGGTTCGGAAGAAATTATAGGACTTTCTGGTGACGGTAAACATCTTTTGTTTTACTACGAAAATGAAGAACATTATGGTGATTTATTTATTGCAGATTACAAAAACGACAACATTAAAAACATTGTAAAGCTTCCAAAAGTGATTAATTCTAAAGACCATGAGATTGCAGCTTCGATTTCTAAATTTGGAGATGTAATCTATTTTGCAAGTGATAGAGATGGAGGTTATGGCGGAGTAGATATTTATAGTTGTAGAGTGTTGCCAAATGGTAAATGGGGACCACCTCAAAATTTAGGAGCAAATGTAAATACGCAATACGATGAGGATTTTCCAAACATAACTTCTGATAGTAAAACATTGTATTTTAGTTCTAAAGGGCATACCAGTATGGGAGGTTATGACATATTTAGAGCCACATGGAATCCTGTAAAAAGAAATTGGGGAGATGTGAAGAACATAGGTTACCCATTGAATACTCCAGAAGACAATATGAACTTTAGAGCATCTAAGACTGGAAGAACAGGCTATATTTCAGCATTAAGAGCTAAGGGCTATGGTGATTTGGATATTTATAGCGTTACTTTTAATGAAGTTGATCCACAATATACTGTGCTTAAAGGATATGTTAATGCTTCAGATTCAGCTCAAATTAAAGACGTATTTATTTCTGTATTGGATTTACAAACAGATGAGTTGTATGGTAGTTACATGACGAATCCAATTTCTGGAAGATACATTATCATTTTGCCTCCTGGTGAATACAATGTATTGGTAGAAGTGCCAGGGTTTGAGATGTACACAGAGAACATCGAAGTTTACGGTAAAAGTTCTTTTAGGAGTGTGATTAAAAAAGATTATACCTTAAAACCTACTGGTCAGTAGTATACCAACACAATATCTTTATTTACACCAAGTCCTTTTTTTAAGTGTTGATTCTTAAAATGATCTGGATTGTCCGTAATCTCAGCACTATAAATATACCCTGAGAAAGGAAGTGGGTCCACCTTTATTATTAATGGGCTTTTACAGATTAAAATATACCCATTTCGGCCATCCACCACTTTCGAATAGATAGAATGAATATGAGCAAAGTAGAGGTTGAACACGATAAGCGCAAGCACATTTAAAACCAATACGTATTTTAGTTTGGCGTTTTTTTCTTGATGGTAGTTTCCTAATAAAAATAAATAACGAATAACAATAATGGCAATGAGTATTGTAGAGGCCATTCCCGATCTGTCTGGTGATAAGGCTCCTAAAGCATATACGACTATAAGCTGATTAAGGAAAACAGCACCAATGATAATGACATTACCCCATACCAGTTCTTTAATTGGCTTAAAGTTTTTAACCAATGGAGTATTTATTCTTTTGCCTAACAAATAGAAAGGAACCCCTAAAAAAAGTGCAGGAATAAATGTCTTGTAAATGGAAAACAATAGAAATTTTACGGAACTATAACCAGTATAGAGCACTAAGTCAATAAACCCCAAATGAGGTGTTATTTCGTCTCTGTTCAATGTGCCTGGACTCAAATAATTAATTAAGAACGAAGCGCTTAGCAATATAATTCCTAAACCGGAAACGGTGATTTCTTTCCTTTTGAAAATCAAATACAATAGCAATAAGATAGTAAGAAGAGTTAGTGGTTCATTTGATCCACCGATATAGATAGTGCTAACTCCAAGTATTAGATATCCAAAAAAGTTCTTTTTTTCAGTGAAAAATAATTGCATTCCCCAAAAGAAAGCAGCAGTGCTCCATAAATAAACAATAGATGAGGTATACCATAGCCAGGTGTCATTAGCAGAAATGGTGCAGAAAAACAATACCGAAATGGAAATTGCACCATAAATGAGTTGCAGTTTTTTGCTCAAGTTTAGGTGGTAATAGTTATTAATGGAATTTAATAATCGAGTCACTCCGATATAAAGCAAACCAACGGAAAGGAGGTTGTAGATCATTAAAAACATTGGGGCTTGATGAAATTTTAGGAAATAGACCAGTAGAAAGTTTGAAGTCCACCTCCCATGCCATTCGTAATAAAGTTGGCTATAGATTTCTTTGAAAGACGAAGTTTTTAGCTCACCTATAAAATAATAGTCATCTGCAGCAAAACGGTTAAAATAGAACGTAATCAATAGAAATACAACAAACAATATTGCTTGAAAAGCTATTAAGTATGTCCATTTAAATTTCACCAATCACAAGTTATAAAACATTATTAACATCCCTTGAATATACTTTCTTTTTCTGCGAATTTTACTTTCATTAAAAGTAGAACTTATGCAGCAATATTTAGATTTATTAGATCATATTTTAACCAAGGGGACACAGAAGGGAGATCGAACAGGAACAGGTACTATTAGCTGTTTTGGTTATCAAATGAGATTTGATTTAAGTGAGGGTTTCCCATGTTTAACGACCAAAAAACTACATTTAAAATCGATCATTCATGAGTTGTTATGGTTCATTAATGGTGATACCAATATCAAATACTTACAAGAAAACGGTGTTAAGATTTGGGATGGTTGGGCAAATGAGAACGGTGACTTAGGTCCTGTTTATGGCTACCAATGGCGTAATTGGAACGGTGATGGAATTGATCAGATTGCCGACTTAATTCATGAAATTAAAAATAATCCTAACAGTCGTAGGTTATTAGTCTCTGCATGGAATCCAAGTGTGATGCCTGATACCTCTGTCTCTTTTGAAGAAAATGTAGCCAATGGAAAAGCAGCTTTACCTCCTTGCCATGCTTTTTTTCAGTTTTATGTAACAGATGGGAAGTTATCATGTCAACTCTACCAACGTAGCGCAGATACTTTTTTAGGGGTGCCTTTTAACATTGCATCTTATGCACTGTTTACTATGATGGTTGCTCAAGTCTGTGATTTAGAATATGGAGATTTTATTCATTCTTTTGGAGATGTTCACTTGTATAACGACCATATAGAACAAGCTCAATTACAAATATCACGTGAACCAAAGAAATTGCCAACCATGAAAATGAATCCAGCAATAAAGAATATTTTCGATTTTAAATTTGAAGATTTTGAATTGGTGGATTATGAGCCACATCCACATATCAAAGCGGCAGTATCATTGTAATGGAAAAATTAAACCTACCTCAATATCCAATCAAAACTAAAGAGGAGGGAGGAACAGTTTATGTTTTTGATTCTATTCGAAAAAAATATTTGGTGTTACTACCAGAAGAATGGGTGCGGCAGAATTTCATTCAGTTTTTAATTCAAGATAAAGGTTATGCGGCAAGTTTAATTGCCATAGAAAAAGGACTAAAACTAAACGAATTACAAAAACGAGCAGATATTGTCATTTATGATCATCAGGCGCAACCCATTGTTTTAATTGAGTGTAAGGCTCCAAAAGTTAAAATTAATCAAGAAGTCTTTGAGCAAGTTGCTCGTTACAACATGGTGTTTAGAGTGCCTTATTTAATGGTAACAAACGGACTCGATCATTACTGCGCTAAAATCAATTTTGAAGAGAACAGCTTTGAGTTTTTAAAGGAACTCCCTAATTATAAAGAGCTGTAATTATTTCTTAGTAGCAACGATAGCATAAACCATAGGAATTTTATTGTCTAAATGTTTTATTCTAAATTTATTCGGAGCGATTTCTACTGTTTCATCAAAACAGTTATAAGGAGAGTAATCAAACTCATTCAGTGAGTTAATTTCTAAACCACAGTTTATTAAACTGTTTACCACTTCGCTAATAGGGTGATTCCATGAAACATAATCTTGGGTAATGGGTGCATTCTTATCAGCATAAGTGCCATCAAATGTTTCAATAATTGGTTCGGCATTGAAATAATTGTATCCAATTTTCTCAAAGCTATCGTCAAACATCCAAACTACAGGGTGAAACTCCACAAAAATAAATTTGCCATTGGGTTTTAGAAATTGAGAAACAATGTTTGCCCACTTATCCATATCTGGTAACCATCCAATCGTTCCGTAACTTGTAAAGACGATGTCAAATTTTTGATCGAGATGTTGAGGTAAATCATAAACATCACAGCAAATAAAGTCAGCATCAGCACTTGTTTTTACTGCTAACTCTTTAGCTGTTTCTATGGCCTTATCAGATAAATCTACTCCTGTAGTTTTTGCGCCAAGTCTACTTAACGAAATGGTATCTTGTCCAAAGTGACACTGTAAGTGAAGAATAGATTTTCCCTTGATGTCTCCTAATAAGTCGAGTTCAATTTTATTAAGTGAAGACTTCCCTTTAATGAAATTTTCGTTGTCATAGAATTCAGAATTGACATGGACTTCTGTTTTTTTATTCCATGAGTTTTTGTTGATGGCTATGTAGTCAGTTTTATCGTTCATTTTATGATCTATTCTTTTTCAAAGTCAACGTAACAATTGAAACAATGATAACTCAATTTGTTTTTTGGAATTAAGGAAGGTGAAGAATTCACAAAATAAGACATAATAACATTGATTCTAGATAACTTATTTATTGAAACTTCTTCGGATCCACATTCAGGACAACTTATGATTTCCTTTTTATTCACCTTACCAAAACTAATTAAATTGTGTATTTGATGCAACCAATAACTGTAACAAATACGTTTAGATACAGTATAATAGCTATTTAAATAGTTTGTTTAATTTTAACTTATGAGAAATTTTATTTTGTTCTTATTGTTAATCTGTTTTACTACAGTTTATTCACAGCATTCGAAGGTTAATTTTGCATTAAAAAATGAACTAAAGAAGCAAACGAACCCAAATGCGCTGTTTCCTTTGTTTGTAACTGGTGATGCGACTAAGATTAGCCAAGAAGTAATGAAATTAAAAGGGGAAGTAGTGCGATCTGTAAACAATACGGTTCAAGTAAAACTTCCCGTTTATACCATTGAAGAGTTCTCTAAAAACACCTTTGTACAGAGTATACCTTATTCTTTCTCCAAAGGAACTGTTCTTAGCGATACCATGGTTATACACAATAATATTACACCCATACACAATGGAGTAAATCCATTACTAAGAGGGTATACGGGTAAAGGAGTTGTTTTTGGAGTTATAGATACAGGTCATGACATTGTTCATCCTGACTTTAGAGATACTTTGGGCAATACAAGAATTTATAGAATTTTAGATCAAGTAAGTGGAGAATCATGGGATTCAGCATCCATAAACAATGCAACTTGTACACACGGTGATTACAATCTAAATGGTCATGGGACACAAGTTTCTGGTATTGCTGCTGGAAATGGGTTGGCGTTAGGCATGTTTTCTGGTGTTGCTCCAGAAGCGACAATCGTAGTGGTTGCAAATGATGAAAGTGCACCAAACTGGTTATCTACAGTTGTGGATGCAGTTGATTACATTTTTAGGGTAGCAGATTCATTAAACATGCCATGCGTTATAAATGCCAGTATTGGTACTTATTTTGGTTCACACGATGGAACAGATCCCGCAGCTTTATTGATAGATAGTATCGTTAATTACAAACCGGGAAGGGCATTTGTTTGCGCTGGAGGAAATGCTGGGTTTTTTAATTGGCACGTAGAACAAACAGTAACAGCAGATACCTCATTTTCATGGCTAAAATATAATCCAAGTCTTGATTCGGCTATAATTAATGGGGCAGGGGGCGTATATTATGAAGTGTGGTCAGATACTGCGGACTTTAACAATGTTAATTATGCCTTTGGGGCGAATTTACCATCAGGATCATTTGAAGAAAGAGGAAGGACACCTTTTTTTAACATTCAAGGTAGATTAGGAACGTTTACCGATACCATAAAGAATGGAAGTAACATACTGGCAATTGTAGAGACATATGCCGAATTGCAGGATGATAAATACTTGCTACAGGTATTGCTAAATGAACCCGATTCGAATACCTATAACTTTAGCATGCTCAGTACAGGTTCCGGAACTTATGATTTCTGGTCTACAACAGCATTAGGAACTTCGGAAATTGTAGAGACTGGACTACCAACAATTGCACAATACGCTCCCATGGCTTATTATACATTACCCGATTCAGCAAAAACCACAGTAAGTAGTTTTAGTTGCTCCCCCAATTTATTGACCATCGCTAATTTTGTAAACCGTAAAACGTATTTGGATATTGATACAGTAGAGCAGGTACGCCCTGAAACTGCGGGCGCAAAAGCTTTTACATCAAGCCTTGGTCCTGACAGAAGAGGAAACATTAAACCAGATATTGGAGCAACTGGAGATAATACAATGGGGCCAAGAGGTGCATCGGTAATAGCAGCACTTTTAGGCGCAGGAGGAGGATTCTTAATAGGCGTTGGAGGTATGCATGCTAGAAATGGTGGGACTTCCATGGCATCACCAGTTGTTGCTGGAACCGTTGCTTTGTATTTTGAAAAATGTCCTAATGCTACGATGGCTGAAGTAAAAGCTGCATTAATGACTACAGCCACCCAAGACTCATTTACGGGAGCTTTACCTAATCCAATTTTTGGTTTTGGAAAGATAGATGCTTTTGCTGCACTTAATAATTCCAACTATAATTTAACCATAGGATCAAATCAAGATGTTTGTGATGGAGATAGTGTTCAAGTTAGTTCACCTTTATTTAATTCCTATTTGTGGTCGACTGGAGATACGGCACAAACCATTAATGTGGATACAACTCAATCTGTGTATGTAACGGTAACCAATGCCAGTGGTTGTAAAGCCCTATCTGATACGGTGGATGTACTGTGGCATGCATTGCCTCCAAAACCTACAGTAACAGTTTCTGGAAATGATACGTTGACCTATTTTTCTAATCTAAATTTACAATGGTATTTTAATACAAGCGCGTTAGGTGGAGAGACTAACACCATCCATATAGCTCAAAACGATGGAAACTATTTTGTACAAGTCACAGATAGTTTTGGTTGTTCAAACAATTCTGATACGGTAAATGTGGTGGGGGTTGGTATTGAGGTTATTGAAAATAGTTCATTCTCTATTTATCCTAATCCTTCTAATGGTCAACTGACAGTTGAATTTGATGATCAAGAAATTAAATCCGTTGAGGTGATAAATTTATTAGGTGAAACAGTATTCAATAGAACCGTTAATAACCAAGAGCATAAAATTGAAATGGACATTACTAACCTGGCTGAAGGGGTTTATTACATTAGGTTAAATGCACAGCACGATAAATACCTCCAAAAGCTAATATTGCTACGTTAATTAAATGATTTAATTCTTTACAGGCATTATCCGTACCTTCGTTATATGTTTCATCAATTGATTAAAATAAAATTTTTCCTGTTTACTATTACTTTAATGCTTGGTCAGTTAGGGTTTACTCAAAAAGTAGATGAAACACTTCCTCAAACCATAATTTTTAAGGTAAAAGAGGAGCACAGGACAAAGTGCTCAACTACTAAGATAGCGATTCCGCTCTTCAATCAAATGATAACGGAAATTGGAGTGACTAAGTTGGAAAAAGTATTTCCAACCAAAAAGAAAGAGAAAATAGATGGCAACATTGATTTATCGTTGATTTATGAATTGCAATATGCTAATGCTTATACGGTAAATGAGGTAATCAGGCAATTGAAGAAGTTGAAAATTGCAGAATATGTAGAACCCTACTATATCCCACAATTAACTTATACACCTAATGATACTTCATTACCGAATCAATATTATATTAACTTAATTAATGCCGAAAACGCATGGAACATTAATCAGGGTGATACAACCATTGTAATTGGGATAACAGATACTGGATGGGATCCAACACATCCTGATTTATTAGGAAACATAAAGGTAAACTATGCTGATCCGATTAATGGAAGTGATGATGATGGTGATGGTTACATTGATAATTATTTAGGTTGGGATTTAGGAAATAATGATAACAATGCCTTGTGGGAATCTACAGGTCATGGAGTAAATGTGACTGGAATTGCTGCTGCTGTAACGGATAACGTAACGGGAATTGCTGGTGTTGGTTTTAATACAAAATTCTTACCTATAAAAATCTCAAACAATATAGGTCAGTTAACAAAGGCCTATCAAGGAATTGTTTATGCTGCAGACCATGGGTGCTTTGTAATTAATTGCTCATGGGGAGGTTACGTACCTTCACAGTTTAATCAAAATGTAATTGATTATGCTATCATTAATATGGGGTGTTTGGTCGTTGGAGCAGTAGGAAATGATAACGGAGAGAATACCTTTTATCCAGCTGGATACAATGGTGTTTTGAGCGTTGCAGCAACAAATCAAAGTGATGTTAAATCAGGCGTTTCCAATTATGGTTATTATGTAGATGTTTCTGCACCTGGAGACGCAATGTGGACTACAGGACCAAATGGAGGTTATGGACAAAATGGAGGGACTTCAATGGCTGCACCAGTTGTTTCAGGAGGTGCGGCCTTGTTGAAAGCGCAATTTCCACTTTATGATAATGCTCAAATAGCGGCATTGATTCAGACCACAGCTGATGATTTGAATGTTCTTAATCCAAGCTATATAGATAAATTGGGGAGTGGAAGATTGAACTTGTTTAACAGTATTTCTGCTACTTCAGCTCAATTTTTAGAATTATCCAAAGACTTAACTACAGATAACAACAATAATATTTTTGAGTTTGGAGATACACTCTACATCGAAGGATTCTTTCAAAACTATTTAGATTTAATCTCTGGAGTAACGGTAACCATTACTTCTACTTCTCCTTTTGTAAATATTATTGATGGGACAACGAACTTGCCAACAATGGGGACAATGACAACTGCATCAAATAATACAGATAAATTTGTGGTTGAGGTACTTAATGGAGCAGCATTCAATGAGGTAGTAACATTTAAAGCAGTTATTACCAATGGAACATTTACCAATAACGATTATTTCACAGTTACACTGAATCCAGACTACATTGATTTGGCTGAGAATCTGGTAGCAACCACGATTACAAGCAATGGAAAAATTGGATACAATGATATTAGCAATTCAGTTGGATTAGGATTTACCTACAGTGGAGAACAATTGGTTTTTGAAGCAGGTTTTATGATAGGAGATGCAACTACTCGAGTGGCTGACGTAGTAAGAGGAGTTTCTGTTCAAGATCAGGACTTTGGTTCCCAACAAAATGTGCAATACAGTCCACCATATAAATCCGCGTTAGATTTATATGGGGTTACAGATGATTCACCTATGGTTACACCGTTGGATATTAGTATTGAGCAATTTTCCTATGCTTATCCTAACGCTCCTGATGATAAATACGTTATTGTGGTTTATGATATTGAAAATACGGGCTTATCTTCATTAACAAACATATATGCTGGTATTTTTGCTGATTGGGACATTGTTGATTTCTCTACCAATAAGGCAGGGTATGATGTTTCAAGAAAAATGGGTTATGCACATTCCACAGATAATGATACCATCTATGGAGCAATAAAAGTATTGTCGGCAACTTCGGGATTAAATTATTCGTTGGACTTAGACGGAAGTGGAGGAATAAATGCCAATGGAGGAGGCTTTACAACTTCAGAAAAATACGGAACATTGTCTACCTTAAGAAATAGTGCCGGAGGAGTAAGTGGAGCGGATATTGCCCATGTTGTATCAACAGGTAGTTTTAGTTTAAACCCTGGTCAGCGCCAACAAATAGCATTCGCAATTATTGCTGGAGATAGCTTATTGGATGTTCAAGCAAGTGCAGATGCAGCTCAAATTCGCTACGATACTGACGCGTTAAGTGTAGAGGAAAATAAC
Source organism: Flavobacteriales bacterium (assembly GCA_029262875.1). Lineage (GTDB taxonomy): Bacteria > Bacteroidota > Bacteroidia > Flavobacteriales_E > Vicingaceae. Next base: position 19,093 of record JAJCYO010000024.1, read on the forward strand.
AATGATAACGCTATAGAAATTTACCCAAACCCTACTACAGGGGTCATTAAGTTAGAGAGTAGTGAAGCGATAGAGCAGGTAATTGTCAGAAATATTTTAGGGAAAACCATTCAGAAATTTAGTTCCAATCAAGTTGATATCTCGAAATATCTGAACGGAATTTATTTTGTTGAAGTAGTTACTGAAAATCTTAAAGAGGTTAAGAAAATAATCTTGTCTAAATAATTAATCCTTTCCTACAAGTTGTTTTAATTCGTCTTTGCTATTCTCAAAATTGAAGGCTGAGTAGAGTTTTTCATAGTTGTCAATATCAAGCGTATAAGCGAACATAAATTTTGCAAAATCTAATCGTGTTTCCTCAAACTCAAATAACAACAAGAGTTCTTTGGTTTGATCCACTAACACACACGCAGAATCCATATCCAGGATAGCAGTTTTAACTTTCTCCAATTTACTTTCTTCTAAGCTTTCAGTCAAAATAATCCCCCTTAATTCTCCTTGTTCAACATCCTTTATAGGGAACGGACAATTTACCCTTCCCTTATAATCTTCAAGTTTATAATAAGTTGCAAATGGGACTACATAAGCTGTATCTTTTGTAGCTGTATCTTTTGTAGCCGTATCAATTGGCATTTCATTGTTGACAATGTAATTAAGTGTTAATTGATTTTCAGATTTGGGATAAGATGCAGAAGGAACAACTTTTTTGAGCGCGATTGTCGTTTTACTAACTTGGTAAATATGTGCTAATCCATCATCAATAAGATAGATGTTCTTTTGTGCAAAGGCTGTATCATTTTTAAAATCAATTTTTACATTATAAGGCATATTACCTTTTAACCCATTGAGTTTAATACTATTGGTGAAATCCTGATGTTGTTTGATGTGATTGATACTTACTTGAAAAGATGCATTGTCATTGTTTTGGAAAATAACACTTGCATTTTGAGCATACATTGTCATTGAAATAAATGATAATAAAATTATGGTAACCGCTCTTTTCATATTTCTGTATGCTGTCAACTATTTACAAACAATCCTTATCCAAACATTTCATCAAAACTAAAAGTATCCTTTAAACGCACACCTTTCTCGGTATGTTGTAAGGTGCAGCATTCGTTTACACTGTCATGCTCAAAAAACAACACGTATTCTTTGTCCGCAGCTTCTTTTAGAAATTTTCCTTTCTCATCCATTGTCAGTAACGGACGAGTATCATACCCCATTACATAAGGCAAAGGAATGTGTCCAACAGAAGGCAGTAAATCTGCCATAAAAACAACGGTTTTTCCTTTGTACTTAATGTGCGGTATCATTTGAGCATCAGTGTGCCCGTTGACCATTAAAATATCAAAGTAGTCAAAACCATGCACATCAATATGCTTCAATTGCCCAAACTCCTGCATGGGTATAATGTTCTCTTTTAAGAAAGAAGCTTTTTCCCTTTGGTTGGGCATAGTTGCCCATTGCCAATGTTTACTGTTACTCCAATAGGTAGCATTTTTAAATGTGGGTTCATATTTTGTTCTATCACGATTCCATTTTACACCACCGCCACAATGATCAAAATGCAGGTGAGTTAAAAATACATCTGTAATATCATCTGGGTGGAACCCCAAGTTTTTTAGACTCCCTTCCAAACTATCATCACCATGTAAATAGTAATACCCAAAAAACTTTTCAGGTTGTTTGTCTCCCATGCCATTGTCAATAATCATTAAGCGGTCTCCATCTTCTATTAGCATGCTTCTCAAGGCCCAGCTGCACATATTGTTTGAATCTGCAGGATTGGTTTTTTGCCATAATGATTTTGGAACAACACCAAACATTGCACCACCATCTAACTTAAAATTTCCAGTGTTTAAAGGATATATCTTCATTGAATCGCTTTATTTATTTGAGTAGTAAAGGTAATGATATTCTAATCATTGTAATACCGAACTTGTTTAATGTATAAATTTCTACTGTCTTCCTCCAGTTTAAATTCAACATCTAATCCGTATCCTGCATAATCAGCAAAGGAGTCGCGATTGTAATAGTACTTTTTGATGACTTCTAACTGTTTTACCAAATGGATAATTTCATCATCACTCATGATTAGTTTATTGTTATTTAGACTTGACTTGGTAATAACTTCAACGATATCTTTTTCAGTATAAATTTTATTTCTACCTCCTTCATAACAAATAACTTGATCGCATACAACTCCGGGTTTCGGATCTACCACGCTTTCGTTACCAACTTGAACATTGATGACAAAACCAAGTTTACTTTCTCTGTATATGTTTTTGGTGATGGCCACACCATTGGCAATTTCATTTGGAAAAGAACGATGGACCAAGATTCCCATCGCTACTTTCTCTTGATTCATTTTAAAATAGGATCGTTCATTAAAAGCTTGTATGTTCCATAGGCTTGCCCATACTTTTTTGATGGCTTTTTCTATTGTTTTTGTAGTGTCACCAACAATGCCAGTTTTGGATGTATATAATCCAGCACCACCAAAGCCTTCCATGTCTTCTGCATTGGTGGAAGACCGAAACCTAAATTTTTTATAATCACCAAGCTGGTTGATTTTTGCATTTACATCAGCAATCAATTTAGTGTCAATGGGTGATTTAGAAATGGTTTTTCGAATTTTTTTAAGACGTTTTTTAAGGTTAACACTATCGGGGTTAGCAGAAAGATCGGCCAACAGTTGTTCGATTAAAATGCCTGCTTTAGAGCTTTCTAAATGTCTTTCATAAAAGTAAAATGGAATGGCAAAACTGCTTTCGGGAACCTTAAAATCTGCTTTATCACTGAGGTGATGTAATACCGCAAAGTTTCTCGCTTTATTTCCAATGGATTTCGCACTCACTTTACCTAATTTCTCAAAACCTACCAGTGTATCAATACTTAAATCGCGCTTCAAGTTAATTTTTGGGCGTTTGTTTGAGTTCGTGTTTATGTATTTAGCTTCGCGTACTTCTCTTATGCTGTAGCTGTTTTTAGAAACATCAAAACGAACAAACTTGTCTTTATAGGATAATAATGATTTGTTTTTAAAAGCTCCTTTTACGGCCATAATGGGGATACCTCTGTTGCGACCTAAAATTGATAAATGGCTCAATGGAGTTTGAAATTCTGATGTAATGATACCAGCCACTAATGGAACTATATTAGGGGTTTGCTCTAAAACTAAAATGTCTTTTTCACTGTATTGATTCTTTTTCAAATCTTTTAACGATACAAACCGAAGAGTCCCATAACTCGTGCTTAAACCAATGGCTTGATAATTTAACCCTTTGTATATTTCTTCTGGAGTAATGGTAGGTACCTTAAAATCTTTAGACAACTTGATAAGCCGAGATGTATTTAAAAGCAAAGTAAGCTTCTTCTCAAAAAATACTGAAGCTCCTATTTTCTCAAAAAGTACCTCAATGTCTTTCACTTGAATTAAATCGGCCGGAGATAAATCCATGATGTATTTTTCCTGTTCTCGGTAATAATTAATATTCCCTAGGAGGTAGACGCGTTGGTCTGAATCTGCCGCATAATTATGTTCATTAAAATTTGCCAAGCCTTTATTATACCCTAATTTAACGGAGCAAAAACCATGATGGTATTTGTAGTTTTTGCTGTTCAAATAATAAATTTGGTCGGCTTTAATGTCATACACTACTTTTATAGCATCTACACCTCCATATTTGTTAGAAATTGGACTTCCGCTTAGGATTTCGAAGTCATTTTTATTGGAAATTTCAAAAAGATATTTTGGTTTTGGTTGGGCAGATGTGCAGTTCGAAAAAGAAAATAAAACTGCAAGAACAGTACATAGTGCAATAGTCGAACGGCAATATTTGGTGATGAATACCATTTTATAAAGTTATTAATTATACCTGTATAGATGAATTTTGAGCTCATTTTCCATAGCTTACTTTTAATCACATTTTAACAACTGAACTGGATAACTTTTAATGATAATAATTTTCTAATAAATCAAAGCCGTTAAATTTGATTAAGAATTAAAACTTATGAGAGTACATTTTATTGCGATAGGAGGAAGTGCGATGCATAATCTTGCTATAGCCTTGCATAAAAAAGGGTTTGAAGTAACTGGATCTGATGATGAGATATTTGAGCCTAGTAAAAGCAGGATAGCTAAATATGGTTTGTTACCAGCTAAATTTGGATGGGATGAAAGTAGAATTACAGGGGAAATTGATGCTATAATTTTAGGGATGCACGCTAGAATTGATAACCCAGAATTAATTAAAGCACAGGAAATAGGGGTAAAGGTTTATTCCTATCCAGAGTACATTTATGAGCAGTCAAAAGATAAAATAAGAGTAGTAATAGGAGGGAGCCACGGTAAAACATCAATAACATCTATGGTATTGCATGTATTGGATAAATGCAATAAGAAGTTTGATTACATGGTTGGTGCTCAATTGGAGGGGTTTGAGACCATGGTTCAGTTAACGGATGCTAAGATTATTATTTTAGAAGGTGATGAATACCTTTCTTCTCCCATAGATAGAAGGCCAAAATTTCATTTATATCACCCTAATATTGCTTTAATAAGTGGCATTGCTTGGGATCACATTAATGTATTTCCAACGTTTGAAAATTATGTTGAGCAGTTCTCTACCTTCATTTCTTTAATTGAAAAAGATGGGGTATTAATTTATTGTAAAGCAGATGATGAAGTCAATAAAATAGCACTGACTACTCCGAATGCGGATATTGATAGAGTAGGGTATCAAACCCCTGAAAATAAAATTGAAAATGGAGTGACTTCTGTTTTGGTAGAAGGCAATGAAGTTCCATTACAAATTTTTGGAGATCATAATTTGCAGAACATGAATGGAGCACGGTTAATATGCAATGAGCTTAAAATTTCTGATGAACAATTTTATGAAGCCATTCAAGATTTTAAAGGCGCAGCAAAACGATTGGAACTCATCACTAAAAATGACACCACTGCCATTTACAAAGATTTTGCACATTCACCATCTAAATTGAAAGCTACAACTCAAGCGGTTAAAAAACAATATCCTAACAGAGAACTAATCGCTTGCATGGAGCTGCACACATTCAGTAGCTTAAATAAAACGTTTTTAAAAGAATATAAAAATAGTATGAGTACAGCAGATGAAGCTTATGTCTACTATAGTAATCATACCTTAGAGCATAAAAAGCTTGAGGCGATTACACCTGAGGAAGTAAAGGCTGCTTTTGGTTCTGAAAATGTAACGATCTATAACGATTCAGACGGGTTGTTTAATATGTTGAAGGATAAAGATTGGAACAATAAAGTTTTACTGTTAATGAGTTCAGGAAATTTTGATGGGGTTAATTTAAATGAGTTCGGAGAAAACATTATGAAAAAAGGAGGAAATTAATTTCCTCCTTTTTTGCACTAACTAAACTAATTCAACACTATTCTATCTCCTGCCCTTTTTCTTTTTTTTCTACAATTTTATTGGCCGTAAACAATCCAGCTCCAGCGAATAAAAATACCATAGAGAAGTAACAAACTTCATCTTGAAGTGGAGTATAAACGTCCAAAACGTTTCCAGCAAGTAAGCCAATACCAATTCCTACAGCAATTAACGCAAATTTAACGGCAACACCTGATCTTCTTGGTTTTTGATGTTTACTTACATCTATCCCTTTTTCAATCATTTTCAATTTTTCAGCATGTTCCATTCTTCTGAGTAGAACAATCATTGCGAATACTCCAAGTGATATGATTATTGGTAACGATACTCCTATAATTCCTTCCATAATTTTATAATTTATTGGTTTCTGTAATCTTTGACACAACTACTCAAAAAAATGTTACAACAAATTGAATTTATTTTTTTCATATCTTATGTAACATTTTATTAAAACATGGTGTCTTATAAGTAGGATTCAATTCATTGAATGAAATCGATTTAATATCAGGCCTAAAAAGCAAGAATTTAGCTGCGATAAATTATTTTGTAAATAATAATCAGCAGTTTGTATTTGTGCTATGCATAAAGATGCTTAATGATAAAGAAGTAGCTGAAGAGCTGACGCATGACGTTTTAATTAAGTGTATTGATAAGATTAACTTATTTGAAGGGAAATCGAAATTAAAAACATGGGTGTATAAAATTGCTCACAATGAGGTATTGAACTATTTGAGAAAAAATAAATTGAGTACAACGGAATTGAATGATGAGACGATTAATTACAATGAAGATAATTCATTAATTGATGAAATGAACCAAAAGGATTTAAAAAATACGATTCAATCTGTTTTTAGTAAACTGCCTGTTGATCAAAGGGAGTTGTTGACTTTATTTTACTTGGAAGATTTATCGTTAAAGGAAATAGAACAAGTAACGGGCACGTCTCCAAGCAACATAAGAGTTAAGTTATATAGAGCAAGAGATAACTTTAGAAGTTTTTTAAATAAAAATGATGTAAATTTGTTAAACCAGTTAAGACATGGATAAGCACATAACCGACATAGAATTATTTGAATTTGTAAACGATTTAATTTCAGATAAGGTTCAAATTGAAACAATAGGAAAACATATTACTGTATGTAAAGATTGTTCCGTTAGATTTGAAACTGAAAAAAGTATGGATGGAATGCTATCTTCTACATTAGCTGTTGCTGATACCGTAGATGTTTCTGAACGAATACAGCATCATTACGCTTCTAAGCCTGTTGTTCGTTTATTTGATACCAACTGGATGGTTTATACGATACTTGGTTTATTAGGATTCTTGGCCATCATCCAGCTTAAGGAAAACACCTTAGGAGAATCGATAAAAGGAGTAGAAATCCCTCAAATGGAATACATTAATGTAATTGTTTTTGCTGTAGTGGGTATTCTATTGATGGATTTAGCAATGAAGCTCTTCAAACAAAAGAAACAGTCGGTTACTTCTTAAATCCAGGGTATTTTTTCATTAAAAAGGCAAAGACAGCGGAGTTAAATAACCCCAAAAAGACCAATCCAAACATAGTCCACATTGCTTGAAAATATGGAGATAAGTATGTCTTAATCCCAAGTATTTGATTGCTTAAATCTTTCAGTAGAATTTCTTTATCATCACTACCAACTTTAGTTTGAGCAGTTTTAAAAAGCTCGTCTAACAATGGTTGTTGTTTTATGGCAAAAAATCCAGGATCTATTTTAGCATAATAGATGTAAGTAATGATAGCCATTATAATAGCAAAAAATGAAGCTGTTCGCGCTCCTGTTTTAAAATCTTGCCCAAAAGTAGTGGTGCCATCAAACATGATTTTGTTGCTTCTGATTCCAAAAAAAACAGTAACCAACATAATCAGCATGTAGATATATCTAATGTAATCTTCCATTGCTCCATGTTGCAGATCCATATAGAAGACAGCAACTTTAATGACCAATGCAACAACAGCAAATGTGATTGCAACTTGAAAAGGATTTTTAAGCATGACTTGAAATGTTGTATGTTGAGCTACAAATGTTCAGTATAACCAAACATTTGTAGCTTATATTTTCTATTTAGTTTCCAGCTTTCATGGAGATTAAGAACTCTTCGTTGCTATTCGTTTGGCTTATTCTGCCTTTAATGAATTCCATAGCTTCAACAGGGTTCATGTCCGCAATGTGATGTCTTAAAATATGCATTAGCTGAGTAACATCGTTACCTAACAATAGGTCTTCTCTACGTGTACTTGAAGAAACAATATCAATGGCTGGGTAAATACGTTTGTTAGATATTTTTCTATCCAATTGTAATTCCATGTTACCAGTACCTTTAAATTCTTCAAAGATAACTTCATCCATTTTAGATCCAGTTTCTGTTAATGCTGTAGCAATTATGGTTAAAGAACCACCATCTTCAATTTTACGAGCAGCACCAAAGAATCTTTTTGGTTTTTGCAATGCATTTGCATCTACACCACCAGAAAGTACTTTTCCAGAAGAAGGAGCAGTTGTGTTATAAGCCCTTGCTAAACGTGTAATAGAATCTAATAGTATAACAACATCATGTCCACATTCTACCATTCTTTTTCCTTTTTCTAACACTAAGTTAGCAAGCTTTACATGTTTGTCAGCTGGTTCATCAAAGGTAGATGCAACTACTTCAGCATTTACACTTCGAGACATGTCAGTAACCTCTTCAGGTCTTTCATCAATTAATAGGATAAGTAAGTAAACCTCTGGATGATTCTCTGCAATGGCATTGGCAACATCTTTTAATAAAGTGGTTTTACCTGTTTTAGGTTGTGCTACAATCATACCCCTTTGTCCTTTTCCGATAGGTGTAAATAAATCGATAATTCGATTAGATACCGTAGCTTTTTTATCGCTAACTAAATTTAATTTTTCATTAGGAAAAATAGGCGTTAAGTATTTAAAAGGAATTCTATCTCTAACTACATCTGGAGTTCTATTGTTAATAGATACTACTTTAATTAATGGAAAGTATTTCTCACCAACTTTTGGTGGTCTCACACTTCCTCTAACTGTATCACCAGTCTTTAATCCAAATAATTTAATTTGAGACTGAGAAACATAAATGTCGTCAGGTGAATTTAAATAGTTATAATCTGATGAACGTAAAAATCCATAACCATCAGGCATTGTTTCTAAAACTCCTTCACTAACGATAATCCCATCAAAGTCATAACCATGGTCGTCTGCCTTATTTCTTGGGCCACTGTTCCCTTTATTATGATTTCCATTGTCTCTCTGTTGTGTTGGTCTGTTATCTTCTCTTTTCTGTGTTGCTCTATTGTCTTCTCTTTTTGGAGATGGAGAAGAAGGCTTTTGTTGAGGCCTTGGTTTTTCTTGTCTATTTTCAGGAGCTTTTGGAGCTTCTGGTTTGTCATTGGTATTTGATGCTACAGGAGCATTCGTATTTTCTACTGTTTTTTCAGCTTGAGTTTCATTGTTTGGCTCATTAAATAAACTTGGTTTATCTGATGGCATCCTTTTTCTTTTTGGTTTAGAAGTAGCACCAGTAGAAGATCCGGCTGGAACTCTTTTTTTCTCAACTGGTTTGCTTTCTTGTTTTGGTGGGTTTATCGCTTGTTGATCTAAAATTTGATAAACTAAGTCTTCTTTTTTAAGCTTATCTACCTTTTTAATATCTAATTCTTTTGCGATGTCACGAAGTTCGTTTACTAACTTCTTGTTTAATTCAATAATGTCGTACATGTAATAATTTAATGATTTTTAATATATCTTAATCGTATTGATTTTTCTAATTTATAATTACAAGGATTGTAATTTATTTGTGTGGTGATTTATTTATAATTGCTCCTTTTACTAAGTCGCTTTTTAATGATTTGTAAGTATTATTCTTTGTTATGGTAATAACGTTATCAGGATACTGATAGTACAATAGTACGAATTTAATTTAGAATGGATAACTTATTACTAAATAATTATTCAAGAAACAATAAACGGTCAGAGCACCAGAATTACAGGTTATATGGTTTTTACACCAAACAATTTACATAGCCATCCCAAGTGTCCTGCATGGGAAGCTTCGTGACGAATGGCATGTTTAATGATTGCTCTAATAGAATCTTCACCCCCAAAGTTTACGCCATTAGTGGTAGGTTTTCCTAAATCTTCATCCGTTAACCGGCTTATATAAGCAATGGATTTTTGATGTACTTGATCAAACGCCTCTTTTATTTCTTCAATCGGAGGATAATCTTCTTTATTAGGGATTTCAGATCCTAAACCAAATTGCCGAGCCCATGGAATGTTCGCTTTTTCACCACCAGTGCAAACCAACAGTAACCAATTTTCAGAAACAGTGATGTGCGCCATTAACCATAGAACACTATTAAGCTGTTTACCCTCAACTTCAAATGTTTTGTAAACATCTTGAGTTTCTAAATTTTTTAAGTAGTACTTGGTTAAATCTCTTGATAACTCTAATGTTTCAACTAAGGTTTGTGTTTCAGTTTTACTCATCTATTTCTTTTTTAAAAAATATTTAGCATTTGTTTCATTGTAATCCTTCCTCCATGATAAGGCTGCTTCTAAGTATATGTGTTCAAGTATAGGCTTGTCATCTGTTAAGATTAGGGCGCTATTAAAATCAATATCCATTTCATATAAAATGGTATGGATAACTTCGTTTTTTGCCTTTAACTCCCCGTTGCTACACACGAATAACAAATTTCTATTTCGTTCTGCACCTTCGGTAGCCATTAATTGAACATGATAATCTTCGTCTAACAGCGTTTTGTATATGGAACGAGCCGCTTTTCCCTTTCTTTCTGTTATAAATCCATAAAAATTAATAATTAAAATTCCATTTTCATTGAGCTTGGTCTTTATTTCGGCAAAAGCTTCTTTGGTCATTAGGTGAACAGGAGGAGTTTCACTGTGGTATAAATCATAAATGATAACGTCATACCTTTTTGTTGTGGTATTAATATAATGCCTGGCATCATCTACCACAACATTTACATCCTCGTTAATGTTGAAATATTTTTTAGCGATCTCTTCAATTCTTCCGTCCAGCTCTACTACATCAACATTAATGTTGTTTTTTTCTAATTCTTTGTAAAGTGTTCCACCACCCAATCCCAATAATAGAGCATTTTTTCCGTTGGAATAAGAATTTATATTGTACGTCAATACATCTATATAGCTCCAGTAATTAATCGCTGGATTTTGTTTGTCCATGACAGTTTGGGAGATATTATTCACCATTAACTCTCTGTAATTTTTATAGCGGTTCTCTTTATGATTAAATAGTGTTCGGTCAACCACTTTAACTTCACCTAAAATTCCTTCAGACTGATAAATGACTTCTTTGCTGTCAAATTTATTTTGAAAATTGATGCTTAATATGGCTGCCAAAAAGATGATGGAAACAGGTGTCTTAAATGTTCTGGTTTTAATAAACAAAAAAGCAGAAATGGCCATAACTAAAATTCCGTAGCCATAAAGTGTATAGGTAATCCCAAACTGAGGTAGGGTGTAAAAACCAACAGTAAAGGTGGTAATGATACCACCTAATGTTGAAATTGCATAAACGTTTCCACTACTCTTACCAGATTCCTTTGCTTGATCAGTAACAATATTAATAATTAGCGGAGAAACGGCTCCAAACAACATTAACGGAATAAATAGAAAGCACATTAAAGAAAGGATGGTTCCCGTTAATAGGCTTAAGTTAATGGTTGTTGGTAATATGATGTTACTAATAATAGGGGTAACTGCCACAAGAAATCCACCGATCAGCATTAACCAATAAACAATTGAGTTGTTTTTGTTTTTTGATGAAATGTAACCCCCTAAATAATAACCACTCATTAATGCGGTTAAGGTAATTCCTAAAACAGAAGCCCATACATAAATGGAAGTTCCAAAGTAAGGAGATAAAATTTTAGCGCTACATAATTCAACACACATGACTGCCCCACCTTCGATAAAGGCAAGTATGAATATTAGTTTTTTAATTGTTTTATTCAAGGCTATAGGTTTGCTATGAATTTTTCAGCATATGCAATGTTACTTGCTTTTCTCCATTCTAATGATGCTTTTGCGTAAAGATGTTCCATTACGGGAACATCATCTGTTAAAATGAGTGCATCAGCAAAATTCATTTCAGCTGTATTTAAAAAATGTTCTTCAAGGTTCGTTACAGGATACATAAAAGGTTCGCTATATGTGGTATTTGTAAAATCCAAATCGGATTCACTGGCTAAAAATATTAAATTTCTACCAATTTCATTATTGCTTGGTGTAACACACATCTTAGTTTTAAAACCACTTTCTACCAACGTTTTGTATACGCTTCTTGATGCTTTCCCCAATTCACCAGAAGTAAAACCAAAAAAGTTAATCATGAGCAGGCCTCCAGGTTTTAGACCTTCTTGAACTTCTTTAAAACACTCTAAGGTAAGTAGATGGCTAGGTGGGGTTTCACTTAAAAAAAGATCAAACGTAATAACATCATACTTTTTATCTAATGTGCGTAAGGCATGCCTTGCATCATCAATCCTTATGTTAGCATCAGGACTAACATTGAAATAATCAATGGAAACATCTTTTACCCTTTGGTCTAATTCTACCACATCTGTATTAAATCCTAAACGGTCATATTGCTTCAATAGGGTGCCGCCTCCTAACCCTAATATCAAGGCATCACTTCCTTTAGGATAGATGCTTGCCGCATTCGGAAAGAAAAAAGCATAATCCCATAAACTGTATTCAGGATTTTGTATGTCTAAAATGGTTTGACAGGTATTGTTAACCAACAAACCTCTTCCATATTTTGCGCCTCTCGTGAGTGTTCCAAAATTATGGTCCAATACTTTAACCTGCCCAAAAACACCTTCATTTTCATAAAGGACTTTAAACCCAGGTACGTCATGATTATCTTTTTTTAATTTAGCAAAAGGAATGAACATGACAAGAAGGAATGCAAACGAGATAAACTTGTTGTTGGCAATTAATACAAAGAATGGAATAATAAATAAGCCAACTCCAAATATTACCGCTGGATAAGTAATACCATAAATGGGAAGGATGTAAAATCCTGTAAGGTAGGTAAATAGTATACCACCAACTGTGGATATAGAATACACCAATCCAGATACTTTACCAGAATCTTGAACT
>JAJCYO010000025.1 GCA_029262875.1 Flavobacteriales bacterium
AACTTTACTCAACAATCTGTACTACCCCTTGTGAGTTAGCTACATTTGACAGGCTAGTCGACCTAGGGGATACAAGTCAAGTAGTTTGTCATAAAATTTCCACCTCTTCTGTAAGGCTAACTCCCATACAAACAAAATTCCCCCCAAAACACAATACCTTACAATTAACAATGTCTTTTGCGGAATTTTTACTAATTTACTCTTCGGGAACTTCTCACCATCAACTCGGCAACCACCTTTTAGGTTTATTTATCTCGTCGTTTTACTGCAATTTTAGCGCTAGTCAGATTCATTTTTTTACTGCGCAGCCATCCAACCCTAAACTTTCTCTCGATTGATGCAATAACTATCCACCATGATTATATTTACACAATTTTTCATACCACTGGCTTTGGATGTGACACAATTACGAAAAAATTTTTACCAGAATCATCTATTTAAGGATTAAATTTTATGCGTATAGAAAAAAATACAGTAGTATCAATAAACTACAAACTGTCAGATTCAGCAGGGAAAATTATTGAACAACCCGACTTGCCTATTAGTTATTTACATGGCGGTTATGGCGGTATTTTTCCTATGGTAGAAGAAGAGCTTCATAGTAATGAAATTGGTTATAGCTGCTCTGTATTAATGGAACCTGAAAATACTTTTGGCGATCACGACAGCGAACTTATTCGTGTAGAGCCACGTAATCTTTTCCCTGAAAATATCGCAGTTGGCATGCAATTTGAGGGGGGCGAAGAAAACTCTGATGAGAAATTAATCTATACAATTACTGACGTAGCTAACGACAAAGTTGTTGTAGACGGCAATCATCCGCTAGCAGGCGTTACTTTAAATTTTGAATGCACCGTTACCGAAATACGACCAGCTACTGAGGAAGAAATTTCTCACGGTCATGTTCACGGCGCTCATGGACACGAGCATTAATTGTATTTGTACGTATTTACGTACCAATTTCACTCAGTTGAGACAGTAAATTGATTAATACACCAAGCCATCATTTCGATGAAGAAACACGACTAAATGCAACTATAATTAACAGAGAAATATAACTGTTACATAAAACTATAAATGACGGATATGGCCCGATTTTTCAGAATCTCACCGTAACTTATTAAACAACTAAATTCGCAATATATTAGCCATCCATTAATTATCTAGTTATCATTTCTAGTTAAGATTATTAAGTTAATATAAAGTATCAACTTAAATCTTTAAAACTAGAGAAAAAATCAGGTTTACATGCAATCGCATCTCCTAGTTACCGGATATAAAACAGGTGATTGCAACTTGTTATTAAAAACTAATTATATGAGTCACGTCGGGAGTGGTTGATGAATGAATTTATAGAAACTATTATTAATGGGGCTCCCTTAAACGCAATTGGAGACAGAAGCCAACTGGAATTATTATCAATTCTAACACCCACCATTTTATTAGTTATCGGTCTTTTTCTTACAAGTTTATTTCTGAAAAAAAGATTCTTTAAAAAACTTATTTATTTCTTTTGTATTACGCTTTGCCTTATATTCTTGCCGTACGAGCTATTTCGACAAGCAACCGTAATGTCTAAGGCCGACGCAAATATAGCCTCTATTCAAACCAGCCTTAAACATTTATTAGATGCTTCAAGTCAAAATCATATTGACTTACTAACTGATAAAGATGTTGCCGCTAAAACACTCGAAAAACTTCTATTTGGGATGAATAAAGAACAGAAACAAACACTACTTATGACTTCATGGTTAATTGCTGAGAACGAAACCCAGGCTAGGCTCCATCAAGACGAAAAATATCAGTTATTAGGCGATGACATTAAATCGAGTTTAGTTGTTACTAAAAAAGAAATTATTGACTCAAGAATACCCGTTCAGAAAATCTCAGACGAAATTCAACACGGTATTGATCGAGATGTAACACATTTAATTGAAATCAAAATGAAGGCATTTAACGAAGATATTGATTATTCATTACAAAATTTTCAGAAAGGTATTGGTGCCTTCATACAAGACCGACTTCAAGAATATGACGAAACATTAGACTTGATTTCACAAAAGAGTATTAACGAGCTAAGACAACATGCTGATCAAGAAAGAATTGCATTTGCTCGAGAAGTTAATGATTCCAACAGAAAATCCATTGCAAGATTGGAAGACACAAAAAAAAGCGTAGACAATGTTGGGGCAAAATTGGCAAGCGTTAACCTTAAAGAAGTCGTTGCCAATGTAAATCAGCTGTCTATTTCTGTTAATGACATTCAAAAAAGGAATCAAATTCTATTCACATACAATGAATGCCTAAGAACTGTTGGTTTAATTGATTTAGCTGGTAAAGAAGCTGAATGTCGAATTGAATTGAACTTAGCCATGGATGAACTAAATATAGAATAGGGCACTTACAAGCCCCGATATAAAACTTGTCTTTATCCAGACTAAAACTGAACAATGGCAAGTTTTCATGCTGGAACAATGCCAACTCATCAATGTTTGCTCAAACCATATATGCCATAACAAATTGGTGTGAATAAGACACCTGAACACTACTGTCACGTTTTTTTGGGGGATTTTGCAACAGTTCTACACGTTTTATCTGAAAACCCACAGAAAATATTGCATGGAACACACACGTTAAGTATTCTTTACCTTGCAGTGGGTATGGTTTTATTTCGTGTGATATACGTACTAAAGGAGCAGAACATAGATTCCACCCCGCTCTGAAAAAGAATTCGTCACGATCATTAATTAATGGAGGATTTCATTTTGCAATCTAAAGACAAAAAACCAACTTTAAAAAAACTACCGCTTGCGGTATGCGGTGCTTTTTTACTTGCGTCATCCTACGCACATTCCTTTGAGGATGACACAGGACTAATTGAAAGCCTAACGGGTTACAAATATAACGAAAGTAATTTCATGCAGTCTTTGGGTATTAAAGCCGGTGGCTGGACTGAGATCGGTGCTAATATCAATGCCGGCGACAGATCACATAATCGCGGCGCCAACGCCCCTGTTACTTTTAACGACCAACCTAATTCTTTCAATTTGCACCAAGTTTATGGCTACATTGAACGTGAAGTAAATAGAGATACCACCAATGCGTTAAGTTTTGGTTTTCGTGCTGACCTGTTGTATGGAACGGATGCTCGTTTCACATCAGCAAGCAACTTC
>JAJCYO010000026.1 GCA_029262875.1 Flavobacteriales bacterium
ACTTTTTGTATTGTAATTCTGTTCTTATTATTTTTAAAGATAGGTGTTCTATCAATAATGATGTTCTCAATTTTTTTAGCCAACAGCTCATCCAACAATGCAGAAGGTTTCTCAATATATTGTAATACTGATCCTAAAAGAAGCGTATTGATGCTCTGTTCTGCTATACACTCATCAATGGTATAATAAAATTTAAGTTTATCATCTGCAAAGGTTTTCTTCCCTTCTTCTACAAAATGTTCTTGTTCAACAATGTTCCAAGTCAATTCGTTTAACTGTTCAAACATTTTTTTATTCTGATAGTAAGCACTTCCCATTGACCCTCCAAAATCTAATACTTTTAGTTTTAACCCATCATTCATAGCCACAAGGCTCAGTGCTGATAACAAAGGAAAAGAATATTGTACTTTATCAAAAATAACAGAATCTCTTTCAAAAACTGCTTCTCCGTTTTTTACTTTTAAAAGTGAACCTTTAACTTTATTGAAGATGATCTCACTATCATAACCATGGCATTTTTTTTGAGCACTCTCCCAAGAAGAATAGTTTCCTGTCCAACCATACATAAAGCTCGAAACATAGCGTATAAAAATTGGAGGAAGGATTTCTTTTATCATTATTTATTGTTCTTTAACACATAAATATTACCAAAATACATCTCTTCATTTTTTGGGAGGATATAAAGAAATAGTCCAGCCATATTATTTAAAAAGATAAATGGTAAAATAAACAACCACGCCAATATCCCTGGCAAGAACTTCTTAAACATCGTATAAATATAACTATTCACCAATAAGGGGAAAAGCCTAAAATCCGATAAGTACTTTTTATGTTCTTTTATTTCAAACTTATGTTCATCAAACAAGTGCTTTAAACCAAAAGAAGAATAACGTGCAAAATCATAAGGTTGTTCGTGCTCTCCCCAAATAAATGGAATTGTAACAACCATTGTTCCACCAGGTTTAACTACCCTGCCTATCTCGGATAAAAATTGATCTGGATTAAAAACATGTTCTAACACCTCGAAAAAGACCAATGAATCAATTTCGCTATCCTTAAATGGAAAAGTTTCTCCATCATAGAAAACATCAATGCTGGAGCTTTGATGCTTATGACCTGATTGCTCAATGTCCATCCCAATGTATTCTGTTACGTTTTTAAACAAATTAACGTAAGGTTTACTACCGCTTCCAACATCTATTGTCTTTCCAGAAATATGGTGAGCATATTTTTTAACACTTAAATAAATAGCACTTCTCCCCCAAAAGAAAGGGTTTATACAGAAGCTAATCAAAGAGGGCTTGAATAATTGTTTTAGTAAATAGTTCTTTAAATCTGACATCGATTCTAAAATTACTTGTTTAAGCTATACACTTCTTAAATAGTATTAAGTTCTTTTAATATTATTTCGTTTAAAACTTTTATTCTTTTTTCGAAAGTATGATCTTTTAAAGTTCTTTCTTGGCCCGCTTTTGCAATTCTTTTACGTTCCTCTGGGTTTTCAATTAGCCATTTTACTTTTTCGATGCATTCTTCTTCAGTCTTGTATGTCACAATCTCTTTTCCAGGTTCGAACAACTGGGTAATATTATCTTTCCAATCTGTTACCAAGCATGTTCCAAGCCCTGTTGCTTCAAACAAACGAATATTCCCTGCACATTCACCAGCCGCTTCTATATGCTTATTGAAACATATTTTTGAGTTGGACAATAGTTGATACATTTCAAATCCGAAAACAGGAGCTTTAGAACTTTCTTTTAAGTTCTTTGAGTAAAAATTAATGCGTTTTTCACCGAAAGCTTTATTCGACCTTAGAAACGGTATTGCTTGAATAATTCCTTTTAATCTTAACTTATTGAGTGTACTTATCAAGTGGTAAAAAGTCTTTTTGACAAATATTTTTTTGAAGGGCTCTAAATTGCAGTATAAATTCATTTTTATTCCTGCCTTAAGCATGGCTTCAATTTGGTCTATTCTATCCTGATGAAATCCTGCTCCAGAATATAGCGATCCTGCAAATAGGAACTCACTCTCTGGCTGCTTATTGTTAATCTTAACACTATCTAATATAGGTGACTCAAAACCGTGATATAGTAGATAAGACTTAATCCCTAATGCTTCGAAGTCCTTTTTTAAACACGGTATACAGGTAAACATGATATCGAACAATTTCAATTTTTCAATGAGCTGTTCGTTAGATGGGGCACAATGATGGCCAACAAAAAGCTTTACAGAAGGAACCTCTTTTAATAATTTGGCTTTCCAGGCTTTATCAACTATAGTAAAATCATCGACCCAAACCACTTCAGGTTGATAGTGCTTAATTTGATTTATAATTAAATCCTTGTTTGATAAATTGGCAGGCAAGTTGTTTTCTTTCTTCCATGCTTCCTGTAGTACTGTTGCATTTGAAATGAGTTCATGTGCTTCAACTCCAATTTTATTTAGATTCTTAACATAAATACTGGCTGTTTCAATTGAATCTTGGGTTAATTGGACGTGTTGTTCTGCATATGATCCTAAATGAGCTTCTGGATGTCTTAAATAGAAGGAATTGATGTATTGGGGGTAATTGCTTGTAATTCTAACAAATCGATAACTCATTCTTGTGTTATTTTAATAACAAAACTATAAAATTGTTCTACTCTATAGTTAATTATATCATTAAATCTTATTGTTCTGACAATACTTGAGCAATAACATTTAATTGATTAGAATTTAAATACGGATGCATTGGTAATGAAAGTATTTCTTGACAAAGTTTATCTGCAACTGGATATGACCCCGTTGCATTAAACGGTTCTATTGATGGCAAAGTATTCGGGTAATGAATGCCAAAAGGAATGTCATTAGCTTTTAGCTTCTCAACCATTTCATTTCTATTTTCAGTTCTAATGACATATAAATGGAAAACATGCCTAAGGCCTTCTTCTAAGACTGGAGGTTTTATGTTTTCAGAATTTTCAAATAAGCCATTGTACTCTTTTGCCCACTGTATTCTTTTGTCTATGTGTTCATCAAGCCGATTAATCTTTAAAGACAATACTGCGGCTTGTAATCCATCTAATCTTGAGTTTCTTCCTACTCTTAAATGATTGTGCTTTCCCTTTTGGCCATGATTACAGATTTGCCTAGCAACATCTGCAATATTTTCATCTTTAAACGTCATGGCTCCAGCATCACCAAATGCTCCTAAATTCTTACCTGGGTAAAAGCTAAAACAAGCGATATCTCCAAACGTTCCTATTCGCTGTCCATTGTATTCTGCTCCATGTGCTTGAGCGCAATCCTCAATAAGAAATAAATTATGCGTTTTACATAATTTCTGAATGGTATCTAAATCAACAGGTTTTCCGTACAAGTGCACCGGAATAATTGCTTTTACATCTTCATCTATTTTTGCTTCAATCAATTGTTCATCAATGAGGCAATCATCATATTTTACATCCACAAAAACAGGAGTTGCTCCAATATTGATAACTGCTTCGGCCGTTGATGCCCAACTGATTGCAGGAACAATTACTTTATCTCCAACACCAATGTTTAAGGCTAACAATGCTACTTCTATCGCATCTGTTCCGTTTGCACAAGAAACACAATAATCTGTTCCTATGTATTCGGCAAAGTCTTTCTCAAATTTATTAACATGCGCATTGTTTGAACCTCCGATAAAGGATGACTCCCTTAGTATAGTATCCCATATTTCATCAAGTTCTACCTTTATTTCTTGGTGATAGGCATTTAAATCTACAAATTTAATACTCTCTTTTACCATCATAATTTACGTAATAATTTAGCAGGATTCCCTGCATATACTCCAGGCGTCTCAATTGTTTTAGTTACTACTGACCCAGCGCCAATAACTACATTGTCGCAAATGTTAACTGGTAAAATTGTAGCATTTGATCCTATTGATACATTATTTCCAATAAGTGTAGATTTCCATAATGATTTATCACCACCTGCTGGCTTACCTTTTTCAAATAAATCATTAATAAACATTACTCCATGACCAATAAAACATTCATTTCCGATGGTAACAAATTCGCAAATAAAGCTATGGGACTGAACCTTACAATTATTCCCGATTGTTACTTCTTTTTGAATTTCTACAAATGGACCAACAAAACAATTGTCTCCCACTGAGCACTCATACATGTTTACAGGTTCCACAACAGTGACATCCTCTCCAAAAATAACATCTCTTATTACAGCCTTCTTATTTTCCATTCTTTGCAATGCTCGAGTATATCTTTTCAATAATTTCTACTGTTTTCAACCCTTCAAAACCATTGGTAGCAATAACCCCTTTATTTTGAAGTACATCAATCACATTTTCATAAACAAAATTATGGTTGGACATACTTCCTTGGTATTTTCCATAGCTATTAGCTGGGTTACCTTCTGGTAGTCCTTCTATTTTATAATTTTCAATGTTCTGGTATTCAAGCTCGTTCAAATATTTACCACCAACCTTGACAGTTCCTTTTTCTCCAAATACAGTTAATGAACCTTCCATGTTTTGATCGTGGCTATTTACCGTATAATTTATTGTTCCTAATACGTCATTGTAAAACTTAACGCATATTACACCTGTATCTTCAAATTCAATGATATCTTGATGCATTTGATTTGCACCAAAGGCATGTACTTCTTTAACATCTCCAATTAACCAGTATAACAAATCTAAAAAGTGACTAAATTGTGTAAACAATGTTCCTCCATCCAGGTCTTTTGTTCCTTTCCATGAATTTTGATAATACTCGTTATTCCTATTCCAAAAACAACTCAATTGAATGTTTAGTATTTTTCCTAATCGACCTTCATCTATTGCATTTTTTAATGCTTCAACAGGAGGATTAAATCTATTTTGCTTCACAATAAATAATCTCTTATTTGCTTTTTCAGCTTCTTTAATCATTTCCCCACAATGATGTACTTTAATTGCCATAGGTTTTTCACACAACACATGTTTTCCTGCTCTTAAAGACAATATGGTGTGCTCATAATGCAATCCATTTGGAGAACAAATTGCCACAACGTCTACCTCACTTTCGTTCTTCAATAACTCTTCTACACTACCATGTGCATTTACGCCATACTCTTCTGCTAATTCTTTAGCTTTATCGACATCGTTATCACAAACTGCTATGAGTTCTCCATAGTTTTTTATATGACCCGCATGTCTTTTGGCTATTCTTCCACATCCTATTATCGCAAATTTCATCTTCATAAGATTCTTTGTTAATTCAACTCAAAAGTAAATAATATTTTGAATTGAAAAGTTAAATTCTAAGGTATATCACTGGTTTTATTTCTTAAGATCAAAAAGCAAAGTAGTATAAATATTAAGATACCTCCAGTGATAAATGAACTTAAAAATGGCACACTCAGCATCATGTAGACATAGGCAAAAAAGACACCGAAATAGCCCTTATTTAAATTGAATGAATTAAACAAACTAAAAAGAATTGCAAAAACAATAGAGAACAGAAATACTCCTAAATAACCTAAATTCATAAATCCATCTGATACCAATCCATTATTTGCAAATACAGTTGGTTCATTCCAATAAATTTTAGTCAATAAAAATCCCACAGGCATATCATACGGGCTTTCTACAAATTGATTGAACACATGGCTTTCTGCAAAGTAGAATGGATTTCCATCAAAAAATTCGAAATACCACTGGGTTAGTAATGCGGGAATAAAAAGCAATCGATTAATAAAAGTTCCTCCGACAATAGCTCCTAATAATGGAGCATGAAAAACGTATTGAGTCATAAACTGGGCAGTAAATAATAACGCAAGGGTTATTATAAAGAAGTTACTGATTTTTGACAGGTAATTTGACCCTAAATAATAGAAAAAAACCAAGATAAACGTAGTAAAATAAACAATTCTATTCCCTGAAATCATATAGAGGTATATAAGCGCAAGAAGAAGCAATCCAACAAGTATCCATTTTTTTCTAACCATAAAGAAAATGAGTGCAATGGGTATTATTGTTTTAACTTCTATATTGTAGATGTAAGCCAAATAACCGCTCATTTTTTCCGAAAACAACGCTCTAGTTTCTCCAATATCCTGCAATAACAATGTTTTCAGGTTCAGGTCGAACTTAAATACCACTATAACAGGCAACAATAGTAAAAAAGCAATAAGAAATATGATGAGGCTTTTCTTTTTTTGTGAAAAACTAACAGTTGGAAATGAGAATTTTAAATACGGAGTTAAAGAAAAAACACAAACAAAAAAAACATTTGATAAAAATGCTCCATAAAATGTATTACCCAAAGCAAACAATATGGCATTAGGGATGAAGAAAAAGAACATTAAGAGTAAATAGATAGCATACAGGAACTTACTCCTTAAATAAAGATTGTAGGATAGAATCAATAGGCCAATATAAATTAGTTTAGTTATTGCATACTTAAACAAGTTCAAATCCAATACAAAGCCCATTGCTTCGTAATCCACACTCACATAATAATTATAATATATCTCTAAAACAATGTATATAATAGTTAATAATATACTTAACCGTAAAAACTCTTTTGAAACGACTATTTTTATCGGTTGTATCATATATCTGTTGGTGCTATTGTTTTATTAATTCTTTTATCATTGGTTTTATAAGCGACCACAATTGCAAATAAAATCCAGAATTCGTTCATATTATACGAAGCACCAGAAGTTAATGTATTCAAAAAATAAAAGAAGCCAATAACAGAAATTAAGGCATAAGGTAGTTTAGCCATTATATTTTTTGCAAATATTAAAAACATTGGAATAATTAATATAAATCCTAATAACCCTGTTGACAGTAAAATATCCAATAATATATTGTGAGCATACATTTTAGACTCAATTACAAGAAAATGTGTTCCAAAAAAAGGTCCTTCTAAAAATTGATTAAAACCATTAATAATTATTTTAATTCTATTCACATTGCTTTGATCATGCTCAATGAATCGAGATAAAAAAAAGTACTTATCAAATATCATTGAAATCAAATAATTTCCTAACACAGCAAGAAATAGAGTCATCATCAAATAAAGATATTTTAAACTTATTTTTTTATCTTTAAATAACAATATGAATAGCAAAGCCAATAAAATTGACAAGATTGGTCCTCTCGAGGCAGTTGTTAATACTACAAAAGATCCTATGTATATAAATACATAATTAAATTTACTTTTTGCAACATTCAAAAAACTCAAAAGCACCAAGAGCCCTCCATAAACAGCAATCGTAATAGCGTCTAAATAATCAAATTGATTTGATGAAATCAAAAAACGATATCCTTCATAATTATAATAAATTTTGTCAATAAAAAAAATCAACAAAAACAAGCAATTCAGAACAACTAAATATCGGTGTAAACAAACCTTTAAAAAATTAAAGTTGATACGACTAACCGTAAATACTCCTATCATAGGGATTATTGTTACTCCTACTGTAAACAAATAATAATGATTCTTCGAGATAGAAGTTAACTCATGTACATTATAAATTTCAATATCTGTGATAATCCTAAGGAGGTAAAAAATCCAAAAAAAGGCAAATAAAACAATAGGAGCTTTTTCTTTAAATAATTGCTTGTTTATTTTTAATCTAAAAATAGATTTGATTCCATCATTTGCCAAGAAATCATAAATAAAAATGAACGAAATTATCAAATTAAGCCCCCTAAAAGCTTGGCTTAATATTCCTGTTTTAATTTCAAATGCATAATTTACAAGTGCTATGGCCGGAAAGCCAAACACCATGAACACAATGAAAATTGCGTTTCTTTTATCTTTATCACCAGCGTACATTATATTTTTTAGCACTGACATACCCTATCGTAAAGCTATTGATTTTTCATAATTACTTACTATTCTCACTAACAGAATAACATTTATAATACTCATAACAACTTCAATGATAACGTATATTTTTAAAAAATCTAACAGTTCTATACCTTGAAACAATAATAGAGAACAAATAGAAATGAAATAAGTGATTTGCCAAACACTGTTTTGTTTAATCTTATCGAAAGTGATAAATATTGATGAAAATGTTGATGTAATAAAAGTCATTGAAAAGCTAAATATTAAAATTTTAGAATAATAACTAGATATTAGATAATTTTCTCCAAATATGAGTTTAAAAAGAGTATCTCCAAAAAAGAACAATATCAAGGCTTCAAGTACAATAATACCAACTATGATAAAACATATGTTCAGTAAATCTCTCTTAATACTGGATTTATTATGGCGTTTTTCGGTTATTTGTTGGAATAGTACCTGAGCAATCGTTGCTGAAATAAATATTAATGGAATAGACAATACCATTCTGGATAAATCTAAATAACCTACTACCTCTGTAGAATATATTTTGTTGATGAATAAAAACGGTAACAAACTGGCGGCACTACTTAACAAGGTTGGCACAACATTGTATTTTGGATAGTCAATAAATTTTTTAAATACAAATCCCATTTTACGTTTAGAGACAACCTTTAATGAAAATTTGTTTTTATTAATTTGTCTAATTCCGCTCAGCACATTGGAAAAATTACCAAAAAAATCACCTATAAATAACCCTCCAGGAATTTTTAAAATCCCCATCCCTAACTGAAATATACCTTCTACAGCTCTTCTGACAATTTTATTCGTAGAAGACGCTCTGAATGCTTTCTGTCTTATTAACCAATAGTTAATACTCTGATAAAGACTATACAAAAAACTGGTTGCAGGTAAAAAATAAAGAAAATCACTGTATTTAACAGGCAGCCCAATAAGGTTAACAATGGATTCTTTAAAAAACAAGACTATAAAAAAACCAATTAGATTAAACCCAAGGTTTATCACAAATGCTAAGCTAAAGATATTGGCAGATTCATTGTCGTTTTTTGGTAGTACAATGGTAGCTTCAAATCTAAGTGAAGACACTATTGTTAACATGCTAAAAATGCTCAAAAAAACGGCCATTGCCCCAAAGTCCTCAGGGGTATATATTCTTCTCAAAAATGGATGTAAAAGCAAGGGTATTGCCTGAGCTATAATAGTACCAAAAACTAAAACAACCGTATTCTTAGTAAACTCAGATTTTAAGAAAAGCTTTTTAAATTGCACAGCTTATTTTCTATTTTATTTGGACGTCATTCGTTTAATGAAATTATAAATCATGATTAAAACTATTCCCAACAGTGTTAATAGTGAACTATAATTAATCATAAGCAATGTTCTGTGATTTCTATTACTAAATGGTGCACAATCTGGTTCAAATGGCACAAACTCTATTTTCTTATTTAGAAAAAGTACGTTCTTCTCTGCTTCTTGTTTTTTCTCAATCAGAGTAATATAATTCAAATACTCTTGCGTATTCTCCTTTGATTTACCTGTTATTTTTGAAGATAAGTTTGTCTCATTTTCATTAAAATCAAGCCGCTTCAATTCATCGTTTAATAAGTCCAAAACTAATTGTTGTTGCTTTCTTACAATATCTTGTCTTAACTTGAAATATTCTGTGGATTCAATATACGTTCTGGTCAATTTAATGACATCATCCATTTTTTGTTCTTCCCTCAAATAAATATAGGCCCTAACATCTGTTCGTAATCCATCAATACTCAATTCTTTAACA
>JAJCYO010000027.1 GCA_029262875.1 Flavobacteriales bacterium
GCCGAAGTGTTTAATCGTTGGGGAATGTTAATAAAGAGTAGTGAGTTTGAAGTTTTTAACCAAACACTAAATACTAACAACCAACAACTAACGATATGGGACGGAAGAACCACCGCAGGAGCAGAACTACCCCAAAGTACATACTATTATGTAGTAAGTTACACCAAAAAAACAGGAGAAACTATTGTTGAAAAAGGGAGCCTAACTTTGTTGAGGTAAATTAATTATGCTCAGTGCTTATTAAAAATAATTCAAAAAGAGGCTATGTTTCCATAGCCTCTCCCTAACTTAACTAATTAACTTGTTTACTAAAACAATCTGTTTATACTTATTTGTTATTCTGGTTTTTTCTCTTTTTTAGCTATTTTTTCAGTAAAATTTGGCTTGATAATAATCATTGCCCAACCCCAACTACTCATCTCGTCAGTATAACCTTGTCCATCATAATCAACTGTTCCTTTAAGGTAAGCCAATGTTTCAGTAGCCATCATTACAGAATACCCAGCCTTAAATGCTACGCCTTTTGCTAAATTAAATCCTAAGGTTATGTCAATCTCTGTTCCAAATCCTGCACTCATAGTATAGTCTGTGTACTTCGTATCTGTAAAGGCATTAAATTTAGCATTAGCAGCATCAATTTCAGCTTGATTTGTAGCAGCCGTTAAGTCTGCAGTAAGCGTAGTATTTGCATCTGCCAAATCCTTCCCATATTTATATCCGTCCCAAACATCTTCAGCAGCAGAGAACATATGAACAGCACCAGCAACCCAAAACTTTTTTCCTTTATATTTAAGTTTCAAATTAATATCCTGCAATCCAACACTTCCAACATGGTTTCCTACATAGAAGTAATCCATCAATCCATTGAATTTATGATTTGTTCCATAAAAAGGTGTAAAAGCATGGTTGGTTCTTGCATATGAAGCACTTGTATCAGTTTGACTGTTACCACTTAAATACTCATAACCAGCTCCTGCAGTAATCTTGTCTGTAATCTTATAAGAAACATCTACTCCATAATTCATAGCAGAAATTTCTTTTTCAAACTCTCCATCAATATCAGAAAAGTAAGTTCCTCGATCTCCATGAACTCCCATTTGAGTATAGAAAGCACCCGCAACTGACAGCTTCTTTTTCTTATACGTTAAACGCGTTCCTATAGTCTGACTATAGTTATCCGTATAATAAGCCACTGGAGCTGTTCCAGAACTATCATAATCCAATTGCTCTTTACCATTATTTAAGAATAAAACACTGGCACCAAAGTTCTCTCCAAAATCATTGTGTAACCATAAATATTGAAATGCTTTGTAGCTTCCTTTTGATGCTTCAGTTTTTGCTAAAGCTGCTTTATCCTGATTGTATGCTACTGCAAAATCAGCTTTGAATTTATTCTTTTTAAACTTTAAGATGGCCGCATCATGACTACGTGCTTGTTGTGTCCATGCAACACTACCAAATATTCTATGATCATCTAATATAATTTCCTGACGACCAAACTTTAACGATAGATTCTCTGTCATTAATGCCTGTCCCCATGCTTCATGAACACTTAAGTACGCTCCATCATTATTCTGTTTTGCAGCGGTATTAATTAGTTGCGGTTGAGAACCCCAAACTCTTACATCTTGTAAGGTAATTTTGAAGATATAACCTTCTGTTTTATACCCAAAGTTAAGTCGTGTACGTTGTTCGACAAATGCCGCATGATCCTGTGCAGAATCTGCTACTGACTTGTATCCATGTCGGTACTCAAATCTCGGTCTTACTTCACCATCTAAGGTAAACTGACCATAAGAATAAACACCCAATATGATAAAAAGTGCTGTACTAAATATTCCCTTTCTCATTGCTTTATAGTTTTAGTTTAAATTTTTGTTTTGTAATTATTATACTGTAAAAGTAGTAAGGTGCTCAAGGGTTAAACATGAGAAGAGTCAACATTCAAATTGTTTTATGGCAAGCTTTTTTGTGATATAGGTCATAAATTAAAAAGAGGCTGTTGTCACCAACAGCCTCTCTTCATTTTAGTTAAAAATTAATTTAATAAACTAATGATTTTTAATCTCTTTTCCAGGGAAATAAGTTGTAGACTTTCTAATCTTTTTCTTATTCCAATTCCATACAACCAATTGGTAATCTCTCCAAATATAATCTATCGGAGCAACCAAGAAGTGCATAAATCTTGTAAATGGTATAATTGCTATTATAAAAAATGCTGAGATAATATGTATCTGAACAAACCAAGGCATTGCATTTACAACATTTAAATCTGGATCAAAAGCGAATACTGACCTTAAATAAGGAGTTAAAGAACTCGCAAACCAAGTAGAACCCCATCTTGCAAAAAGTGCGATACCTAATCCACTTACTATTTGAATAAACAATGTAACATAAACTAACATATCCATTTTGTTAGCTACCATAGTTAATCGTTGCGTACTTAACCTTCTCTTTATTAAAAGAATCAACCCTAATAATGCTGATAATCCGAAAGCAAAAGAAGAAACTTCTAAAATTAATAACCTTACAGGGTCTCCATTAAAAGCAATAAGTGTTCTTGGAAAAAGAAAAGCAATTAAGTGTCCGAAGAATAAAACCAATAATCCCCAGTGAAATGGTTGCGACCCCCAAAATAATTTTTTACCCTCTAAAAATTGAGTAGATAATGATGATACCTTAAAACCTTTACTTTTATACCTGTAGATACTTCCTATAATAAATATTGCAAACGCTACATAAGGAAATACTGCAAACATTATCGTATTTAAAGAACCAAGATTTTCTTCTAAACCCATTTTTAAGCCAAAAACAACTCCTCCAGCTATAATAAGCATCCCAACAAAAATTGCTGCATAGTTATTCTTTTTATCTGGTAATGGTCCATTTTCTTCAAGGGTTTTCTTTGCTTTCATGTAGGTTTTCATGATTGCATAAGCAAGTAAAATTGCTACAACAATTCCGAAATACATATAGCCATCTGTGACCCACGGTGATACTACATCTAATAAAATCATTTTTCTATATTTTTAAAGTTTGTTTTAATATTAATTAACAAGTACTACAATCAGGAATAAAATTGCTCAACGATTGCTCAACTTTTTCATCGCCAAAATCTATTCCTTTAAAATCAGTTTTAAGCACCATTAGTAAAGCTTGTATCGCATTTTGATAAATGTTTCCTTCTACTATATCTTCCATAATAATGGCTTTCTGCTTTTTCTTCATTATCTTTTTCCTAAGTTCAGTACGACTTGCCTTAAATTCTACCAACATTTTTTCAAGTGCTGGAATCACTGCTCTAACAGCCAATTCCTCTACAAAATCTTTGTCTTTAGAAATTGACATCAGTTGTAAAACATGAGGTAAATTATCAGGTAATTCTTCTTCACAATCATGATTAATCTTAGCTTGTTCTGCTTTCATGTTTACCAGGAACTCACCTCTAGTATAATCTTCTCCAAATAACACATAACCTACATCCAAAAAGCAGATTGCTTGTATGTGAAATGTAAATCCAAACACTTCTTCTACCTCATAAAGGGTTTTACCTTTTATGTAGTCATTAAAACGTTCGAAGCTCGTTGCTGCTTCGGGATATTTTTCCTGAAGCATTAACATACACTCGTTCACTTTGTTTTGGTATCCTTCTTTCGGATACTTAAACAATTCAGATAATATGATATATTGATACTTATCCATAATTATAGTCCTCTTGCTGGTTTTTCTCTAAATCCAAATCCTGCTTCACCTTTATGATCGGCAGTTGCCTCAAGCATTTCAATCGATTCTTCTCTATGCTCAGGAGGAATAACAAATCGCTCCTCAAATGTTGCTAAAGAAGTTAATCTAAAAATTGCGTTAGCAGTATCTGCACTCATTTTTGCAGTTTTCATTAGCTCTTCTACTTTATCTTTAGGTAAATCACCAACTGTTTCGTTTCTTCTATGCTGTTTCACGGCCATCATTTTGTCATACACATGTCTAACAACATCTGTATCTCCTGCAGAAAATAAAGAAGCTAAATACTTCATTGGTATTCTGTTATGATCGATAGGTGGGAACAATTCATCAGAAGCTGTATTGTATGTTCCTTCACCATCAACTTGCGCCATACCAGGCAACATTGGTGGAACATAAAATAAGTTAGGAACTGTTCTAAATTCTGGGTGCAACGGTAGCGCTATTCCCCATTCTTTCACAAATTTCCATACTGGAGAACTTTGTGCTGCTTTAATGGTTGAATCATGCACCCCACTATTTCTTGCTGCTTCTATCACTTTTGGATCATTTGGATTCATGTAAATATCCAAGTGATTCTTAACTAAATTCTTATCATCACTTGCTGCAACTTGTTCAATTTTATCAGCATCGTAAAGCATTACACCCAGGTAACGGATACGTCCAACACAAGAGTGCATACAAGCTGGCGCTTGACCAGATTCTAATCTTGGGTAACAAAGGATACATTTTTCAGATTTCCCAGTATGCCAATTGTAATATGATTTCTTGTAAGGACATGCTGTAACACACATTCTCCAAGCTCTACATCTATCTTGGTTAATTAAAACCACTCCGTCTTCCCCTCTTTTGTATAATGCTCCTGAAGGACAAGAACCTACACAGGCCGGGTTCAAACAGTGGTTACATATTCTTGGCAAATAATGGAATGTCATTTTCTCCAATTGGAACATTGATTCTTGCTCTGCTGGAGAGAGGTCTTTGAAATTCACATCGTTTCTTGCATAATCAGGTGTACCTGATAAATCATCATCCCAGTTTGGACCAGACTTAATATCAATCGGCTCACCTGTTATTAATGAAACTGCTCTACCTATTGGTTGATCATCTCCTTCTGGCGCTGTAAACAAATCACCATAACGATATGCCCATGGATGGTAATAATCTTCCAATACTGGCATGTTCGGATTGTGGAAAATGTTTTTAAGACCCTTTAGTTTTCCAGCTCCTTTTAAAGAAACTGAGTTACCATCTTTAACCCATCCACCTTTATATATTTCTTGATCTTCCCATTTAGTTGGGTAACCAGTACCAGGTTTTGTTTCAACATTGTTCCACCACATGTACTCTGCACCTCTCCTATCCGTCCATACATTTTTACAGGCAACCGAACAAGTGTGGCATCCGATACATTTATCAAGATGAAAAACCATTGAAACTTGTGCTCTAATATCCATAATATTCTATTTTATATTATTCTTTAGTTCTTTATTATTAGTATTCTACTTTATCCATTTTACGTACCAATACGTGCGTATCTCTATTTACTCCTACTGGACCCCAGTAGTTAAAGTGGTAAGTAAATTGTCCGTATCCACCACACATTAAGTTTGGCTTCAAGTGAACTCTTGTAAAGGAGTTGTTCATACCACCTCTCATTGGTTGTCCTTTTGGACCTCTTCTTTCTTGAGATTTTGGAGTATTGTATGTTCTTTCAACTGCGTGATAAACGATACAAACACCCTTTGGAATTCTTGCACTTACACAAGCTCTTGTTACATAAGTACCATGATCATTGTAAACTTCTACGTGATCATTATCATTAATTCCAAGGTCTGCAGCATCTCCTTCACTTAACCAACATGGTTCTGCACCTCTAGAAAGCGTTAACATTCTTAATGTATCACCATAAGTTGAGTGAATATGCCATTTACCGTGAGGGGTTAAACAGTTCAACATTCTTGCTTTACCATCATTCACAGTTTTTCTTAAATCACCGTAAGCTTCTGGTGTTGGAGATGGTTTATACGTTGATAAATGTTCTCCAAAAGCAATGTATGCATCATGATCTAAGTAGAAGTGTTGACGTCCTGTTAAGGTTCTCCATGGCACTAAGAAATCTACATTATAAGTATATGCCGCGTAAGTCCTGCCATCGTGCATTAACCCTGACCATAATGGTGAAGAATTATAACGTTTTGGTTGAGCTTGTAAATCACGGTATTCCATGGTTACTTGCTTGTATTCAGTTCCTAAATCTGCTATCTCTGGTACTCCAATTTTCTCTGACATTGTTTTATAACAACGTTCAGTTAGTTTACCATTTGTTAATGTAGAAAGTTTTAGAACTGCATCAATAGCTTCCACATCAGTTTTCAACGATGGGTATTCAGTTCCATCATCCCATTTAGAAATGTGTTGTCTGTGTTCTAACATTTCATCATAAACATCATCACATTCGTAGTGGTTACCATGAGCTCCTAAACCATTTTCTGAAACACCTTTACCTAATGAGATAAATTTCTCATAGATTTTAGTGTAGTCTCGATCTTTGAAAACAATCTTGTGCATTGTTTCTCCTGGAATTGGTTCACATTCACCTTTGCTCCAATCTAATAACCTCGGTTGTTTGATTTCATCAGCTGAATCGTGTACTAACGGTTGGTTAATCACATCCGTCATTACATCTGGCAAGTATGTTTTTGCCATTTCGCTCATTTTCTTAGCCAATCCTTGGAATATTTGCCAATCTGATTTAGACTCCCATACTGGAGGAATTGCTTCCGACAGTGGGTGAATAAATGAGTGCATATCTGTTGAGTTGATATCTGCTTTTTCATACCAAGATGCAGTAGGAAGAACAATATCAGAATAAAGTGCTGACGTATCCATACGGAAGTTAATGTCAATTACTAAATCCATTTTCCCTCTTGCTCCATCTTCTTTAAACGTAATATCCTCTACAATATCACCTGCAACTTCATCAGCAATTTTATTGTTGTGAGTTCCTAAATAGTGATCTAAGAAATACTCATGACCTTTTGCCGATGTTCCAATTGCATTTCCTTTCCAGATAAACCAGTTTCTTGGAAAACAGATTTCTTCATCAGGTGTTACAATTGCGTGCTTTAAATCACCGCTTTTCAATTGTTCAACAATATGATTTCTCATTGCATCATCTGTTGTATGACCAGCAGCTTGTGCTTCTTTTACTATTTCGAAATTGTTTTTGTTGTATTGAGGATAATAAGGCATCCATCCATTACGAACAGCTTTTACAGCCCAATCCGCAGTATGCATATTTGCTAATTTATTATCTGGTGATGAGTTATAATATTTTTGATTACCATCATACCTCCATTGAGAAGAATTGATATAATGCCATATTGGTCCTTGCTGTAATCTTGGAGCAGTACCCCAATCTTTAGAACTCATTATAGTTGCCCATGAATCCATTGGAGCCAATTTTTCTTGTCCAACATAATGATTCATACCACCACCATTTTTACCATTACAACCCGTAAGCATCTGAGCCATTGTAGCTGAACGGTACATTAAGTTGTTATGGAACCAGTGGTTTATTGCAGCACCTACAATTACCATACAAGCACCTTCAGTAGTTTCTGCAGTAGTTGCCCACTCTCTTGCTAACTGTATAACTTCACTTTTAGCTATACCAGTAAAAATCTCTTGCCAAGCTGGTGTGTATGCTTGATCTTTATCATCATAAGATTTTGGATAATCTCCATCTAATCCTCTACCAACGCCATACTGTGACATCGTTAAATCATAAATAGTTGTTACAGGAACTTTTCCATCAACAGTATCTATATATCTAACTGGTACACCTCTCAATGCTTTTTTATCTAATCCAAACTCAGTAAATTCAACTTGTAAAACATCATCTTTTTTCTCTAACAGCGTTAATTCTGGATCATAAGCTTTATCTGTTTCACTGTCTTCATATTTTAAGTTCCAGTTTCCTTTCTTATCATCCCATCTTTGCCCCATTGTTCCTTTTGGAACTACTAAGTCACCAGATTTTGTATCATAGTTTAAGAATTTCCAATCACCATTAGTGATGTCTTTATGTTTCTTTAACCTGTTTGCTCTAATCATTCTACCAGGAGTATAATGACCATCTTCTTCGTGTAATTCAACTAAGAAAGGACAATCAGTATATCTCTTCACATAATCAATGAAGTAAGGTGTTTGTTTTTCAACATGAAATTCTTGTAAAATTACGTGAGTAACAGCCATCCAAAAAGCACCATCAGAACCAGCGTGACAAGGGATCCATTGATCAGCATGTTTTGCCACCATACTAAAATCTGGAGACATAACAACTGTTTTTGTTCCATTGTGTCTTGCTTCTGAAAAGAAGTGAATGTCCGGTGTACGAGTCATCCCTAAGTTAGCACCCATAGAAACAATGAACTTAGATTTAAACCAATCTGCAGATTCACAAACATCTGTTTGCTCACCCCAAATTTCAGGGAAAGAGTTAGGTAAATCACAATACCAATCGTAGAAACTTAAGTTAATTCCTCCACATAGTTGCAAGTATCTTGCTCCTGATGCATAACTTAACATACTTTTTGCTGGTATAGGCGCGAAACCTGTAATTCTATCCGAACCGTACTTTTGTATTACATATATGTTAGCAGCAGTAATTAACTCTTCAAGTTCATCCCATTTTACTCTTCTAAATCCACCTTTACCTCTTGCTCTTTGGTAACGTGCTCTATTGTCTTTATTTGCTTGTAAGTTAGACCATGCTTCAACAGGGTCTCCTCCACATTTTTCTTTTTCTGCTCTATAAAGATCTATTAAAGTTCCTCTTACAATTGGATACTTTACTCTAATAGGACTATATAAATACCAAGAGTAAGATATACCTCTTTGACATCCTCTAGGCTCATATGGAGGAATCTCCTTATTAAACTGAGGATAATCCACCTGTTGCAATTCCCAAACAACAATCCCGTCTTTGACGTGAATTGCCCAAGAACAACCACCAGTACAGTTTACACCATGGGTACTTCTAACAACTTTATCATATTGCCATCTGTTTCTGTAAAAGTCTTCCCATTTTCGTGTTTTGGGAGATATTATGTCTTCTATCCAGCTCATATTATATAATTTATTTTTAAGTTCTTTTAATTATGATTCTACAGAATCATTTCCTTTTAATTGTCTACTAAAGATGTCTTTTTTGGTAGACTCTTTTTTTCTATTGCTCCAAAGAATACTAACCAATCCTAAGATGATAATTAGCCCAACAATTCCTCCTCCAGCGATTAATTTAAATCCACTTCTCTTTTGCTGTGTTTCGCTTACTTCATCTGCATACTTAAAGAATGCTGTTAGTTGTTTCACTTCTTCCTCATTTAAAGGATTATTCCCATAAGATTTTACCATCGCAGGGAATGGAGGTGCACTAACAATACCTGAAACTCCAGCATCTCCTAACCTCTCATATACATTCGTTAAATCTTTAGCCAACAAGCCACCAACCATTACATCATCGTTAGTAACATTGTGGCAAACTATACAAGACGGACCACCTTTTTCAAATCGTTTGGTTCCGGTAAATAACATTTTACCAGCTTCAAAATCTGCTGCTGAATATTCTATAGGTGCTTCAGGTTCGGCTGGTGCTTCAGGTTCAGAAGCCGTTGCATCTCCACCAGAATTTTCTGCTTCAATATAGTCTAACATTGCTATAATTTCCTCATCTGACATATCCGCAAAAGGAATCATCGGTGATTTATTGTACTCCTCAAAAATTGCTACTGCATCAGCATCTCCACTTGCAATCATTGCTTGTGAATCTTTAATCCAACTTACTAACCACTCTTGAGTTCTTTTATCACTTATTCCAGCTAATCCAGGTCCAACAAGTTTCTTCGTTCCAACACTATGACAAGCTGTACATTTTGCTTTAAAAAGTGCTTCTCCATCTTGGGCATTAACACTCATCGTTGTAATTAAACTTAAAGTAGCTACTAATGATATTCTTTTGGCAATTGACTTCATTATTTTACTTTTTTTAGATTTTGTTATATCAATTGATTAATTAATTCTTCGATAAAAGTATATGTACATAGAAAATGTTAATATGATTAATATCATATATAAAAAAGTTTGTTGTCATGTTTTGATTTTATGTTAAAAAATCAGGTAATTTTATTCAACTTTACACCTCTTTAAAGAGAAGTAGATTAACAATTAAGGTATGACAGCAATCATATAAAATGAGCCTGTCGTAAAATACTTTTGTAATTAAATTAGAATTATAAAAATGAGTGATCAAATAAATATAGAATATAAGGAGACGGAAAAAGAGGCTGAATTATTTGATAAGATTATCCAGTTAAAAAAAGAAAAAAATGCAATTATTTTGGCTCATTTTTATCAAGAACCTGTCATTCAAAAAATTGCAGATTTTGTTGGAGATAGTTTAGGGCTTTCTCAGCAAGCCGAAAAAACAGAGGCTGATGTCATTGTTTTTGCAGGTGTTCATTTTATGGGTGAAACAGCAAAAATTATTAATCCAGCTAAAAAAGTAATTATTCCTGATTTAGATGCATCTTGTTCATTGGCTGAATCATGTCCTACTGATACTTTTAAAAAATTTATTGACCAGCATCCTGACCATATTGTTATTACCTACATTAATTGTTCCGCAGAAATCAAAGCACTGAGTGATATTGTATGTACCTCTTCAAACGCTGAAAAGGTGATTGAATCTGTTCCGAAAGACAAACCGATTATTTTTGCTCCAGATAAAAATCTTGGCAACTACTTAAATGAAAAAACAGGTAGAAATATGCTGCTATGGGATGGTGTATGCATCGTTCATGAAGCTTTTGCAGTTGATAAAATTATCCAACTGTACAATGACCATCCCGAAGCAAAATTT
Organism: Flavobacteriales bacterium; assembly: GCA_029262875.1. GTDB lineage: Bacteria > Bacteroidota > Bacteroidia > Flavobacteriales_E > Vicingaceae. Next base: position 10,667 of record JAJCYO010000027.1, read on the forward strand.
ATCGCTCATCCAGAATCCAATCCTGAAATATTAAAAATTGCATCTTATATAGGTTCTACTTCTGGGATGATTAATCATGTTAAGGAAAGTCCTTTTGAGCAATTTATAGTCGCGACTGAAGCAGGTATTTTATATCAAATGCAAAAAGAAGTTCCCAACAAAACATTGATACCTGCTCCTGTAGAAGAGGATAATACTTGTGCTTGTAGCGAATGTGCTTTTATGAAAATGAATACTTTAGAAAAGCTATACCTCTGTCTTAAAAATGAGAGCCCAGAGATTAATGTTCCATTAAAGATTAGAGAGGAGGCAATTATCCCTATTAAACGAATGCTGGCATTATCAAATTAGAACATTATGCCAGAATTTGATTTTCTTATCATTGGGTCAGGAATAGCCGGACTAACTTATGCCATAAAAGTTGCAGATGAATTACCAGAAGCAAAAATTGCAATTGTGACAAAAGCAGATGAAAAAGAATCCAATACAAAATATGCTCAAGGTGGTATTGCTGTTGTTGTTGATGAGATTAGTGATTCATACAAACAACATGTTGATGATACACTGGAAGCTGGAGATGGGTTATGCAAAAAAGATATTGTTGAAATTGTTGTAACAGAAGGACCAAAACGTTTTAAAGAATTAGTTGAGTGGGGAGCTCATTTTGATAAAAAAAATGATGGAGCATACAACCTTGGATTAGAAGGAGGTCATTCTAAAAATAGGATATTACACCATAAGGACATTACTGGTTTCGAAATTGAAAAGACTTTATTAAATCAGGTTCATCAAAAAAAGAACATTCACCTGTACTCTCAGCATTTTGTTATTGATTTAATTACGGAGCATCATCTAAAGAATTCCCAAAAAGATCTTTCTCAGAAAAAACAATGTTTTGGTGCATATATTTTTGATGCAACTACTGAAAAAATCATTCCTTTTACATCTAAAATTACACTACTTGCTTCTGGTGGAATTGGACAGGTATACCAAAACACCACGAATCCTACTATTGCCACTGGAGATGGGATAGCTATGGCTTACAGAGCGAAGGCGAGGATAGAAAATATGGAATTTATTCAGTTTCATCCTACCGCACTGTATCATTCTACAACGAACCCTTCTTTTTTAATTTCTGAAGCTGTAAGAGGTTTTGGAGCGTTACTTAGAAATAAGTCTGGTAAATTATTTATGCAACATTATGATAACAGAAAAGAATTGGCCTCGAGAGATATTGTTTCTAGAGCAATTGATAATGAGTTGAAGAAAAGTGGAGATGAATGTGTTTATCTCGATTGTCGTCACCTAAATATGGCTCAGTTTAAAAAACACTTCCCTAATATCTTACAAAAAATGAAAGAGATAGGGATCAACATAAAAAAAGACATGATTCCAGTAGTTCCCGCTGCACATTATTTATGTGGCGGTATATCTTCAAATGAGTTTGGTCAATCTTCTATTGAAAATTTGTTTACATGTGGTGAATGTTCTTATACGGGATTACATGGAGCTAACAGGCTTGCCTCAAATTCGTTGTTAGAAGCATTGGTTTTTGCTGACCGCTGTTTTAGAAGTTCTGTAAGGTTGATTAATGACATTCGCATCCCAGAAGAAATTCCAAGCTGGAATGATAAAGGTACCATACAACCAAAAGAGCTCATTTTAATCACGCACAGTTTAAAAGAGTTGCAAATATTAATGAGTGATTATGTGGGTATTATACGATCGGAAGAACGACTTGAAAAAGCGACCTCTCGTCTTAATATCTTGTATGAAGAAACAGAAGAGTTGTATCGAAAAGCCAAAATATCTCCTCAACTGATAGAGCTCCGAAACATGATCACAGTAGCATACTTAATTGTACAACAGTCCATCAAAAGAACAGAAAACAAGGGAGCTTTTTATAAGGTAAAGTAAAAAGGCCTACTTACATAGGCCTTTTACTTCTGTGGAGAGAGGGGGATTCGAACCCCCGGTACGGTTTCCCGTACACATGTTTAGCAAACATGCGGTTTAAGCCACTCACCCACCTCTCCAAAAACGGACAGCAAAAGTAACAATCAAATTTTAATGTAAAAATAAAAGCTCATTTTTTTTCACTTCAAATCTTATTCGCTAGTATTTTTTTAACTTAATCTAATTATATCGCTATTTTGTCTAAAATCATCATAATAATTCACTTGTAATGTTATATTTGTATTCCTTTTAAAATTGGGCTACTTAAATGAAATATTTCAAGATAATAGTTTTATATATTTTTCTTTTAGCCTTTCTATCTTGCGTTGATAAACGAGATTTATCAAAAAATACAGTTATAGCTCACCTTTCTTCGAGTCCAGATGGACTTCACCCCTACAACGACAACTCCGGTAATAGGACTTATGTTTTTAACTACACTCAAAAGACATTAATGAAACTTGACCTTAGAACTTTAGAAGTCATTCCTTTTTTAATAAAAGAAATGCCTATTCCTTCTGAAGACGGTCTTGAATATACTTATGAATTAATTGAAGGAGTTAAATGGGATGATGGTACGCCCTTTACAGTTGATGATGTTATCTTCTCAACAAAGCTTCAAATAGCTCCATTAACAAACAATTCACAGGTAAAAGGTATTTATTCATCTGTAATAGAAAGTGTAAGAAAACACCCTAATGATAAAAACAAGTTTATTGTTAAAACCAAGATACTTCACGTACAAAATCTAACCATATATGAAGAAATATATATGCAACAGAAAGGTTACTGGGATCCTAAAGGAGTTTTGGATGATTTTACTTTTGAGCAAATCCATGACCCTCTTTATAAGCCATCAGAAGAGATGACCAATTGGTTTAATGAATTCAATAAAGGTGACAACAGTTATGTTCCTGAAAAATTAGTTGGATTAGGCCCTTACCAAGTGACTGAATTTATTCCAGGCGGATACATAACCATTGAGAAAAAGAAAGATTGGTACGGAAATAAATCTGATTTTATTTACAATCAACAGCACCCAGACAAAATCATTTTTAAGATTATTACTGATGATGCAGCTTCTTATTTGGCAATAAAAAATCAAAAAATTGATGTGTCAACATTGCTAACAACCTCTAAACTGTTAAAACTACAAGAAATTGATTATTTCAATGAGAACTACCACTCTAAATTTCTTCCAGAATATACTTACGATTATATCGGTTTAAACATGAAACCAGATGGAACCGAACATAAACCATTCTTTGTTGATAGAAAGGTAAGAAGAGCAATGGCTCATTTGGTTCCTGTTGAAGAAATTATTGAGGTCATTGAACAAGGTGTGGGAAGCAGGCAAATAGCAAATCTATCTCCCTTAAAAAAAGCATATAACACAGACCTTAAACCGATTGAATACAATTTAGAAAAAGCCAAACAATTATTAGATGAAGCAGGCTGGGTTGATACTGATGGCGACAACATTAGAGATAAAATGGTGAATGGAGAAAAACTCCAGTTTTCTTTTAAAATGAGTTATATGAGTGGAAGAGCGAGTACTAAAGAAAAGGCATTAATGATTAAAGAAGAAATGTACAAAGCTGGAATTGATGCTATTCCTTTTCCAATGGATTTTACGATTTTTTACAAGAATGCCTACGACCACAAGTTTGATGCTATGATGGGTGCATGGGGAGGTGGAGCAGGATACCAGGATCCAATTCAATTGTGGCACACCAACTCATGGGCAACAAAAGGTTCTAATTTTACAGGTTTTGGAGATGCTGAAAGTGACTCTTTAATCGCTTTAGCAAATACTTCTTTAAAAGAAGAAGATCACATTGCTGCATTAAAAGCTTTGCAAAAGAAAATTTATGATGAACAAGCGTACGTTGTAATAATGAGTAGACAACGAAAAGTGTTAATTCACAAACGCTTTGACAATGCAAATATGTACAATGATAAACCAGGAGTAATTTTAAATAATTTAGTTTTAAAGCCAGAGTTTGCTGGAACATCACAAAAACCAGTACAATAAATATGTTACGTTATATTTTTAAACGACTATTAGTATTTATTCCAACATTGATAATTATATCATTGATGGCTTTTGTGATTAGTACCAATGCACCTGGTGATCCTGTAGAAAGGCTTTCTAAATCTGCAAGTAAAGAGGGCGCTGCAAATGAACAATCTGCAGCTACAAAAAAAGTAAAACAAGATATCCGAAAAAGATTAGGTCTTGATTTACCCATCTTCTATGTAAGTTTAGCAGCATATGCAGATTGCGACACGTTGCATAAAATCGATGATAAAGCACAACAGGAAAACTTACTCAAGTTAACCCGGAAATATGGAAATTGGCAGGCGGTATCAAGGTACTACCATGCATTGAATACTTTATCAGAAGAACACAACATCCTTGATATTGAGAAAATTTACATGGACAATTCTGCCATCAGCTATAAAACAATCGGTGAAGGAGATACGGCAAGAATTGATACCATTATCAATGCCACTTATAGTAAAAATGAAATCAATGATGCTAAAAACAACTCTAGTTTTGATGTATTGAGTTTATTAGAATCTTACAACGAACCTGTTATAGAATCTAAGATTGCCTCTTTAGAGAAAATATACAGAGAATATAAATTTCTAAAACCCTTAGCCGATAGGTTTACTGTAGTTAAAGCTTCCTTTATCGACCTAAAACAAAATGCTACTCCTTGGAAAACTTATATTCCTAAACTTATATTTCATTGGGAGAATCAATATGCAAATTGGTTATTTGGAAGTAAAAAAAGAGGTACAAAAGGAGTACTAAGAGGTGATTTTGGGACGTCCTACATTGATAACCAACCCGTTTCTGATAAAATATGGCAAAAGTTTAAGGTCTCTTTTATCTTTATCTTTTTCTCCATTATACTTGCTTACCTTATTAGTATTCCTATTGGAATTTATGCTGCATATAAAAAAGACTCTGCCTTTGATCGTGGATCATCAATTTTACTGTTCATTTTCTATTCGATGCCTTCCTTTTTTATTGGAACACTATTGCTCTATACTTTTGCTAACCCAGACATGTTGGTTTGGTTCCCAGAATCAGGGTGGCAGGACCCTTCAATTTATAACGAAGATTGGGGACTATTTAAATCCATGGCTCATCATTGGCCGTATATGATACTTCCATTGTTTACCTACACTTACAGTTCTTTTGCATTTTTAAGTAGAATTATGAGGGTAGGAATGGTTGATGTGATGGGACAAGATTTCATTAGAACAGCAAGGGCTAAAGGGTTAAATGAGAAGAAAGTTGTTTTAAAGCATGCTTTGAGAAATTCATTACTGCCAATTATTACTGTATTTGCGAATATTTTTCCAGTTGCCATTGGAGGTTCGGTAATTATCGAAGTAATTTTCACGCTTCCAGGTATGGGATTGGAAACATTTAACGCAATATTAAATTACGATTACCCAATGATAGTAGCCATATTTACTATTTCTGGATTTTTAACTGTTATTGGCTATTTGATAGCAGATATACTTTATGCTGTAGTTGACCCTAGAATATCATATTCATAGATTTATGGGAGAGAAATTAAACATAAAAAACACCGCATCTGAGAAGAAAGATTTTTCTTTTAAAGCTTACGCATGGAAGCAATTTAAAAAGAATAAATCTGCTATATTTTCTTTCTACATCTTAGTTTTCTTAGTGTTTATAGCCATTAGTGCTCACTTTGTTGCTAACGATCAACCATTATACGCGAAATACCGAGGTAATTCGTATTACCCTGCATTTGAAACCTACTTTTCTCCAACTAAAACTGATTCAACCATTAATCCTGAAACAGGTAATTGGGAAAAATTGCAATTTGACATTACTGACTGGAAACAACTTAAATTAGAAAGTGTTGTTTGGGCTCCGATACCTTATTCCCCAAGTAAACCTGATCGGTTTAATCGAGAATACGTGTCGCCTAATGCGCTTCAATACTATAAAAACCCCGATGGAAAAAGGGTTCAGGCACCAACTAAGTTTAGGCATCATATGGGTACAGATGCCATTGGTAGAGATGTCCTTTCCGGCCTAATTCATGGAACCAAAATATCATTAACTGTTGGAATTATCTCTATGGGAATAGCAGCGCTTATCGGAATATTCTTAGGAGCAATTGCCGGCTTTTATGGTGATACCAATTTGGTTTGGTCTAGATTTAGGTATTACCTAACAATACTGGGGGTTGTATTAGGCTTCTTTTATGGTTTCATAGCAAGAAACATAGCTATATCAGAGGGATTTAATGAAAGTATTGGTTCTGGGTTATTACAACTGGCCATTAGCTTAATTGTTTTTATTGGAGTGGCTGTTTTATTAAATTACATCGGAAAAGTAAAAGCTCCTGGCTTCTTAGGAAAAAGTAAAAAGATACCAATTGATTCTATTATTTCTAGAGGCATCGAAATCTTAAATTCTATGCCAAGATTATTATTGATTATTACCATTTCAGCGATTATGAAGGAGAGAAGTCTGATTATGTTAATGGTAATCATTGGTATTACCTCATGGACAGGAATTGCACGTTTTACCAGAGCGGAGTTCTTAAAAATAAGAGAATTAGAATACTTGCAAGCGGCAAAAGCTTTAGGTTATTCAAGCAATAGAACTATATTTAAACATGCGCTTCCTAATGGGTTAGCACCCGTTTTTGTCTCCATCGCATTTGGAATTGCATCAGCTATTTTAATTGAAAGTGGCCTTTCGTTTTTGGGGATTGGTGTGCCAGATGATGCGGTAACATGGGGTTCCCTTTTAAGTTTAGGACGTCAACAATTTGAGGCGTGGTGGTTAGTCATGTACCCAGGTGCTGCTATATTTATAACCATTACCGTTTACAATCTAATAGGCGAAGGTCTAAGAGATGCTTTAGATCCTAAACTAAAACAATAAATTAGTTGTTTAGAATTTTTTTGATGTCTGGTTTGAAGTACAAATCACTCTTCAAAACTTTACCATCTTCACGGTAAATAGGTTCTCCATTACCATCTAACTTACTCATGTTACTTGATTGTATTTCTTTGAAAACTTCTTCAATTTTATATTGTAAGCCGTGTTTTAACAACGTTCCACAAAGAATATATAACATATCTCCACAGGCATCAGCAATTTCTACCAAATCACCATTTTCAGCAGCTTCTAAATACTCTTCATTCTCTTCCCTCATCAACTTATACCTCAATAAATAGTCCTTCTCTTCTATCGCTGCAATCGGAATTTCTTCATTTCCAATTTTAAATGCATCGTGAAATTCCTTAACCATATCAATGGTTTCTGCTAATGTAAGTTTGTTTTCCATAAATCAAATTTTGCAATACAAATATCCAAAATCGTCAATAAATAAGTCATAAATTTCTTTAACATTTTTTAACAACCGTTGATAACATACTATTGGTAAATCTATTTACACTTATTATCTTTGAAAATATTGTAAATAAAGCACATGGAAGAAGAAATCAATGTAAATAAGCCTGGAGAGGTTACAGCAAATACTGAGTCACAATCATCTAATGTTGATATAAAAGCATTGAATGAAAAAATACAAAAGGAAAGTGCTTTTGTAGATATGCTAACCTTGGAAATGGAAAAAGTAATTATTGGTCAAAAACACATGACTGAGAGATTACTGATAGGTGTATTATCAAATGGACACATACTACTTGAAGGTGTACCGGGGCTGGCAAAAACGTTAGCCATTAATACGTTGGCAAAGACAATTGATGCAAAATTTAGTAGAGTACAATTTACACCAGACTTACTACCTGCCGATGTTATTGGTACAATGATATACAACCAAAAACAAGAAGCTTTTACCGTAAAGAAAGGGCCTATTTTTGCCAATTTTGTATTGGCTGATGAGATTAACAGGGCACCAGCTAAAGTACAAAGTGCTTTATTAGAAGCCATGCAGGAAAGACAAATTACCATAGGAGAAGAAACGTTTAAGTTAGACGAACCATTCTTAGTATTGGCAACTCAAAACCCTGTAGAACAAGAAGGTACTTACCCACTACCTGAAGCGCAGGTTGATCGATTTATGCTTAAAGTAGTATTGGACTACCCTAAGAAAGAGGAAGAAAAAATAATCATTAGAAATTCCATTAAAGGGTTCCCTGCTCCAAATTGTGTACTGCACCCTAAAGATATTCTTAAGGCAAGAGAAGTCGTTAAGGAAGTTTATATGGACGAAAAAATAGAGCAATACATTGTTGATATTGTTGATGCGACAAGAAATCCTGAGAACTACAACTTAAGTAACTATAAAAATTTAATCACATTTGGTGGATCGCCCAGAGCAAGTATTAACCTTGCATTAGCTTCAAAGGCTTATGCCTTCATCAAAAGGAGAGGCTATGTAATTCCTGAAGATGTGAGAGCCATTTGCCATGATGTGCTTCGTCACAGAATTGGTTTAAGCTATGAAGCCGAAGCTGAGAACATTAATACCGAAGAAATCATAAACGGGATTTTAAACAACGTTGAAATACCATAGTTAGTGAGTAATTTATCTACATCTGATCTCTTAAAAAAAGTAAGGAAGATTGAGATTAAAACTCGTGGTTTGAGTAATCAAATTTTCTCGGGTGAATATCATTCTGCTTTTAAAGGGAGAGGTATGGCTTTCAGCGAAGTTAGAGAGTACCAACACGGAGATGAGATAAGAACAATAGACTGGAACGTTACAGCACGCTTTAATCATCCCTATGTTAAAATTTTTGAAGAAGAAAGAGAACTAACCGTAATGCTCTTAGTTGATGTTAGTGGTTCAAAAGAATTTGGAACGCAGCAAAAAACCAAACAAGAATTGGCTACAGAAATTTGTGCAGTATTGGCATTTTCTGCAATTCAAAACAATGACAAAGTAGGTGTAATCTTCTTTTCAGACAAAATAGAAAAGTTTATTCCTCCTAAAAAAGGAAGGAGTCACATCTTAATGATTATTAGAGATTTGATTGATTTTACTCCAGAAAGTAAGGGAACTGATATTTCTCAAGCATTAAGATATTTTAACAATGTGATTAAAAAAAGATGTACTGCTTTTTTATTGTCAGATTTTGTGAGCCCAAACAATTTTGAGAATGCGCTCAAAATTGCCAATAGAAAACATGACTTAATTGCGCTTCGCTTGTATGATAGTGCTGAAGAGAATCTCCCCAAAATTGGTTTAGTACCTATGCTTGATGCAGAAACAAATAGCATACAATGGGTAAATACGTCAAGCTCAGCTGTGCAAAAAGATTATAAAATTGATGCTTTAAAACGCAGAGACTATCTGAAAAACACTTTCAAAAAAAGTGGAATAGATGCTACCAATATAGGGACCCATGAAGATTATGTAAAACCCTTGATGGCACTATTTAAAAGGAGAGGGGCAAGATAACCATGAAAAAACTACTCTACATACTGTTGTTCTTATTCGGAAGTCTTGGGGTTTCTGCTCAAAGTGTTGAAGTAAGTGCATCCATTGATACTAACTTTCTATTAATTGGAGAACAAACGCAAATTGAATTAACGGTTCAATACAGAATGGACGGAGATCCTGTTACTGTTAAGTTTCCAGAGCTAACGGATACCATAAGTGAGTTTATAGAAATCATATATTCTTCCCCAGTTGACACCATATACCCCAACAAAGAGGACCCCTCATTCGTGGAGCAAAAAAAGAAGATAACCATTACCTCATTCGATTCAGGTTATTATGAAATCCCCTATTTTGAATTTTATATTAATGGACAGGCTTTCCAAACTGGATCAATGTATATTGAAGTACAGCCAATGGAAGTTGATACCGCTGAAGCCATTTTTGACATCAAGGAACCAATAGAAGAACCTTTTTCATTTATAGATTGGTTAAAAGAAAATTGGCTATGGGTTGCCATCGCTTTAGTGCTTCTAATTGGTGGAGTTGTTTTAATCATCTATCTAAAAAACAAGCCTGAGGTAATAGTAGAAGAAATTGTACCTGTTATTCCTCCACATGTAACCAGCCTTAAAAAATTACAAAAGCTAAGGGAAGAGAAGCTCTGGCAAACTGGTAAAGTAAAGCTTTATCACAGTAAGATATCTGAAATTACAAGAGAATACATAGAAAAAAGATACCAGGTAAATGCGTTGGAAAATACTACCGATGAGATCATGCAAAGTTTACGTTTTCATAGTATTCAACCGGATCTATTAACTAAACTGAACCAACTATTAGTATTAGCTGATTTAGTGAAATTTGCTAAAGAAAAACCTTTACCCAATGAGAATGATACCAGCCTACTAAATGCAGTGGAATTTATCAAAGGGACCAAACAAGTAATTCAAGTAACAAACGAGGATGCTGAGTAGTTGGAGGGATATAACATTTGCCAACCCTGATTTCTTTTGGCTATTACTTATTATTCCATTAATGATAGTATGGTATGTTTTTCGTGAGAAAAAATTTTACGGAACCATTAAGATAACCACTACCAAAAGTTTTTCGAGCTCGCCAATCGCTGTCTTTCGCCATTCTTTAATCATATTGAGAACTGTAGCTGTGGCTGCTTTAATAACAGCTTTAGCAAGACCACAAACTTCATTGAGTTGGCAGGATGTAACTACTGAAGGTATTGATATTGTTATTGCGTTAGACATCTCAGGAAGTATGCTCGCAGAAGATTTTAGTCCAAATCGTTTAGAGGCATCTAAACAAGTTGCAATGGATTTTATTTCTGAAAGGCCTTACGATAGAATTGGGTTAGTTATTTATGCTGGAGAGAGCTTTACGCAGTGTCCATTGACCACCGACCATGATGTCTTATTGAACTTATTTGATGACATCCAAAACGGAATGATAGAGGATGGAACAGCTATTGGGATGGGATTGGCAACTTCGGTAAGTCGATTAAAAGATAGCGAGGCAATTAGCAAGGTTGCCATTGTTTTAACTGATGGATCAAACAACAGAGGATCCATTCCCCCCGTTACTGCAGCAGAAATTGCTCAGGAATTTGGAATTAGAGTTTATACCGTAGGTGTTGGTTCTAATGGTACCGCTCGAACTCCTTTTAAAGATCAATTTGGAAGAACACAGTACCAAAATGTACCAGTAAGGATTGATGAAAAAACATTGAAAGAAATTGCTGAAATTACGGATGGTCAATATTTTAGAGCAACCAATAAAAATAGTTTAGAAGACATTTATAAAGAAATTGACAAGTTAGAAAAGTCTAAAATAGAAGTAACAGAATACAAAAAGAAATCAGAAAAATTTTGGCCATTTGCATTGGTTTCTGTTGTGCTCCTATTGTTAGAATTTTTATTAAGAAATTTAATCTTTAAAGGCATTGTATAGGTTTGAACATTATATCTTCCTTTGGGCAATATTAGTGGTAATACCATTAATTGCGGTTGTATTTCTATTGGTTCAAAATTGGAAAAGAAGAAAGTTACGGCAGTTTGGGAATCAAGCAATAATTAAACGATTAATGCCTAATGTATCTAAATCACTTCCTATTGTAAAGTTTGTATTGTACTCTTTTGCAATAACTTCTCTTTTAATTGGATTGGCCAATTTACAGTTTGGAACCAAATTAGAGGAAGTTAAAAGAGAGGGTATTGATTTAATGATAGCATTAGATGTTTCTAATTCTATGCTTGCTGAAGATTTATCTCCAAACAGATTAGAAAGATCAAAAAGAGCCATTTACCAATTAATAGAAAAATTACATAATGATAGGTTAGGAATTATTGTCTTTGCTGGTGATGCTTATGTCCAACTACCAATTACAACTGATTATTCCTCTGCAAAACTGTTTTTAGAAACCATTGGCACTGATATTGTTCCAACACAAGGAACATCTATTGGTTCGGCAATAAATTTAGCCATGGAATCATTTGATTTTGAAAATGGGACCAGCAAATCTATTGTTGTAATTACGGATGGAGAAAACCATGAAGATGATGCAAAGACAGCTGCTACTGAAGCCGCTGCTGAGAATGTAACTGTTCACACAATTGGCATGGGTAGTGAAAAAGGTGGTCCAATTCCTATTTATGAAAATGGTGCGCAAGTTGATTTTAGAAAAGACAATACTGGAAATACTGTGGTTACCAAATTAAATGAGAGCATGTTAAAAGAAATTGCTGCTGCTGGGCATGGTTCTTATGTTAGGGCAAGTAATGCAAATGCTGGGTTAAACATTATAATGGATGAAATTGATAAGATGGAAAAGAAAGAATTCGGGAGCAAATCTTTTAAAGATTATGAAGACCGATTTCAGTTATTCTTAATAATTGCGTTAATATTAATAGTAGTGGAGTATTTTATTTCAAATAGAAGAAGTAGTAAATTAGACGGTGTAAACTTGTTTGAAACCAATAAATAATGAAATATACCTTATACATATTGTCTTTTATTATCAGCTTGAATGCCTACGCTCAAGATGAGAAAAAGCACATCAGAGAAGGAAATAAGCAGTATAAAGACAAGAAATACGAAGAAGCCAATGCCAGTTATAAAAAAGCATTAGAGAAAAATAGTAAAGCATCTAAAGCAGATTTTAATCTTGGTGATGCACTCTACAAACAAAAAAAATATGCTGAAGCCATTCAACAATTTGAAAAATTTGTAGCAAAAACAGATGATAAAAAACTAAAAGCCAATGCCTATCATAATATTGGTAATTCTTATTTAGAATCTCAAAAATATAAAGAGAGTATTGATGCTTACAAAAAAGCGCTAAGAGAAAATCCAAGCGATGACCAAACCCGCTACAACCTTTCTTATGCAAGGAAAAAACTTCAGAAAAAAGAAGAACAAGAGAAAAAAGATAAGGATAAGGACAAGGATAAAAAAGATGACAAAGATAAGGACAAGGACAAAAAGAAGGACGAGAATAAAGATAAAGACAAGGATAAAAAAGACGATAAGAACAAAGACAAAGGAGATAAAAAGGATGAGAAAAAAGACGACCCTGGAGACAAACAAGATAAGGGGGACAAGAAAAAAGAGCCTAAACCCAACCAAATCTCTAAAAAAGATGCTCAGCGCATGTTGGATGCCTTAAATAACCAAGAAAAGAAAGTCCAAGCGAAATTGAAAAAGAAAAAGGTTAAAGGACAAAAGGTAACCATTGAAAAAGATTGGTAGTAAATTAGCCGCCTAAAATGCACTATTTTGTAAAACATATCTCACTAATTCTCCTTGTTTCATTACTTGGTAATGTTTCTTTTGCTCAAGAAGTAAGTTTTACAGCAGCAAGTAGTCATAGCGCTGTTAAAACAGGCGATCGTTTTCAAATTCAGTTCACATCAAATACAAAAATCGGAAATTTTAAGCCCCCTAAACTGACTAATTTCCGAGTGCTTTCTGGCCCAAATCAATCTACAAATATGTCTTGGGTAAATGGTAAAACGACTTCAAGCATTAGCTACAGTTATATATTAATGGCAATTAAAGAAGGTGACTTTACCATAGGACCAGCAGTGGCGAGTGCAAATGGTAAAGCCTATAAAACGAACTCCATTAAAATTAAAGTAGGCAAAGGGATTAAAGTACAACAAAGTGGAAACCAAGGAGGCAGCAAAACCAAATCTGGAGGCAATGCTTCCGATGATCTATTCATCAGGTCTACCGTTAGTAGAAGGAAAGTTTATCAAGGAGAGCAAATTATTGCTACCTATAAACTTTACACAAGAGTTGGACTTGCTGGAAACGAATTGGTTAAAAACGCTGACTTAAATGGGTTTTGGAGTCAAGAAATAGATTTTGGAGAATCAGTATGGACCAAAGAAATAATCGGTGGTTATCGGTATAGCGTTGCTACTATAAGACAAATTGTGTTATTCCCTCAGCGTTCAGGAGTATTAGAAATAGACCCTTTAGAAATGAAGTTTATTGTTCAGAAAAGAGTATCTGGTGGAGGGCAAAGTGTATTTGATCAATTTTTTGGTAGAGTAGAAAACGTTGAGTACAGCTTAAAAAGTAAGCCTATAAAAATCACTGTACTTCCCCACCCTGCCAATGCTCCAAATGGTTTTGATGCCGCAGTTGGAAATTTAGATTTAAAATTGGACGTTTCATCAAAAGAAATAAAAGCCAATGAAGCGGTAAACATTAAAATAAAAATTTCTGGTAAAGGAAACCTTCCATTGATTGATAGTCCTGAAATAAAATTTCCATCTGATTTTGAAACTTATGATCCAAAGGTAAATGACAATATTAAAACAGACGGTTCTGGAGTTTCAGGTTCTAAGGAGTTTGATTATTTAGTCATTCCTCGTCATGCTGGTCAATTTAAGATAGACCCTATTGTTTTTAGCTACTTTGATCCAAGTACAAAAAAATACAAAACTATAACTACAGAAGGCATATCAATTAATGTTTTAAAAAGTGACGGCAGTACTTCTGACAATGTAGTTTATTCCTCCAGTAAAGAAGACATTCAAGTATTAGGTAATGATATTCGTTACATCCATACCAACGGTGTGAAGTTTTCTCATTCAAATGAAGATTTTTACAACAGCTGGAAGTTCTATTTACTACTCATTCTTGCTCCACTTCTATTTATCATTACCTATATTTTTAGAAATAGAATTAGGGTTGCTAATAGTGATGTGGTTGGGATGAAAAAGAAAAAAGCAAGCAAAATAGCTGGAAAATTATTGAGTTCGGCAAAACAGAGTTTAGCTTCAAATGATAAAAACGCTTTTTACGAAGACATTTCAAAAGCGCTATTTGGTTACATTAGTGATAAACTAAACATAGCGGTCTCTGAGCTAAACCAATCCAATATCAAAGAGAAACTCAACGAGATTGATGTAAATGATGAAACATCAAAAGAATTAATGGATACTATTGAACTCTGTGATATGGCACGTTTTGCCCCAGTTTCCATTTCCGAACAAGAAGTATACAATAAAGCTGAAGCAATTATTAATCAAATAGAGCAAGAAATAAAGGCATGAGTTTGACCAAATACATATTACCTATTTTACTTGTTACCACTTCATTGTTTGCGAAAAGTGAAGCCATTGAAAAGTTCAATACGGCCAATGCTTTTTATGCAGAAGGTAAATATGCAGAAGCTATTGAAGTATATGAGTCTATAATAGCTAATGATAATTTATCTACCTCTATTTATTACAACTTAGGTAACTGTTATTATAAAACAGATAATATCCCTGAAGCCATTTTAAACTATGAAAAGGCGTTAAAACTTAAACCAGACAATGAAGATGCTTTGTTTAATCTGGCCATGGCTAATAAACTTACCATAGACAAAATTGACCGCTTGCCAGAACTTTTTATAGGCAGTACCTGGAGAAATTTAATCACTTCCAGAACTGTAGAAAATTGGGCTTATTATGCAACTGGGTTAATCTTTTTATCATTACTCTTTTTTGTAAGCTACCTTTTAATGAGCCAGGTATTGATTAAGAAAACAGGCTTTTATGCAGGCTTGTTTTTCTTAGGACTATCAATGTTTTCTTTCTTGATGGCTTCACAACATAATGCTATCGTTAAACAATCTACAGAAGCCATTATTTTTGCCCCTACTATTAATATACAAAGTGAACCTAACGAAAATGCTGAACAGCTATTTACTTTGCATGAAGGAACCAAAGTAACCCTCTTGGAAAAAAATAGTGACTGGAGTAAAATAAAGCTTCCTAATGGGAATATCGGTTGGATAAAATCTTCAGAAATCAAAAGTATTTAACACTTTTAAGCTCTCACAAGTCAAGTATAGTTGAGGAAACTCATCCAATTAAGGCATTCATCCTTTAGATTTTACCGCTTGTCATTATCTTTAAAAATGACAGAAAATCTATTCCTACTTTTGATTTATAAAACTTAATTATGAGAATATTCTTCACATTTATTATTAGTTTACTCTTATTAAATGTCCATGCACAATCAAGTATTCAAGGACAACTGAAAGATAATGAAGGAGCTACTGTTCCATTTGCAAATGTTGCTTTATACAATTCATCCGATAGCAGCATGGTTAAGGTTGAAACAACTAATGAATCAGGAAATTTTCACCTAAAAAATATTCAAGCAGGAAACTACTTTCTAAAAGCCACTTTTGTTGGGTTACCTGATTTGGTAAAAGAAAACCTCGAATTAGCTAATAACGAGAATAAGCAATTAAACACACTAACTTTTAAATCTCAAGCAGAAGAATTGGCAGCATTTAATGTTACTGAAGAACGTGTTATGGTGGAGGTTAAACCAGACAGAACCATCTTTAATGTACAAGGAACAATAAACAGCACTGGATCAAACGCAATTTCATTGTTAAGAAAAGCGCCTGCTGTAAATGTAGATAATCAAGACAATATAAATGTTTTAGGTCGTTCAGGAGTAAGGGTTTATGTAGATGGAAAACAGCTTCCTTTAAGCGGTGATGATTTAAGCAATTATTTAAAAAACTTACCGGCAGACCAAATCGATAGAATTGAAATCATTACCAACCCTGGAGCAAAATACGAAGCAGAAGGTAATGCCGGAATAATTGATATTCGATTAAAAAAAGATAAAAGTATTGGTGCCAATGGATCGGTAAGTGGTACATATACCCAAGGAGAACTAACGCGTTACAACATTAATGGAAGTGGAAATTATCGAAATAAAAAAATGAATGTTTTTGGTTCTCTCGGTTATAATGTAAATGATAACTTTCATGACATCGTTTTTCAAAACTACCAGAACGGTTTGTTTATGGACGAGATAAACGATACCCAAAACAACCGCGAAATGTATAACTATCGAATAGGAACAGATTTTTTCCTAAGTAAAAATCATACGCTTGGTTTTTTAGTTAGTGGTGGTAATCTAACTGGTGAAGAAATAAGTTTCAATAGAATTGCCATATCAGATCAGCAAACCATAACAACGATAGATAGTGTTTTAATTGCAGACAACACTGGGAAGAGTAGTAGAATTAACAATACTTATAACTTAAATTATCGCTTTTTTAATAAAAAGGGACAAACGCTTAACATTGATTTGGATTACGGTAAATACCAAAATAAAAACAAACGATTTCAGCCAAATACTTATTTCAACGCGGCAGAGGATAGTGTTTTAACCGAAGTAATTAACAGCTATGACACCCCTATTGACATTGAGATTTATACTGCTAAGCTCGACTATGAAAGAAGTTTAGGTAAAGGGAAGTTAGGCATTGGAACAAAATACGGTAGAGTGGTAACCCAAAATACCTTTAAAGTTTTTGACGAAGTAAATGGGGTTGCCATAATCGATAATTCGCAATCCAATCTTTTTGATTACGAAGAAAACGTATATGCAGGTTACCTTAGTTTTTCTCATCCCTTGGGCAAGAAATTTAACATTATAGCAGGTTTAAGAGCAGAGCAAACAGATGCTACAGGTAATTTAACTGCTTTTTCATCAACACAACAAGCTCCACCTGTTGAATTAAACTATTTAAGTTGGTTCCCTAATGCAGGAATTACTTGGAAAGTTTCTCAGAAACAAAATTTGGCCCTTAACTATGGTCGAAGAATTAACCGACCTGATTACAATGTATTAAATCCTTTCAGAACCCAACTTAGTGAACTTTCTGTTGCTACTGGAAATCCTTTTTTACGTCCAGAAATTGTAAATAATTTTGAACTAGGATATACGCTAAACTACAAGTACAATTTTAAAGTAGCCTATAGTCGAACCGATGATAAAATAACACGATTGATAGGTCCCGATCCTATTGACCCTAGAGCAGGTTTTATCTCTTGGGATAATTTAGCAACAGAAGAAGTGATAAGTTTTAATGCAAGCCTTCCCATTACAGTTAGAAAATGGTGGGATGCATTTATTAATTTAAGTGCTTCACATATTGACAACCAGGCTGATTATGGAAATGGAGCCGTAGTGGATGTTCAAAATTTTAGCTACACCATTTACCAACAACACACGTTCAAATTGATTAAAGGATTTAAAGGTGAAATCTCTGGGTATTATTCAGGACCAGGAGTTTGGGGTGGAGTTTTTAAATACGATGCTAATTGGTCTATTGGTGCAGGTATACAAAGGGAATTCTTAAAGAAAAAACTTAAGGCTCGTTTAAACGCTAACAACATCTTTAATCAAATTGGATGGAAAGGTGTTTCGGAATTTAATGGTTTAACATCAACTGGAAATGGAATGTGGGATAGCCGATTTGTTAGTTTAAGTTTGAATTATAATTTCGGTAATCAAAATATAAAATCCCGAAGACGAAAAACAGGAATTGAGAGCGAGTCTAAAAGAGTTGGGGAATAAACAAAACCACTATATGAGTCAGCCTAAAGTAATTGCCGTTAGTAAAAGTGCTTCTCACACTCTAAGTAAAGAGAACCATTCAAGCATAGAAGTTATAGAAGGGCTTGGTGTTAATGGTGATGCTCATATGGGTAAAACGGTTAAACATCGTTCACGCGTAAAAAAAGACCCCAGCCAGCCTAACTTAAGACAGGTACACCTCATCCATGAGGAATTATTTACCGAACTAAAAGAAAAAGGATTTGATATCTCCCCTGGCCAAATGGGAGAAAACATCACCACCTCAGGAATTAGCCTATTGGAACTACCCAAGAATACTATTTTAAAAATAGCCAACGTAAAAATTAAAATTACAGGATTAAGAAATCCCTGTTATCAATTAGACGGTATTCAGCAAGGATTAATGAAAGCATTGGTATGGAAAGGAGCAGATGGCAATTTAATTAGAAAAGCTGGAGTGATGGGGGTAGTAGAAACTGGAGGTACTATCACTGTTGATGACAACATAACCATTTCATTTCCCAATGAGCCTTTTATTAAACTAGAAAAAGTTTAGGTATAGAATGGCTTAATGTGTCTTAATCGTTTAATTTTAGTGTTTAAAATATTAACTGAAATTATACGTTAATTCTTCCATGAAAAACTTAGCTGCAATAACCTTCTATTTATTTCTTCTTTTAAGTGTTTTGTCTTCCTGTTCTAAAAAATCAGAACCAATTGATAATCCACCTTATGATAATTTTGAAAAGAACATTGGTGGGGCTTTAGATGATGTCGCGAATTCAATCATCATTAAAGACAAAGAGCTCTATATTATTGGAACAACTAAAAGTTTTGGAGAAACAAATGGAGACCATTACCTCATCAAAACCAATTTAACTGGAAATGTTCTTTTTGAAAAAACCTTTGGAGGAGCTGCGGAAGAAGAGGGAATTGATATTCTAGCAACCAATGACGGAAATTTAATCTTAATCGGTACAACTCAAAGTTCAGGAGCTGGACAAAAAGACATCCACATTATTAAAGTTGATCTCAATGGCACCTTAATATGGCAAAATACTGTTGGTGGAGGACTGGATGACATTCCCCAAGACATTATTGAAATGAGCAATGGCGAATTTTGCATTACAGGTTCTACTGAAAGCTTTGGAGGTGGATTGAGAGATGTTTACATGGTTTGGTTAGACCAAAGTGGAAATCTAATTAGGCAAGCTACTCATGGGGAATCGGACATTGATGGAGGTACCGAATTAGTAGAATTGACAAATCAAGAAATTATGGTGTATGGTTTTACCAGAAATTATGGCGCTGTAGACCGAGATCTTTATTTACTAAAAACCAATTCAGTTGGTGATTCTTTATGGTCTCAGCGATATGGTGGGAATGGATATGAAGAAAGCCAAGCATTCGAAAAAACATCCACTGGAGGTTTTATTCTTTGTGGACATTCGTCTAGCATTGATCCAAATCACCACCTTTATGGTGTTAAAGTAGACTCAAACGGAGTCATTCTTTGGGAAAATCATTATGGAGGTTCGGCTCATGATGGTGGCGAAGCAATGTTAAT
>JAJCYO010000028.1 GCA_029262875.1 Flavobacteriales bacterium
AAGCAAAAGAATTAGACATACCAACTAAGCCGAAAAGAGACTTATTGCCTGATAATCTTGTTGTAGATTCTTGGGAAAAGATACTGCCTTATTTTGATGAGTTAAAAAATAGGACTATTAACTCGGCTGATGAACTTAAAAAATGGTTGGCCGACAGGAGTGAATTGGAGGCTGTTTTGGAAGAAGATGAAGCTTGGCGCTACATTAAGATGAACATTGATACTACGGATAGCGCATTAGAAAAAGAATTTCATTTTTTTATTACTGAAATACAACCAAAAGTCGCTCCGTATAGTAATGAGTTCAATAAAAAAATTGTTGATTCAACCTTTACAGATGAATTGAAGGGTGGAGGCTACTTTATCTATTTCAGGAAATTAAAAAAAGAGTTAGAGATTTTTAGAGAAAAAAATATTCCATTACAGGCACAATTAAATACTATTTCACAAAAATATGGGGCAATTGCAGCAAAGATGACAGTTGAAATAGGCGGTAAGGAAATGACGCTGCAACAAGCTGGAAAGCTCTTGGAAGATACGAATAGAAAAGTTAGAGAAAAAACTTATCAAAAAATTTCGAAAAGAAGATTAAAAGAAGTTATAGCTTTTAATGAATTGTTTAATCACTTGATTAAATTAAGAACGGAAGAAGCTCAAAATGCTGATTTTGTAAACTATAGAGATTATAAGTTTGCGGATATGGGTCGTTTTGATTACAACCCACAAGATTGTTTTGATTTTCATAATGCTATTGCCAAAGAAGTGGTTCCAGTATTAAACTCTTTTGATGAAGAACGAAAAGAGAAGTTAGGACTATCTAATTTGAAACCTTGGGATGTAAGTGTTGATCCAGATGGAAACACTCCATTAAAACCTTTTGATGGTGGAAAGGAGTTAATGAATAAATCAATTCTGTGCTTTGATAAAATAAGACCCTATTTTGGTGAACGATTGGCCATAATGAAGGAATTAAAGTACGTAGATTTAGAATCTAAAAATGGGAAAGCTCCAGGAGGGTTTAATTACCCTTTATATGAAATAGGAGTGCCCTTTATCTACATGAATGCTGTAGGCTCTCACCAGGATTTAATTACTATGGTTCATGAAGGAGGGCATGCGCTTCATTCTTTCTTGTCAAGAGATTTAGAGTTAACAGCGTTTAAAGATGTTCCATCAGAAGTGGCAGAATT
The DNA here is from genome assembly GCA_029262875.1 of Flavobacteriales bacterium. Classification (GTDB taxonomy): domain Bacteria; phylum Bacteroidota; class Bacteroidia; order Flavobacteriales_E; family Vicingaceae. The sequence continues at coordinate 1,190 of JAJCYO010000028.1, forward strand.
AGCCTCTATGAGCATGGAACTCATTACCATGGATTACTGGGATGAATTTTATGCGAATGAAGAAGAGTTGAAAAGAGCCAAGAAAGAGCAGTTGCATCGGATTTTGGAAACTTTACCTTGGGTTGCTACTATTGATAAATTTCAGCATTGGGTTTACGAAAACCCATCCCATACCATTGATGAAAGGAATAGAAAATGGAATGGGATAATGCAAGAGTTTGGCAGCAATGTAGTAGACTGGAGCGAAAATGAAACTGATTTGACCAACTTATGGCAAAAACAATTGCACCTGTTCGAAGTGCCTTTTTACTACATAGAATATGGAATGGCTCAGTTAGGAGCAATAGCCATCTGGCGTAATTACAAACAGAACCCTGATAAAGCCATTGATCAATACATAGCAGCTTTAAAGTTAGGTTATACGAAGCCAATTGGAGAAATATACCAAACCGCTGGAATTGAATTCAATTTTTCTCAAGCTTATGTGAAAGAGTTGGTTGAATTTGTTAGAGGAGAGTTGGAAAAACTTTAATTTTTTTACTGTTTCTTCTTAATTGTATTAATGTTCCAACCAAATCCAAAAGCAATTCTTAATTCATTTAAAGAGACAGCTGGGATGTCTGATAAGTGAATGCCATGAACATACTTAGCTTCAATAAAAAGATGTGCCCATTTGGTATAATAATTTATACCTGCGGTAAGTGAAGCCACAGGGTTTATAGTGGCTTTGTAATCCGAAAGACCATGTTCGTTACCTACTATCATTATATGATCGGGTTCTTTTAATTGTGTCCAGCTAAAACCAGGACCAACACCGATGTATGGATCTATGTTGTTTTTTGTGCGAATGTGGTAGTTGAAATTAGTAAACAGGGTACTATTTTGTTTGAATAAATTTTTCTCTCCATCAGACCCTAAGAAGAACCATACTTCTCCTCTGTAAGAGATGTTATCTTGAAAATAATATTGTAGATTACCACTAACATACATGTTTGTGCCTTCATAATCAGTTGGCATTCCCATGGCTAAGGTACCCTTACCTGCTGCCAATCCTTTTCTTATTACTCGTTCATTATCTTGAGCCATACTCATTAATGGAACGATTAGTATAAATGTTACTATTATTCTTCTCATAGTTCTAAAATTGAATAAATGGGGGTTATTTCTTTTTAACTAAATCTGCGAGCATAATGTTGGCGCTCAAGGTTAAAAACCAATGTCCTTCTAAGCTACTACCATCTTCATGATGTATGTGGAGGAATTCTTCCCCATGATCGTTTGTCTCTATTTCTGAATGGATATCTGCCCCAAAATGCATAATGTACTGTGTAGATAAAGAGATGTCAAATGTTTCAGTGATGTTATAGTGCGTGCCTAATCCAAGTTGAGTTGCAAAACTCCACCTGTCTTTTGAGTCTTGTGTGTGGGTATCATCTAAATCATTATGAGAAAGATTGGATGTTATTTTTGTATAGTCTCCACAGAAGCCACCCATAACATAAGGTGTAAATTTACCTTTTTGATTAGGATTTTTACCAGGATAAATGATAGCAGATACCCCAATATGAGCATCGATTCGTTGACCGAGACCACCAATATCAGTCGTAATCCAGTCGGCAAACCACTCTGATCCGAGACGATCTGTTACCCTGTACCTTACTTGAAACCCAGCTCCAATTCCAAAATAATTATCACTTTCACTAAACATACTTCCTGTAGATCTTATTCCCCAGGAGAATTCCCCTTTATGTGTGTTTATCTTTTCTGTTACCTCTTGTCCGAATGCTGTACCAATAAATAGTACCAACATTAAAGTTAAAATGTTCTTCATAAGTTTAAAATTACTGTTACTAAGTGCCTTGAGGGTGAGTCTTTATATAAACGATTATTTTTTATAATTATTATTTTTCGTTCGGATCAACCCAAAATCTTTCTTGTATCGATCGGTCTAATGTAATATCCGTATTTTTTTCTATTATCCACTTTTTATTTTTTATGATAAGTGCATCAAAATACTTCAAATTTGGAGCGTAATATTCATAAACGCCCTTCAAATTACTACTAATAGGATCTAACTGGTTAAATACGATTTTTTTAATTTTTGGATGAAACTTTAAAGACATTACCGCATCTTCCGTGTATTCAAAGATCATCCTTCTTTTGGTTTTCTTTTTTGTTTTAAATATAGGGGCGCCAATTTTTACCATTCCATTTTCCGAGATATTAATAACGTCAATAATTTTTTTATTAGTGAGGTTGTTGTTGCCGTCCCACCCTAATAAAGTATAGTAGTTTTCGCCTAATTTTTTATCATTAATTATTTTATAATACAGTGCTCCGTACCAACTTTTTGCAGATAAGATTTTATTTTCAGGTGATTTCATTCCCTCTGATTTATCAATAAGCTCTGTGATAATAAAAGATTCTTTAGATTTTCGGTGTTGCAAAAAAGCAAAATATTCAAAGGTTCCATCAGTTAATGGAATAGCCCAGTTATATATTTTTAAATTATTTGCTTTTAAAACACTAAGGGTTTTTAAAGAATCAAAATGATAATCAAAAGAGTGTTTTTTAGTGATAAGCTCTTTTAAGGCAATTTTGTAGGCGGCATTTGCCTTGTATTTACTTTCATCTGTTTCACTACTAATAATTCGCTCACCTAAAGTATTTAATGCAGCAATTTCAGCATCAAAGTTAACTTCAGTTTTTTGCGAAAATGTTGTAGTACTAACACAAAAAAAGAAAACGAATATGAGGTTGAACCTTACCAAATGTTAAAAGAGATTGAGCATTAAAAAACCGTGTACGATTAATACACGGTTTTTTAATGCGAATATTGTACCAATGTCAACCATTAAAGGTGCATTTTGTCTTTTTTAGCTAATAATTCTTCGTCAGATTCTCTTACATCTTCATCATCAACACAGCAATCTACAGGGCAAACTGCAGCACATTGAGGCTCATCATGAAAACCTTTACATTCTGTACATTTATCAGCTACTATGTAGTAAAAATCTTCACTAACAGGATCTTGTGAGTCATCAGCATCAATAGAACTTCCATCTCTTAGACCATAATCACCAGAAACATCTGTTCCATCGCTTACTCTCCATTCATCACCACCTTCATAAATTGCATTGTTTGGACATTCTGGTTCACATGCCCCACAATTAATACATTCGTCAGTTATTATAATTGCCATTTTTTTAAACGTTTTATGTTAGTAATTTCGCCTACAAATGTAATTAAATGAGTTTAGAAAAAAGAATAAATGCTTTTGTTCAGTTAGGATTATTTTTAAAACAGTTTGGGACAAACACAAAAGAGGCGTCATTAACAATTCTTAATGATGCTTTTTACAGTGATTTTGAAGCGCTAATTCTTAGGCAAAAAGCTTATAATGGTTGGTTTACGAAGGAAAATGTTATTACATCAATTACCGAAATTTCCAATTCTTTATCAAAAAATAACCTTAACAGTTGGTTGTCAAAATATACTATTGAGAATCATTCTAAAAAAAACATTGGTGTTATCATGGCAGGGAATATTCCGTTGGTAGGATTTCATGATATGCTTTGTGTTTTAATTACGGGAAATAAACTTCAAGCAAAATTATCCTCAGATGACAATACATTGTTAAAGAAAATTGCAGAGATACTTGTCTTTATTGATCCAATAATGGAAGATATGATAACATTTAATGATAGGCTTGAAGGTTTTGATGCAGTAATTGCGACAGGAAGCAACAATACGGCTCGATATTTTGAGCAGTACTTTGGAAAATATCCACACATTATTAGGAAAAATAGGAATTCAGTAGCTATTCTCAACGAGAAGGATGGTGTTGAGGAAATTAGGGCTTTAGGAAGTGATATATTTCAATACTTTGGCTTAGGTTGCAGAAGTGTTTCTAAAATGTACATTCCTGAAGAATATAGAATCGACACATTTTTTGAGTCTATTCTTGATGATTACCAAGATGTAACAAGCAATAATAAATATGCTAACAACTACGACTACAATAAAGCAGTTTACCTTATGGGAAACAATAAGTTGTTGGACAATGGATTTTTATTGTTGAAAGAGGATGCAAGTATGTCTTCTCCTGTTGGTGTGTTGAATTATGAATATTACAATTCTGTTGATGAGTTAGAAAATAAGCTTGAAGCGGATAAAGAAGAGCTTCAGTGTATTGTTTCGAGTGAAAATACTCCGTTAAATACATTAGATTTTGGTCAGGCACAATGTCCAAAATTAAACGATTATGCAGATGGAATCGATACGATTAAATTTCTATTAGAATTAACGTAAATATTTTTTTTGGATTAATTCCGTGATGGGAACATTTTTCAAATGGCTGTCTATCCAAGAGAAGAAATCGAAAAACTGAAGGGAAATAGTTTCTTCGGGGGCTTTTATTATTTCTTCTAAATTGTTTTTCAACTCCTTGAATGCTTCAGATTTCTCTTTTTTAGAAGTAATTGGGTTGTTAGAGTGTTTTTTTATAAAGCTCAAAACAACCTTGTCGAACCGATTTATTTTTCTAATTTTCTTGAGGTTATTGACACATTCATTATATAAGTAGTCAATAGGATCGTAGTTTTCTGCTTCGAACTGGATAATGATGTTAATGATATGTCCGTAATAATAAATATTTGAGGTAACATCATTCTTTTTAATACTATAGTCATTTAAGAAAATGTTTAACCAGTAAATGGATTTAGAATATTTCTTATTGAAAAAGTAGATGATCGCAATGTTTAAATAAAATAACAACTTGTTAATGTCGTTTGTTTCTGAATGATATTTTTGAAGCCCTTTTTCTATTTCAGGGATAAGTTGAAGCCCCTTTTTTGCTTCACCCATCTCGCAGTAAATTCCAATTTCATAACAGCGGGTAACATTAAATAGTAAGGGTTTGTATGCTGCTATTCCGTCAAAACGATTGTATATTTTTTTAAGTGTTTGGTTGGAGTCATCAAATTTTTTATTCATTACTTGAAGTAGCAATAAATTATTAAGCCCTAAAAAGTATTCATTTGATTTTAGAATATTTTTTCTATCTGACTTTTCTATTTCATCAATTAAGATAATGTACTGGTCTAAGCATTCTTTAAACTTTGCTCTACTCATATAATACATTCCTCTAAAATTGAGTAAGTAAAGCTTTTCATCAAAAGAAAAATTAGCCTTTATATCAAAAAAGTCAGTTGCAATGAGCTTGTCATATTCTTTTAACTCTTGATTTAATTGGGCTACAATTCTATTTTTTGAAAGTAGTAGTAAGTTGAATGTGTGGTGTTTAAATTGGGTTAATCGCTTATAACCGTTAAGTAGTTCCTCTTCTTTTTCAACAATTTCCTTGAGCTTAGCTTGTGATTGCTTTAGGTATTTACCTTGTTCTTTTTCAATGTAAGATTCCCATTTTAATATACTCAGTAATGCTAAATGGTGATCATGTTTGGAGGCAATTTTTTTTGCTTTTAATATTAGTTTTCCGCAGTTTTTAAATAACCTTCTATTGTATAAGATTTCGATTTCTACCAATAGATTGTTCAACTCAATACTCTGAGAGCTATTAGAATGAAAACCCCTTAAATGCTTTAGTATTAAGGTTTGTAAGCGTGATTCGATAACCGCTATATTTGATTTTTTAGGGATGTCTAATCTTTTGGAAATCTCGGAAACAGCATAAATTTCATTTTTTTCTATCAACTCAAACATCTTTAATAGCGTTTTGTTCGTCTTTATGAGTGAAGAATTTATTTTGAAGTATCTTTTTTCACTTTTAGTAAGTGATTTAATTAGTGATATAAGTTGTTGGTTAATCATTTTAGAGGTGAAAATAAAATATTTTTTAGGTATTGATTTTACTTGGCATAAAACTAATAAAATTACCTTAGAACTGAAAATAAATTCTATTTACGAAATAGAAATAACGCATATTTAGAATATCTTTATTATCAAAATTTAAAAACATGAAATTACGGTCATTAGTATTGATTACAGCACTTTTTTTAACAGGTGCATTAAATGCACAAGTTTTTTATACCGAAGGGTTTGATGGTACACCATGTGCTGCTGGATCGGGATGCGATCCAAGCATAGTTAGTTGGACAAGAGTTTCTCAGGGTGGAGAAGGAGCAAATGCAAACAGATGGTATGTTAGTGATACCGAATCAGGGGTTCTTCCTCCTGGATGTGGTGTTGGTGGTACAGGTAATCAAACTTTACACGTTGGTAATGTTTCAACTTCTGCAGCGGCATTTCTTTTTTGCCCAACAGGAGATTGTGGGGCAGCTTACGATGATTCAGGTCCAGCTGAGATTACAAATTCCAGAGCAGAATCTCCAGTAATTAATTGTACAGGACAAACTAATATTACTGTAGACTTTAATTACATAGAAAATGGACAAGGGGCATTAGATGATTGTTCCTTTTGGTATTTTGATGGAGCTACATGGGCAAATGTTGACCCTATAGCAAAGTCCGGATTATGTGGTGCACAAGGTCAATGGACTGCAGTAACTACAATAAATTTACCAGCTTCTGCAGATAATAACCCAAATGTTCAAATTGGATTTTTATGGGTAAACAACGGGGATGGAACAGCAGCGGATCCTTCAGCGGCAATAGATGACATTACGTTAACCAGTAATCCTGCTGGTTGCGATGCTACCATTACCCAAGCAGGTCCATTTTGCGCAGATGCGCCTTCAACAAATCTAACTGCTGCACAAGGAGGAGGAACATGGACAGGTACAGGAATTACTAATGGGGCATTGGGAACTTTTGATCCAGCTACAGCAGGTGGTGGTAATCATGTTATTACATATACCTTAGGTTGCGGAGATGTAGATACCATGACCATTGCAGTAAATGCTTTACCTACTATAACAGCTAATGCAGCACCGGCAACAACTGTTTGTAATGGAGATATGGTAACGTTAACCGGAGGTGGAGCAACATCTTATACTTGGACAGGCGGAGTAACGGATGGAGTTGCTTTTGCAGCTGGAGCTACAACCAACTACATTGTAACAGGGACAGATGGTAATGGATGTATTGATACAAGTTCTGTAACAATTACTGTGAATAACTGTAGTCAACCAACCGCAAGCTTTACACCAGATTCAATAACAATTTGTGTTGGAGGCAATATACTATTTACAGATAACAGCACAGGAACAGGAATAACAACTTGGGTTTGGGATTTCGATTTTACAGGACTTGGAGGAGTTGTTCCAGCAACAGCAAATACACAAGGGCCTCATAATGTTACCTACAATACACCAGGAACCTACAGTGTTAACCTATCCGTTACAGATGCTAACGGTACAGATGATACGACCATTGTTGTAAACGTGGTAACTTGTTCAAGCATAAGTGCTGGATTTACAACAAGTAGCAGTACTATTTGCGCAGGAGATTCTGTTGTCTTTACAGATGCTACCACAGGTGGAACACCAACCATATGGCAATGGGATTTTGATTTAACTGCTGTAGGTGGTGCAACACCAAGTACAGCTATCAATCAAGGACCACATACTATATTTTTTAATACACCAGGTACGTATACGGTTCAACTTATTGTTTTTGATGGGGCAGTATTTGATACAACCTCAAATACAATAACAGTTAATGATTGTTCACCAACAGCGAACTTTTCGGCTTCCCAAACCACTTTATGTGAAACTGATTGTATCACATTTACTGATTTAAGTACAGGTACTCCGACTTCATATTCATGGTCGTTTCCAGGTGGGACACCAGCTACAGCGACTGGTTCAAATCCAGGGTCAATATGCTATGCAACTTCTGGAAATTACAATGTAACTTTAACTGTTACGAATCAATATGGTGTTGATAGTCTTGTAATG
>JAJCYO010000029.1 GCA_029262875.1 Flavobacteriales bacterium
CCATCATAGGCTATTTTAAAGCCAATGAAGCCCTTTCTAAAGCAGATGTGATCTTGGCCATAGAAATGGATAAAGGCATGGGCAGAACGGGCAACAGAAATGTAGCCCAAGAATTGGCTGAAGCTTTGGGCATGAATTATTGTTTTGCCCCCTCCTATTTGGTGCTCGGAAAAGGCGCCATAGGTGAAACCAGCCACAGCACCAAAAATACCACAGCTTTACACGGCACTGCCATCCTATCCAAGTACCCCATTACCGCAGCCAAAGGCGTTGAAGTACCTCCTGTAAAAGAAGTGTTTCACAGTTCAGAAAAACGCTTGGGTTGTAAAAAAGGCTTGGTAGCACAATTGCAAGTGGGTGATAAAAGCATGGCCTTAGGGGCTATACACATCGATTTAAGCTCTACGGCTAAAGACAGAGCAGCACAATTAAAAGCGCTGTTAACGGCTTTACCACCTGCAGACATCCAACTGGTAGGTGGTGATTTTAACTGCTCTACCTTTAACTTGCGTAGAAAACCAGAACTGGCTTGGCAGGTTATCTCTAAGTTTTTTACCGTAGGTTTTGCTGGCGCCATTGGGCATTACATGACACCAGAACTCAAGTTTGACAAACCCCTGTTTGATGAACTCACAGCAGCAGGTTTTGATTTTGAGACCTTTAACGATCGTAAAAAGGGCACCATCTATTTCGACATTAACGATTTATTGAGCAATGAGAAAGCCAAAAAATTTGTGCCTCCCATCCTACTCAAAGATTTGGAAAGAAGGTTGAGACCATGGAAGGGTTGTGTACCCCTAAAAATAGATTGGTTGGCTGGTAAAGTAGGTCAGGTAAGCAATGCCCAAACCATAGAAAAGCCTGAGCACAATGGTGTCATCCTCTCCGACCACAACCCCATTTATATTGACCTCAACATCACCTAATTGTCATTTCGACAATTGAAAAAAAATGAGATGAACTGCCACGCTTTTTGTATCTTTACGCTTAGCAATTAACAAAACATGGCAGAAGAACTCATCCAGAAAATTATCGATAAGGGACAAAAACCTACCATTGCTTTTTTTGAAGCAGATCGAAACTGTCCGAGTGGTTTATTTGAGACCATCTGTGCCATGCTAAATACTTCTGGGGGTATTATCTTCTTGGGCATAAATAATGAAGGTAGCGTTACTGGAATAAGTCAACCAGAACTAGTGCTTAAAGACATCATCGCCAAGCAATCAAATGCGGTTTACCTGAAGCCCAATTTTGGCTTTACCCCAAGAATAAGAACAAGAGGAGATGTTCACATCATCTCTATCAGGTTACCACCGAGCTCGCAAGTTCATAAACATGCGGATAAAATTTACGAACGTGAAGGCAGTTTAAACATTGAGGTAACGGGTGATGGAAGGCTTTCTGAGCTTTATTCAAGAAAAAAACAAACCTTTTCTGAAGGAGAAATCTTTCCTGGTCTCAGCCTTAGCGATTTGGATGAAGACGTTATCAATAAAGCCAGAAACATAATTCATTCTGCGAATGCTTCTCATCCATGGTTGAGCTTAGATAACATGAGCATGTTAAAAGAATCGGGCTTGTATAAAACAGATTTCTCTAACGGAGAAGAAGGGTTTACCCTTGGTGCCGCCCTATTGTTTGGGAAAGATCAAACCATTAATAACCTTTTACCAGCTTATAAAATAGAAGCCATGGAACGCATCATCAACTTAGACCGTTACGATGATCGCATTACATTAAAAGGAAATTTAATTGATGCCTACCTCCAATTGATGGCTTTTGTGGAACAAAAATTACCGGAAAAGTTTTTCATAGAAGCAGGACAACGCAAAGATTTACGAGCTCTTATTTTTAGAGAGGTGATTGGAAATGTTATTGTTCACCGAGAATATACCAATGCAATGTCTACCGATTTTATCATTTACAAAGATAAAGTAGTGGCCACCAATCCAAACAAACCCAATGTAAAAGGAAATTTGTTGCCAGATGATTTTAACCCACTACCAAAAAACCCAAACATTAGAGGTTTTTTTAAGGCCATGGGATGGTCGGATGAAATTGGTTCTGGTGTGAGAAATGTAAACAAATACCTTAAGCTGTATATTGATACCGATGAGCTGCCTAAGTTCAACGAAGACAATGTGTTTACCACCACCATTCCTTTGGGTAATTTATTAATTAAAGGAGGTACAAATGGAGGTACAAATGGAGGTACAGATAAGAAACGAATTAAAGCAATTATTCAGGAAAAATTCAGCGAAAAAACATCAAAAATGCAGGGTAATTTAACCAAACTGCTCACCCAAATTGCTACAGAGGAAGGGAACTTAATTCCGTTTTACGCAAAGAAAACGAGAACAAATGAGAACACCCTGGAAAAGCACATCACCTTGCTTAAAGATGCTGAATTGATTGAAAAAAGGGGTGAAACAACTACAACAGGTGGTTATTATTTAACCGAAACGCTAAGAGAAGAATTATAATAAGACGGTATGTATAAAAGCTCCTCATTTACTTTCCTCTTCAAGTATATCATTCCAGGGGCGAATATATTAGTCGTCATCTTCTTACTAACCCTATTTTTTGGTAATGAGAATACAGTCGAAGCAGATTTTTATATTCGGCAACCTATGCTTCTTTTTATGTTAGCGTCTTGTGCAACAACTATTCTCTTCATAAAAATTCAATCAGCAGAAGCTACAGAAGAACACATATTGGTAAAGATTCCATTTAGTCCAACTAAAATCATCCAATATGAGGATATAGAATGGGTCTATCAAATTGCATTACTCAGTCCATCATTAACAGTAGTGAAATACAAAGATAAAATTACTAAGAAGCACCACTGGTTTCTAATTACTTCTGTTGAATTAAACGATTTTGGTCTTGGTAAGGATAATGAAATGACTCAATTTATACGGAGTCAAATAATGCTTGCTAACCCGAATTACAAAAAAGAAAATGAACCAAACAAATGGAAACCAATGATTATTGTTTTTGGCACACTTTTCCTTGCACAAATAATTCTTTTTAACATTTTCTAAAAAAACCTCCCAGCCGAAGCCAGGAGGTTTAATTTTGAATTACGCCTAAAGTAATTCTACATTGGTACAATCGTAAATTGTGCTTGTATTTCGTAACGCAAACGAATAGGCTTCATGCTTAAATCATCTTTTCCTTGAGCACCAACACTTCCGCTGCCAGAAGAAGGCATGCTCACTGATGAATTGGAGATGGCATTGGCTCCTCCATTGTTAATGGTAGTGCTTCCTCCATAACCACCTAAGTAAGGATAACCCCAATACGGATGGTAATAGCCACCGTGTGTTGTAGTAGTCGTCTTACTTGTAGGGTCATCCAACTCGGTAATGGTAACCACCACTCCCCTTTTTTGGCCTACAGCTTCCAACAGGTAATCTGCCTTTTCTTGTGCGGCTTGCATGGCTCTTTCTTTTACCATTTTACGGTACTCTTGTATCTTTTTATTGGAAGAACCATTGAGTTGTATGTTGGTAATGCCATCTCGTTTAATGTCATTCGCCTTTAAGTTTTTAATCACCTGATTCAATTGTTTAGAAGACTTTACTTTGATGGTAAGGTTCTTTTGGTTCATGTAATTGTGGTAATCGTACCAATAGTACCAGTAATTCCAATGGTGTTTCCAGGCAGCAGCAGAATTTACAGCAATGGCTGTTGTTGGCACTCCGGCATCATTGGCTGCTTTAATGATTTTCTTTTCGATTTGACTAATGGTTGCTTTGCTTTTAAGGGTTCTGTTGTGCCAATACTCACGGTAAGAAATGTCTATCGAAATTTCATCTGGTGGCACCATCATATCAGCACTACCTGTTACGGTAATGGTTCTTTCTGTACTGTTTACTATTCGTTGATCTTCTGGCGAGCGAAAAGCGACCAAAGCCAAAACGGCCAACACAACGTAAACGGGATTGATTTTAATGTTTTTCATGGTTGTTTGATTTAAAAGTTTCTCCAAATCTAACCGGAGATCACTTCATAAAAAAGAACCAATGAGGGAACAGGTTGTTTGATTTAGGGAAAGGCTTTTTTAATTTGTTTTAGTGAGGCAACTTACTTCGAAGCAATCCATAAAAAAAGGACTCCCCTAATATAAGAGAGTCCTTCATTAACTAAATAAAAAAACAGGGTATTAACCTCTACTTAGTACTACAGGTACAACCATCAGATTCATAATTCTCCACTTGGTCGTTATAATTGCTTGTTTTTTCAAAATCGTCTTCACAAAGGGTAATGTTTGGTAAAGTTGCACAGTTGGTGCACTCTTTACAATTTTCTTTACTACAAGACACAAACGCCAATCCAAAACAAAACAAACCAGCCATTAATACGTTTCTCACTTTCATAATTATTAATTTAAATTAATATACATTTTAATGTTAAGTGTGTAATGCTAAACAACCCAGTAGCAGGCCTATCAAATTATTGCTGGGACAATACTAAAATCATTGCCACTTAGGTTGTTTAGACAATTTACTAACCTAACTCATATAATTAAGAGCAATCAAAATTGAAAAGGTTGGAAACAATTTAAAAAAATTAAAAACGGTACTGTAAACCGGCAGAAATGTTATAATTATAAGGCTTTAATACGGTAGCTCCTTCGCTATTAAGGTTGGTAAAAAAGTGATTATAGGTAGGCAAAAATAGCACTGAAAATCGTTTTGCAATGTTGTATTTTGCTCCTAAACTAATTGTTGACCCTAAACCAACTCTTTTTTCCTGATGGTAATCTTCTACTTTAATAACATCTTCAGGACTGTGGATATTGGCCAATGTAATTTCTGAACTACTTCCAATAGTGATGGATGTCACTAATCCTCCTTGTAGCAGCAATTTAAATCTTTTTTTGCCCAATTCGTACCCCAAAGTAACTGGTATATTTATAAAAGTGAAGTTTTGTTCTTCTTTAAAATTTAAACTGGCAAAATCATCTTCATCATCTAAGTCTACATCATCCTGATCATCTCCTGCAAACTCAAATTCGGTATTTGTTATGTCTACCGTTCCTAAAGAGCTATAAAAGGTAATTTTACTGTTATCAGGATCCAATAAAAGTGGTAACTCTTTTGGCCTTTTATCATTTAGCTCTACCTCTTGCTTCAACTTATTGTAATTAAAACCTAACCTCACAATCAAGTTTTTAGCTACATTATACCCAACTCCTATTTCAGCATTATATTGAAAACTCGCACCTTGATGGGTATTGAACAAATCTGTTGAGTTACCTGCAACATCTTGCAAGGAACGATGTGAATAGGTAGGCATAAAAAGTGCGGAAACAGTAATACGAGACAATGCTTTTTCCGAAGCATCTGAAGGAACTGCTGAACTATCAGCATTGTTAGCAATATTAATTTCGCTGGTATCCACATCTGATATAGAATCTTGAACAGCAATTTGCTCATTAAGCGCTGCAATTACATTATTAAAACTATCTATAACCGCTTTTTGATTATTCAATTGTTCTTGTTCATCATCATCTATATTCGATTCTAATGCATCCTTTTCATTATCTAATACTGCATTAATAGTGTTTTCTTCTTCATTCAACCTCAATTCACCTTGATTATTATCTTCTTCGAGTTCCTCATTGTCTAACAATACTTCAGGCGACTCCTCATTACCCGTACTCTTTGTTTGATTATTATCATTGGTATTTAATGTTTCTTTTTCAGCCACTAATTCAAGATTGCTTTCAGCGTTCTTTTGAGTCGTCTCTTCAACTAAATTTTCAGTTACCTCTTTTACTTCGTCAATGTTTTTTCCATTAACACTATTTTTTTTCTTCGGTGTATTTTCTGCTCTTTCTAAGTCTGGTTCTACTTCCAATTGGGGTGATTCAATCGTTTTAATATTTTGAGGTATTTGAACCTTTTCAATGTTTGGGGTTTGAGTAGTTTCATTGCTCTTTACCTTTTCATTACCCTGAGGAGTTTCAACATTCTCTTCTTTAGCATATTTTGTAAGTAGTTGTTCTTCCGAATTCGGTGTCTTTTTATCAGGTTGTACTGCTATATTTTCATCTTTAAATTGATATAAAACCCCTCCTCCTATTAATAAAAGAAGTAAACTAATCGTTAACCACCTGTAATAACCCAATCGTTTATTCAGTTTGTCAACTTTCAAATCTGCAATATCTACTTGAATTTTATCCCACATCTCCTCAGCAGGAGGCGGAGCATAACCATCATATTTCTCAGAAATGAGTTTTTTAAATTCTATGTCTTCTTTCTCTTTCAAAATTCTATTTACCCACTATTTTTTTACTGTTTGTATTTGTAATAATCTTTTGTTTTAATAAATTTTTAGCATAATGAAGTTGTGATTTTGATGTACTTAGTGATATTTTCAATTTTTTGGCAATTTCTTTATGTGAAAGGTCCTCCACCATGTACAAGTTAAAAACTTTCCTACTCTCTTTTGGCAATTGCTGGATTAGCTTTGTCAATTCATCTACAGCTAAATTACTTAAGGCCTGATTAACATCAACAACACTTTCATTGATAACTAACTCTTCTTCACTCACAACTCTCATCTGGTAAGTTCTTCTATTAAATTCAATGGCAGCATTCACAAAAATTCTTTTAATCCAACCACTTAAGGCACGGTAATCCTTTAACTGGCCTATATTTTTATAAACCAAATAAAATCCTTGCTGAAAAATATCGTCTGCATCAGTTCTGTTTTTAGCATAACGCATACAAACACCATACATCTGTGATGAATACTTTTCATACAATATCTTTTGAGCATCAGCATCAAAAGCTATGCACCTTTTTATTATATTATGATTGTCCCAGTTATCAATAATAAATCAGCTTTATACTATAAGACTAATATAGG
>JAJCYO010000030.1 GCA_029262875.1 Flavobacteriales bacterium
TTTATCACATCAATTCGCATAAGGTTATAACTTATAAATGAAAAATAGACTGTTATTGGGGATTCTTTATCGGTTGAGGAATTATATAAATCCATTTCTTCAACTACTTCAATTGTTTCTAAACCCTCATGCTTTTTTGGATTAAAAGCTAATTGTAAATTCTCTTTGTCTTTTTTTAATGTTGAATCTATTTTTGCAACAACAATTTTATTCTCTTCGCTTTCTTTAATAAAAGAATCAATACTCAGGTTCATTACACCAGGTGCAATAACAAAATGAAATTTATCCTTCTTAAAATATTTTTTAATAGAACCTCCAAAATGCCTCTTTATGGTTCTTCTAAAAAGAAGGTTACTCGTTAAAAATGAAATTGCCTGTTGGTATTCTTTATCAATTCCTTCTCCGGCATACTCTTGGGTAGACCCGTCCTTAATTGTTGTATCTTTAAAGGAGCTCATATACTTTGTTGTATCTGTTTCATACAAAAGGACTGGTTTTTCATTCCCAACACCTTCTCCACCCGTCAAAACTCCTTTTTTGTAGTGAGAAAGATATTTTTTTTCATTTTTATCAAATCGTTTCCATTTTTTGTTCTTTAGCCCTTTTTTATATCGTCCATATATTCTTAGCGATTTATATGCCCAATACCCATGTTTAACCCCATTTTTATAAATTCCTTTGGTAATGATAATGCCATTAGGGTCATAATACGTCCATTCTCCATTTATCTTATCATTGGCAAAAACAGTTTTAATCTTTAACCTTCCGCTTGGGTAGTAAACTTTATAAATTCCATTTTGACCGTAACTTGTATAGGATTTTTCAATAGCGATCTTAGAAGTATCATCAACAAAGACACCGACTTTTTTAAAGTAATAAGTAGAATTTACAACCGGTTTATAAATTACCTCTATTGTTTCTGTGATGGTATCAATCTGAATAGCTTCCTCAACAATTTGAGCAGTAACTAAAAAAGGAACAATAGACAAAAGAAGAAGAAAATATCTTTTCATGAATTCAGGTTAACCGTATTTCTCAATCATCTCCAAAACCTTGCCAACCATATTTTTAGACCCCATTAATGCAGGCACTCTTTGATGTAATGTTGTTGGCTGAATCTCCATAATTCTTTCATACCCAGTAGTTGCAATCCCTCCTGCTTGTTCTACAATAAATGCCATCGGGTTACACTCATACAACAACCGTAATTTTCCATCAGGTGAACCTGAAGTGGCAGGATAACAGAATACTCCTCCTTTAATTAGGTTTCTATGAATATCAGCCACCATAGAAGCAATATACCTTGCAGAGTAAGGCCTTCCTGTTGAAGGGTCTTCTTCTTTTACCCAGTCACAATATTTTTGTAATCCACCTGAAAAGGTGTTGTAATTTCCTTCGTTGAAAGAATACAACCTTCCATCATCTGGAGCTTTCATATCAGGATGAGATAAACAGTACTCTCCTATGCCTGGGTCCAATGTAAAACCATTGACTCCTTTTCCTGTAGTATAAACCAGCATGGTTGAAGAACCATAAATAACATATCCAGCAGCTATCTGTTCTGTTCCTTTTTGTAAAAAATCTTCTATTTTTCCAGATCCTTCCGTAGAAATTCTTCTATAAATTGAAAAAATGGTTCCTACCGAAACATTCACATCAATATTTGATGAACCATCAAGAGGATCAAATGTCACCACATATTTTGCATCTCTTGAACCTTCATTATCAAACGGCAAATAATCATCATTTTCTTCAGAAGCTATCGCACAAACCTCCCCCCCATTTCTAAATGCATCTATGAACTGATTATCAGCATAAACATCTAACTTTTGCTGCTCTTCTCCTTGTACATTGGTATTACCAAATGCCCCCAGAATATCTACTAACCCAGCCTTATTAATTTCTTTATTAATCACCTTAGAGGCAACACCTATATCACTTAGAAGTTGGCTTAATTCTCCAGTAGCAAAAGGAAAATCTGCTTGTCTGTCATGTATAAATTCGTTTAGCGTTACTACTTTGCTCATCTTAATAAATTTGATTTTGCAAAGTAATGAATTTAAGACGAAATGGTTAAGCTAAATCTTAAGTTTTAAACTACATTTGTTAAATGGATTTTAACACCAGGGTAGCGACAAAAGAAGATTTGCCTGAAGTTTTAGCTTTAGTTAAAGAGTTAGCTGACTATGAAAATGCTCCTGAAGAAGTTACCATAACACTACAAGAATTAGAGAATGATGGTTTTGGTGAACATCCTTTGTATTGGATAATTTTAGCAGAAAATGAAAATGGAATTATTGGGATGTCCTTTTACTATATAAGGTATTCAACATGGAAAGGTAAGTGTTTGTATTTAGAGGATCTTATTGTAAAAGAAGCATTTAGAGGACAGAAAGTAGGTAAAGTTTTATTTGAGGAAACCATTAGAGCTGCAAAAAAAATGAATGCTAAGCTAATGAACTGGCAAGTATTAGACTGGAACGAACCTGCCCTCAATTTTTACAAGAAATTTAATACAGAAATGGATGGTGAATGGATTAATGGAAAAATTAAGATTTGAATAATGAAAGTATTTAAATTTGGTGGAGCTTCAGTAAAAGAGGCTGATGCGGTAAAAAATGTTGGCGAAGTAATTAAATTACACACCGATGATTTGGTGGTTGTCATTTCCGCTATGGGAAAAACCACCAATGGTTTAGAAAGGGTGGTTGAATCTTACCTCAACAAAGATGGAAAAGCTCAGGAAAACTTACAACTTATAAAAGATTTCCACTTTACTATTTTAAATGATTTATTCGATGATAAAAACCATCCTATTTTTAACGAAATCCACAATACGTTTGTAGAAATTGAATGGGAAATTGAAGAAGAGCCATCACGTGAGTACGACTATATCTATGATCAGATTGTATCCGTAGGCGAATTACTTTCTACTAAAATTGTAAGTGCTTACTTAAATAATGTTGGCATAGTAAATACATGGCAAGATGTAAGAGATATTATTCAAACTGATAATACACACAGAAATGCCAAGGTAGATTGGGACTTGACAGAAGAATTAATCCAAAAGGTGGTTTCTCCTGAGCTAAAAAAAGAAACCCAGTCTATTATCATTACTCAAGGATTCATTGGTTCCAGTTCTGAATTATTTACTACAACCTTGGGTAGAGAAGGCTCTGATTTTAGTGCTGGAATACTGGCCTATTGTTTACAAGCAGAAAGCGTAACCATTTGGAAAGATGTTCCAGGAATGTTAAATGCTGATCCAAAATGGTTTGATGACACCACAAAATTAGATAACATTTCTTACCATGAGGCAGTTGAATTGGCCTATTATGGTGCATCCGTAATTCATCCAAAAACAATAAAACCATTACACAATAAAAACATTCCGTTGCATGTCAAATCCTTTGTTTCTCCCAATAACGAAGGAACACTAATTAATGAAAACACACAAGATGATTCCCTTGTCCCTTCTTTTATTTTTAAGATGAATCAAGTATTAATATCCATTTCAGCTAAAGATTATTCTTTTGTTATGGAAGATAGCCTGAGTCATATTTTTGGAATATTCTCTCAATACGGAGTGAGCATTAATCTGATGCAAAATTCTGCCATCAGTTTTTCTGTATGTGTAGATTTTGATCAACAGAAAACACCTCAACTAATTGATGAATTGAAAAAAAGCTATAAAGTACTCTATAATGGTGACTTAGAGTTGGTGACCATCCGCCACTATGATCAGAAAACTATTGATCGTGTTACGTTAAAAAAAGAAATCTTAGTAGAACAAAAAAGTCGGCAAACAGCAAGATTCGTAATGAAATAATTTACCTACACAAAAATAATATGAATCTATTTGAAATAGAATATCTCTGGTTGTTCTTATTAATATTACCAATTGTTGCGTTTATGTATTCAGCTGTTGGGCATGGAGGGGCAAGTGGTTATTTAGCTATGATGGCTTTATTTAGTTTTCTACCGGAAACCATGAAATCTACGGCCTTATTACTAAATTTATTTGTTGCCGCTATTTCATTTTATTATTACTGGAAAAATGGACACTTTAACACCAAGCTTTTTCTCTCTTTTGCAATTTCATCAATTCCATTAGCTTTTATTGGTGGCATGATAGAAATAGATGCATCGGTGTATAAAAGAATTTTAGGTGTTCTATTAATCTTCGCTATTTTAAAATTGTTAAATGTTTTTGGTAAAGGAACTGATGAAATTGATAAAATTAATTTGTGGAAAGGCTTATTAATTGGGGGTATAATTGGCTTCTTTTCTGGCTTAATTGGAATTGGAGGAGGCATAATTTTAACTCCAGTTATATTATTAATGCGGTGGGGAAAAATGAAGGAGGCAGCAGCTGTTTCTGCTTTGTTTATCTGGGTTAATTCAGCATCTGGAATGATCGGTCAATTAACAACTGGCACAACCATACAACCACAAGCATTTATATTGGTAGGGGTTGCTCTTATAGGAGGTATTTTAGGCGGGTATTTTGGAAGTAAAAAATTAAACAACAAATACCTTCGATACTTATTAGCGTTTGTTTTAATCATTGCTTGTATAAAATTATTTACAACTTAAGCACCTTTCGTTTCTAACCAATATACCATCACGTCCTTATCCAAGTTGATGAAGGGTGCTCCTTGATTGTTGATGATCTCGCTGATATTATTAATCAACCCATCTGTTTTTTCCAATTTTATCATCTCCTTTAAAATCTTAAAGATGGACATTTCAATCTTACTGTATTTATTTTTTCGAGCAATGGTAAATACCACATCTAAATGCCTCATTGCTAAATCAAAATGTGTTAGTTCAATGTATATCAATATTTGAACAACTAACGTTGAGATCGCCAAATCATGTCTAAATTTTTTGACTTTCATATCAAAATGTGCAAAACAACTGTTGCACCATTTCAAGCATTTCTTGGTATCATTTAAAAAGAAGTAAGCCAACGCCATGTTATACTCACAAATCATTCTTGCTTGAGTACTTTTAACCGTGGCCATAGTAACATACCACTTCTCCATTTCTTCTAATGTTTTCCTAATTTTTTCAGGCTCTCTTAAGTGTAAATAATATCCTATTTCCAGATTATATTTGGTATCATAAAATGAAGCTTTTGCATGGTGAAATTTTAGTTCCACATCATCCAATTTTGCTAAATATATTGGATATTCTTTTGGGTAACCTTGAAAATAATAATACAATAAGATATTATTTAAGGATGAGGCATACCTCAATGGGTTCTCTTTTATTTGGTGAGGATTTTCTTCTAATAAATTTAATAACCTAATCTTATAATCTAATTCTTTTTCTTGATCTCCGAGTATTGCATAACCAACTCCTTTTAAAAAAAGAAAATCAACTTTTGTATAAAAATTATCAATTTCGTCTTCGGTTAATTGTAAAAGTTCATGATCAAATATCTTTCTTAATGGCCTTAAAGTTTCATCCGTAGTTTTAATGGTTGATTTGGTAATTTTCTCTAACTCCTTTATCAAGAAGTTCATCTGCATTTGCCGATTATAACTTTGCAAATAAAGTTGCGTTTCCTTTACAACATCTTCATTTAAAATTTTAGTAGAAACATAATCCTCCATTCTTCTATCCCAATAATTAATTAGAAGCAGGTAGTGGTTCATGTCATATTTTTCTGCAATTTTTTTCGCTTGATTTATTTTCTTGTGAGATAATTTATAAAGCCCTTTCCAGTATAGCACCTCAATTTCTGTAAGAAATGCATTCAACTCGATACTTTTTTTTGCCTTTTGATGATGATTACTCAAACTCTTAAGTACAAGGTTCATCAGGTAATTTTTAGCAACAGAAAACTGTCTAATGAAATCTTCATGTTTGAATTGTTCAATTATTGCTCCTTCATCATATTCCTTTTGAGCATGAATTGCATTGAATAACTTGACATAGTTATTACTCTCTTTATGAATAGAAGTAAAAACTGTAAAATACCTTTTTTCAGATTTGGTTAAAGAGTGAATTAATTCATGTAGCAATTCCTTGCTTTTCATAACAATAATTTTTAGAAAGCTAAATTTATACTTTTTATATTTATAAAACAATGTTTATCGTAACAAATGATTTTTTCACTTAAAAACTCTCTCAACCAATCAAACCAAACGATTTAGTCATATTTCTTGTTGTAAAGAAAATAACAAATTCAGTCTTTTTTTTTAATTTATTCGATTCGAAATAGAAATCTAATTTTAGATTGCTAAAAATCAAAAAAACATTAATTGGCTTAAATTTCATAGAAGACTAATTTCGTACAACATTTTAATCTTTATAGCTATGAAAAGGTTCTTACCACTCTTATTAATTCTTCCCCTTTTTCTCCAAGGGCAAACTAATCAGTGGGTTCACAACACCACAAATGAAAAGGCGTTTATCGAAAACGTGGGGCAATTTGAAGGAAGAAACTGGCAAGATAATAGCAAAATTGAATACGCTGTAGCTCAAAACCCTTATTATATCTTTTTCACTAAAGAAGGTTTGACTTACCGTATGGATAAATTCATAAGGAATCCCAAAAGAGTTAAGAAAGACCCTAATTCTCCTAAAAGGACAAATATTAGTGAATTAATTAAAGTAAAATGGTTAAACGCAAACCCTAACGTTCAAATTATTACTCAAAATAAAACCGACCACTATTATTCTTACGCCATTGAAAACCCAATGTCAAAAGAAACAGGAAACATCAACAATGTAAAAGGGTATGAAAAAATCATTTATAAAAATTTGTACAACAAAATAGACGTTGAGTATTTTTTCCACCCTGATGGGGGTGTTAAGTACAGTATCATTTTACATCCAGGAGCTGATGCTTCCCAAATTAAAATGGAATACAAAACAGAACACACCAATGTTAAAGAAGAGAATATTGATGTAAAACTCAATCAACAAGGACAATTAGAAATTAATTCTTCTCTTGGTAAAATTATTGAACATAAACCTTTTACTTTTTACAATGACACAAAAGTTGAGATCAGTTCAGCATACAAATTCACAAATAATATATTGTCATTTGATTTAGGAGCTTATGACAATTCCCAAAGAGTTGTTATTGACCCTTGGATGGTTGTTGCAACATTTAATTCTTCTAATGCAGTATGGGAAGTAGAGAATGATGGTGTAGGAAACACATATGTTACAGGAGGAGAAACACCAATGGTGCTTAAAAAATACAATAATGTGGGCGCCTTACAATGGACCTATAACACGCCATGGGATACTGCATCAGTATGGTTAGGAACATTAGCTACAGATGCGGCAGGGAACAGTTATGTTACTTCTGGAGTTACTGCAGAAATGCATAAGGTAGATAACGCTGGAAATTTTGTTTGGCAAACTGCTCTTAGTGGAGGATTAGAATTTAATTCAGAATGGTGGTCGATTACCTTTAACTGTGATGAAACAAAATTAATTGTTGGTGGTACATGGGTAAATGGTATTTTATCATTCGATTTTTATGGTGGAATTTTTGACATTGATGTCGCAACGGGAAATGTGTTAAACGATCAGCAGTTTACACATGTCAATATAGGTGGTTTTGGAAATACCCCTCAAGAAGTAAGATCCATATCATCATCTAAAAATGCAAAATACATCTATTTAACTCATGATTCTGTTGGAGCCATAAACCAAGATATTGGTTTGTGTCCAAATAACGCTCCCATTTACCAAGTAGACAACACACATCATCTGGGATATAAGTGTGAGGATTATTTACCTATCACACAAAATGGTGGGGGACTAAAGGCATTGGTTGCTAACGACAACTTTTTTTATACGCATAAAGGAGACCAAATTTTACAATGGGATGTTACAAACGGAACATTATTAAATACGGTCAACTTACCAGGAGGAAATTCTGCTACTGATATTTTTGGTGATTTAACTGTGCATTGTAGCGGACTGGATGTTGATGCCACTGGAAACGTTTATGCTGGATCAACAGACAGAGTTGTAAAATATGACGCTAACTTAAACTTCATTTCTCAGGCAATGACGACTAACGCTTTCACAGTATACGATGTAAGTGTAAATTCAAATGGTGATGTAGTAGCAGGTGGTGCTCAAGGAAACAATGCTGCTGCAGGAAACAGAGTTGGTAGAATCGAAGCATTTAATATGAGTGCTGGAGGTCAATATGCATTAGTGTGTTGTGATGCAAACTTTTGTCAGGTAGGCCCATTTTGTGACACTGATCCTGCTGTCAATTTAAATCCTAATACTGCCGGTGGGACATGGAGCTCTGTTCCTGCTACTGCTGGTTTATCTCCTGGAGGAATCTTTGATCCGGCTGTTGCTGGCTCAGGAACTTATACCGTTACCTATACACTCGCTTGTGGTACAAATTCGATTACTATAATTGTTGGTTCCTGTACAGCTATGACCGTTTGTGTTGAAGCTAATGGAGATTTAACAGTTTCTGGAGGAACAGGTCCTTATAGCTGGGATGAATGGGCAACCACAACTATTACTCCTGCTAATTCCGCAGAATGTACAACTTGTGGAGGAATTTGGAATCCTGGACTACCTCCTTTTATACCACCATCTTGTTCGGTTGCATCTTGTTCAGTAGCTGGTTGGTCAAATTTTGGAACAGGCGTAACAGTAACACCTCCTGTTGGAGCTGATACTGTTCAAATTACTGATAATTTAGGTAATACGGTTGTTGTTAATGGGTTAGGAACTTTACCAGCATGTAGTGCTTGCGATGCGACCATAACACAAGCTGGTCCATTTTGTGTAAATGCAGCTTCGACTACATTAACTGCTGCACAAGCTGGTGGTACATGGACAGGAACTGGTATTACCAATGGAACTACTGGTGATTTTGATCCTGCCACGGCAGGAGTTGGTAATCATGTGATTACTTATACGTTAGGTTGTGGTGATGTGGATACCATGACTATAGCTATTAATCCACTTCCTAATTCTGGTACTAATGGTGCTATAGCACTTTGTGCTACTGACCCTGCTACTGATTTATTTTTACAGTTAGGGGGTACCCCTGATTTGGGTGGTACTTGGTCTCCTGCTATGACTTCTGGTACGGGTGTCTTTGACCCTGCTACTGATCTTGCTGGTACTTATACTTACACGGTAACCAATTCTTGTGGTTCTTCGGGTAATGATGTGGTGGTTACTATTACTGCTTCCCCTTCTCCAGGAACGAATGGTGTTGCTCAACTATGTGCTAATGCTGCTCCTGTTAATTTATTTGACAGTTTAAATGGTACTCCTTCTGCTGGTGGTACTTGGTCTCCGGTTTTAACTTCTGGTACTGGCGTGTTTGACCCAGCTGTTGATGCGGCTGCTACTTATACTTATTCTGTAACTGATTGTGCTGGTAATCCACAAACTGCTGATGTGGTGGTCACTGTTATCGCTTTACCTAATTCTGGTATTGATGGTGCTTTAGGAATTTGTCCTACTGACCCTGCTACTGATTTATTTTTACAGTTAGGTGGTACGCCTGATTTGGGTGGTACTTGGTCTCCGGCTATGACTTCTGGTACGGGTGTCTTTGACCCTGCTACTGATCTTGCTGGTACTTATACTTACACGGTGACCAATTCTTGTGGTTCTTCGGGTAATGATGTGGTGGTAACTATTACTGCTTCTCCTTCTCCTGGAACGAATGGTGTTGCTCAGTTATGTGCTAATGCTGCTCCTGTTAATTTATTTGACAGTTTAAATGGTACGCCTTCTGCTGGTGGTACTTGGTCTCCGGTTTTAACTTCTGGTACGGGTGTGTTTGATCCGGCTGTTGATGCTGCTGCTACTTACACTTATTCTGTCACTGATTGTGCTGGTAATCCTCAAACTGCTGATGTAGTAGTCACTGTTATTGCTTTACCTAATACCGGAATTGATGGTGCTTTAGGGATTTGCCCCACTGACCCTGCTACTGATTTATTTTTACAGTTGGGTGGTACGCCTGATTTGGGTGGTACTTGGTCTCCTGCTTTAACTTCTGGTACGGGTGTATTTGATCCAGCTACTGATCTTGGTGGAACTTATACTTATACGGTAACCAATTCTTGTGGTTCTTCTGGTAATGATGTGGTAGTTACCATCACTGCTTCTCCTTCTCCTGGAACAAATGGTACACTTTCTATTTGTGCGAATGCTCCTGCTACTGATTTATTTAATGAACTTGGAGGGACCCCTACTGCTGGCGGAACATGGTCTCCTATACTAACTTCTGGAACTGGTGTGTTTGACCCGGCTGTTGATGCTGGAGGAACTTATACTTATTCTGTAAATGACTGTGCTGGTAATCCTTTAACAGCCGATGTCGTAGTCACTGTAAATCCTGCTCCGAATACTGGTATTGATGGAGCGATTAGTCTTTGTAATACTGACCCTGCTACTGATTTATTTTTACAGTTAGGTGGTACACCTGACCTGGGTGGCACTTGGTCGCCTGCTCTAACTTCTGGTACGGGTGTGTTTGACCCTGCTACTGATCTTGGTGGAACATACACTTACACAGTAACCAATTCTTGTGGTTCTTCGAGCAATGATGTGGTAGTAACCATTACTTCTTGTACTTTACCAAATGGCGGATATACTGTAAATGATAGTATAATTTGTGAAGGTGAGTGTGTTAATTTTACTGACCAAAGTTCTGGTGCCACTTCCTGGTTATGGACTTTTAATGGTGGGACTCCAGCTTCTTCTACTGATCAAAACCCTACCGGTATTTGTTTTAATGCCGCAGGGTCTTATACCATTGAGCAAATTGCAACGAATTCTAACGGGTCCGATACAACTACTTCTACGATTTTAGTAAATGCTAATCCAATTGTAAATGCTGGATCTGATGTAACCATTGAACTGGGAGATAATACCATGCTCAATGCTACGGGTACTAATGGAACTTACACTTGGTCTCCTCCTACTTGGCTCAGTTGTGTCATCTGTGTCGATCCTATTGCCACACCTGATGAAACGGTTACTTACACGGTCACTATTCTTGATTCTAATGGCTGTTCCGCTACTGATGAAGTCACCGTTATTGTAGATTTTGACAATATAATATGGGTGCCAAACATCTTCTCTCCAAATGGGGATGGCAATAATGATATTCTCTTTGTTAGAGGTGCTGGGGTTGCTCAACTTAAATTCTTTGTTTATGACAGGTGGGGTGAAAAGGTTTTTGAAACACAAGATTTAAACATCGGTTGGGATGGTTCTTTCAGAGGAAAGAAAATGAATAATGCTGTTTTTGTGTATTATCTTGAGGCTACTTTCATTGATGGTAGTGAGGTAACTCAAAAGGGGGATGTAACTTTAATTAGATAACAGGCAATGCCTGAGGTATTCAATTTTAAATTGTAAGAAATTATGAAAAAAGTATTCACTACATTACTTGGAATAATTGGAGTAACAAGTATAATGGCTCAAGACATTCATTTTACAATGTATGATGCCATGCCCATTACGACTAATCCTGCTACTGCTGGTATCTTTAATGGTGATGTTAGGGGTGTAATTAATTACAGAAATCAATGGGCCAGTGTAGGCTCTCCTTACAAAACCTATTCTCTAATGATAGATGGTGGTCTTTTTAAGAACAAGTGGAAAAATGGATACATTGGTACTGGATTAAATGTGTACCGAGATGTGGCTGGGGCTACTAATTTTGGGACTACTAAAATTTCTTTAGCGCTTTCGAGTGTTGTGTATTTGAGTGAAAAGAGTTCCGGGGCTGTTGGTCTTCTTGGATCATGGGCTCAAAATAGTATCAACCCTAATGGTTTGGAATGGGATTCGCAATTCAACGGTCAGTTTTTTGACGCTGCTGCAGGGTCCAATGAAACAATAACTTTTGAAAGTAATAATTATTTTGATTTTTCTGCTGGGGTGCTTTGGACTCATGGTACTGGTGCTAAAACATTGAGTTCTCATGATGAATTTGCCATGAAAGCTGGAGCTGCTTTTTACCATGTTACTAGACCAAGTAGAGAAGTAGAGTTTGGTGATTTGGATAAACTCTACTCTAAGTTGGCTTTTCATGTGGAATCTCACATTGGCTTAGCGAACACTAAATTGGCTCTTAGACCTAAATTTATTGCTTACTTGCAAGGTCCTGCCAGACAGTTTTCTGGGGGAATGCTCTTCAGGTACATGTTAAGGGAAGAATCTAAATACACTGGAATCTTTAAGGAAATGGCCATCTCTTTTGGTGGGTATTATCGTTTTGGTGATGCCTTTGCTCCTTCTGTTGAGTTTGAAATAGCCAGTTTTGCTATTGGCTTTGCTTACGATATGAATGTTTCTGACTTAACTGCTGCTACAAGTGGTAATGGTGGTCCAGAAATATTCCTCAGAATGATTAACCCTAACCCTTTTACTTACGGAAAAGGTACAAGATCTTCTGCCAGATTTAGGTAAAAAAAAATAAACTTGACTCACTACTATTTTTAATTCATATTTGCAATCCATAATATACAATATCAAGAACTTATGAAACGATTTTATTATTTAAACAGCTTATTTCTATTTTTAGGGTTATTGGCTTTTAATTTAGAAACAAACGCCCAAAATACCTTTAGAATTAATTACGACATTGCTAACTTTGATTTGGCAGGAGGAGTCGTAGAAACTCCTGGGGGTAACTACCTTTTTTCTGGAACAAATGCTACATTTCTTCCGCTATTTGGCAATCTGTTTGAAGTTGATCAGGCAGGAAACATTGTTTGGGCTAATGGGTATGCTGCTGGTATTGCAACAGAGTTTTCTGACATTAAAAACATCTCAACTGGTGGATACATTGTTTCTGGAGCAACAAGTCCGGGATTAATGTTGATGAACGTAGCCAATGGTGGTGGCGTAAATTGGGCGAATAGTTATCAAACTACCAATGGAAATTCAGAAGGTGGAGCAAGAGTTATTGAAACATCTGATGGTGGATTTTTAAGTGCAGGTAGAGTTTATTCTTATGACCCTGCTGGTCCTCCTACCATATTGGATTCAGCAAATCTTTACATTGTAAAAACTAATAGTGCCGGAACATTACTTTGGGATAAAATTGTTTTTGTTACCACTGCTTTTGACAATGACCATACTATAAATGATATGGCAGAAGTGGCCGATGGGTACGTTTTTGTTGGTACGTTAAGTGATAGTAATGTTGATCCTGATAATGGAGGAAGCTCAAGTGGTGTTATTTTTAAAACCGATTTTGCTGGAAACATGCAATGGATAAATAGATTAGGTACAATTGGAAGTTCACAAACTGCAAATTCCGCTTATACACTTTCCAATGGAGAAGTATTAGTTAGTGGGGTTTATGATGCAGATTTGATGTTGTTAAGAGTAAACAGTGCTGGTACCATAACATGGTCCTATCAATATGATGCAGGTGGAGGACTCTTTCCAAATACTGCAGAAGGGTTTGATGCTTTCGAAACCAACGATGGAAAATATGCTATGCTCGGAACATACATAGATTTCAGCGCTTTCCCAGCTTTTTCAATCGGCTCATTTTTGTTGAAAACGGAACCTGCCAATGCGAACCTTATCTTTGAAAGATCATACCTTGGAGGATTATCTACTATTCTACCCGAAGGAATTCAAGTAAGTGATTCTGGATATACCATGGGAATGATGGCTCAACAAATTACTGGATTCAATTACCATCTAATTAAGACGGATCCAACTGGTAATTTATTAGACCCAACCTGTACTCCTGGTGTTGTATCTTTCGCAAACACAGCATTTTCGCCTTCTTTCGTTGCAATTACTCCGAATGAATATAGCGGTTCAACCCGAACAGGATTTGTTCCCGTTGTATCGAATTTAACCCCCACAAAAGTGGTTGATTGTCAGACCATCATTTGTACTCCTCCAACTAATCCTACTGCTTCTGCAACAAGCACAACAATTTGTGCTGGAGCTTCAACTACCATTAATGGTGCTGGGTCTGGTGCTGGTGTAGTTTATGATGTTTATACAACCCCTACGGGAGGAGCAAGTATTGGTACCACGCCTCTGGTCGTCTCCCCCGGGGTCACCACAACCTATTATGTTGAGGCTGTGATTACAGCCACATCCTGTCCCAGCGCCATACGAGATCCTATTACCATTACAGTCAATCCATTACCAACGGTTACAGCCAATGCGACTACCATTACTATTTGTAATGGAGACCCTGTTACATTAACTGGTGGAGGTGCAACTTCTTATACCTGGGATAATGGGGTTACAGATGGAGTTCCTTTTAATCCTTCAACTACAACAACATATACCGTTACAGGTACAGACGCTAACACATGCCAAAATACGGCTCAAATAACAATAACCGTAAATCCTGTTCCAACAGTAGTTGCCAATGCAACTACCATTACCATTTGTAATGGAGACCCTGTTACATTAACTGGTAGTGGGGCTACTTCTTATACCTGGGATAATGGGGTTACTGATGGTGTTCCTTTTAACCCTTCAGCTACTACAACATATACTGTTACAGGTACAACAGGTGGATGTTCCAATACTGATCAAATTACCGTGACTGTAAATCCATTACCAACGGTTACAGCCAATGCGACTACCATTACTATTTGTAATGGAGACCCCGTAACATTAACTGGTAGTGGGGCAACCTCTTATACTTGGGATAATGGCGTTACTGATGGTGTGCCTTTTAATCCTTCAGCTACCACAACTTATACTGTTACAGGTACAGATGGAAACTCTTGTCAAAATACGGCTCAAATAACGGTAACTGTAAACCCGTTACCAACGGTTACTGCCAATGCCGCTCCAGCAAGTACAGTATGTCAAGGTGACCCTGTTACACTAACTGGTGGTGGGGCAACTTCTTATACGTGGGACAATGGCGTTACTGACGGGTTAGCGTTTACACCTGCCGGATCTCTTTTATATACAGTTACTGGAACTGATGGAAACTCCTGTCAAAATACCGATACGATAACGGTTAGTGTCATTTCAATTCCAACGGTAGTTGCTAATGCAA
Source organism: Flavobacteriales bacterium (assembly GCA_029262875.1). Taxonomy (GTDB): domain Bacteria; phylum Bacteroidota; class Bacteroidia; order Flavobacteriales_E; family Vicingaceae. The sequence continues at coordinate 15,029 of JAJCYO010000030.1, forward strand.
CAACAACTACCATATGTAATGGAGATCCCGTTACATTAACTGGTAGTGGTGCTACTTCTTACACGTGGGATAATGGTGTTACAGATGGTGTTCCTTTTAATCCAGGATCTACATTAACATATACGGTTACTGGAAGCACAGGGAGTTGCTCAAACACAGATCAAATCACAATAACAGTCAATCCGTTACCAACCGTAACAGCTAACGCCACGAGTATTACTATTTGTAATGGAGACCCTGTTACATTAACCGGAGGAGGAGCAACCTCTTATACCTGGGATAATGGTGTTACTGATGGTGTACCTTTTAATCCCTCAGCTACCACAACTTACACAGTTACAGGAACAGATGGAAATTCTTGTCAAAATACAGCTCAAATAACCGTAACCGTAAACCCTTTACCAACAGTTACTGCTAATGCTACAAATACCACTATTTGTGATGGAGATCCTGTTACGTTGACTGGTGGTGGTGCGACTTCTTACACGTGGGATAATGGTGTTACTGATGGTGTACCTTTTAATCCTTCAGCTACCACAACTTATACTGTTACAGGAACGGATGGAAATTCTTGTCAAAATACGGCTCAAATAACCGTAACCGTAAACCCTTTACCAACAGTTACTGCAACTGCACTCCCTGACACTATTGTTTGTTTGGGTGACCCTGTTACACTAGCTGGTGGTGGTGCAACTTCTTATACCTGGGATAATGGTGTTACAGATGGTGTACCTTTTAACCCATTGGTTTCAACGACCTATACTGTTACTGGTACAGATGGAAACTCTTGTCAGAATACGGCACAAATAAATGTAACTGTCGTTACATTGCCAGTAGTAACTGCAAATGCTGTTCCTTCTGCAACCATCTGCCAAGGAGATACAATGATTCTTAATGGTGGCGGTGCAACTACATACACTTGGGATAATGGTGTTACAGATGGTGTTGCATTTGTTCCAGCTGGAACATTATTGTATACTGTAACCGGTACGGTTGGTGCAAGCTGTTCCAATACAGATACCATTACCATTTTTGTAAATTCTTTGCCAACTGTAACGGCAAGTTCTACTGATACGGTTATTTGTCAAGGAGATCAGATTACATTAACTGGAACAGGAGGAAGCTCTTATACCTGGGATAATGGAGTGACTGATGGTGTAGCATTTACACCTACTGGGACTACAACTTACACTGTTACAGGAACAGATGCAAATACTTGTTCAAGCACGGCTCAATTAACCATTACCGTAAACCCTTTACCAACAATTAATGTTACTGGTACGAATAGTATTTGTAACGGAGACTCAACATTGTTAACAGCAACTGGTGGAATAACATATACATGGAATACCAGTGACACAACAGCTGTAATTAGCGTCACTCCAGTAACCACCACCACTTATACGGCAACAGGTACTGATGCCAATGGTTGTCAAAATACTGGACAAATTACTGTTACTGTATTGGCTCCACCAAATGCCGCTATTGCAGGAACCAATAGCTCGTGCTCTGGTGACATTGTTAATTTGACTGCATCTGGTGGCGGAACTTATGTATGGGACACTGGAGATACAACTACTATTATTAGTGTTAATCCAAACGATACTACTACCTATACCTTAATTGCAACAATTGGTTCTTGCGTGGATACAACAACCTTTACCGTAAATGTAAATCCTATTCCAACTGTCATTTTAACACCTAACCCTGATACAACAATTATGTTAGGACAAAGTGCTGATTTGAATGCAGCAGGAGGAACATCTTATAGCTGGACTCCAAACAATGATTTAAGTTGTAGCACTTGTCCTAACCCTAATGCTACTCCTGATATAACAACAACTTATTGTGTTTCTGTTACGAATAATGCTTGTACAGATACATCATGTGTTACTGTTATTGTGGACGTAATTTGTGGGGAAGTTTTTGTTCCAACTGCATTCTCACCAAATGGAGATGGAAGCAATGATTGCTTGCAAGTTTATAACAACTGTATAGAATCTATGGTTTTTAGAGTTTATGCCCGATGGGGTGAAGTGGTATTTGAAGCAACTGATGTAAGTGAATGTTGGGATGGCTCATTTAAAGGAAAAGACCTTAACAATGCCGTATTTGTTTATACTTTAGAAGCCACACTTATAAACGGAGAAGAAGTTTCTCAAAAAGGAAACGTGTCATTAATACGATAATAGAAGAATGAGAGTAATACTATTTATAATAAGCATAATCATCTTGAGTAACACTTCAGTTGCTCAAAAAAATGTTGAATTTTCTAAATCCAATTTTAAGAGCAATACTTCTGGTTTTAAAACTGCTTTAAAGCATTTAAATGAAGGTAACTCAAAATATTACACTTCATTTTATAGCAAAGCTTTGGATGAGTATTTAGCTGCGAATAAATTTAATCCTAACAATGCTGAGTTAAATGCCAGAATAGGAGATTGTTATTTAAAATCTCCAGATAAATCAAAGTCTGTTCAATATTTTGAAAAAGCATATAGCTTAAACAAAGATATAGATGGTTTTTACATTTACATGATGGCCAAAGCTTATCAATTTGACAAACAATTTGATAATGCCATTAAGTACTATCGTTTATCAAAAACAAAAAAACACAAGGTTGTCTTGAATGGTAGAATTTCTAATAATGCGGATAAAAAAATTAAGGAATGTACTTATGCTAAAAAAATGATTAAGACACCAGTAAATGTTGATATTGTTAATTTAAGTGATGCCATCAATACTGAATATGAAGAGTATGTTCCAGTAATTACTGCTGATGAATCTGAAATCTTCTTTACTTCACGTAGACCTAATACTGTTGGTGGTGGAATTGATCCCGCAATTGCTGACCATTTTGAAGACATTTATTATTCTAAAAAAGAAAATGATAAATGGATTCAAGCGGTTAATATGGGAAAACCTGCTAACAGTGAAAAGCACGATGCAACGGTAGGCTTAAGCTTAGATGGTCAGAAGCTAATTATTTATAGAGACACTAAAAAAGCTCAAGGAGATATTTTTGTAACGGAACGTAAAGGGACAAAATGGGAAGAACCTGTGCAACTTCCTGAGCCTATCAACTCTAAACACCAAGAAACATCTGCTTGTTATTCTCCTGATGGAAATACCATTTATTTTGTGAGTAACAGACCAAATGGACAAGGTGGAAAAGACATTTATAAAGCGACTAAAAGTTCTGAAGGAACTTGGGGGAAAGAAGAAAATTTAGGTCCAACTGTAAATTCATTGGAAGATGAAGATGCTATCTTTTTGCACCCAGATGGCAAGACACTTTATTTTAGCTCTAAAGGACATCCAACCATGGGTGGTTTTGATATTTTTAAAACAGTTTATGAGAAAGGAAGATGGTCTAAACCTGAGAACATTGGGTATCCCGTAAACACCGCAGATGATGATGTATGTTTTGTGTTAACTGCAAGTGGTGATTATGGCTATTATACTTCTATAAAAGCAAGTGGACAAGGAAAAAGAGACATCTACAGGGTTGCTTTTATTGATCAAATAAATCGGCCTAAATTGACCTTATTGAAAGGGATTATCTCCGATAAAAAAACAGGCAAAGTATTAAAAGCCACTGTAGAGATTTATGATAACGATGAAGATAAATTGGTCGGAACTTTTGAATCTAACAGTGCAACTGGAAAGTACATGGTTTCGTTGCCAGCAGGTCGTAATTATGGTATAAGTGTAAAAAAGAAAGGGTATTTATTTTATTCTGAAAACTTTAACATTCCGAAAGACGCAGCATTTCAGGTGGTTAAAAAAGATGTTAAATTGGACAAATTAGAAGTTGGTAAAAAAGTAGTATTGAACAACATTTTTTACGAATACAATAAAGCAAGTTTGGGAAGCTCATCTCATAATGAGTTAAATAAAGTAATTGAGTTATTAAACAATAACCCTAAAATGAAAATTGAATTGTCGGCACATACGGACACTAGGGGTAGTGATGCATACAACAACAAACTTTCTCAAGAAAGAGCACAATCTTGTGTTAATTACTTGACTGGAAAAGGTGTCAGTAAAAGCCGATTAGTAGCGAAAGGTTATGGAGAAAAACAATTGATTGTAACTGATGCTGAAATTGATAAATTGACATCAGAAGTGGCAAAAGAAGAACAACATCAAAAAAATAGAAGAACAGAATTTAAAATTATAGAAAACTAACATCCCTAATTATGAAAAGGATAGCAATTATAATATTACTTATTTCCATTGTGAAAATTGGACACACTCAGGACATCCACTTTTCTCAAGCTTACATGACTCCTTTAGAGTTAAACCCCGCTAATGCTGGAACGGAATACGATATAAGAGGGATCTTGAATTATAGAACTCAGTGGAACAGTGTTTCTTCAGAACCATTTGTTACCATGATGGCTGGCTATGACATGAACTTCAACAAATCAAACACACGAACAGGTTATTTCGCGGGAGGAATATTTTTGTTTAATGACAAAGCTGGTGATTCAAAAATGACCCAAAATACGGCCAATTTAGCGATTGCTTACCATGTAAATTTAAACCAAAAAAACACATTAGGGTTAGGTGTTCAGGGAGGTTATTTTCAAAAATCGATTGATTATTCTAGCCTAAAGTGGGGAACCCAATACGATGGAATGCAATATGATTCCCAATTAAGTAATGGTGAAACTGCTACAGGTGGCTTATCTGTTGGAGCAGCTGATTTTGCGGGGGGATTAACTTGGACATATCGAAAAGGGGCCGAACGTTACATGACAGCCAATGACCAGTTTTTATTAATTGCAGGGGTTTCATTGCAACACATTAATAAACCTAAAACACAATTGCAAGCCGTTGTAGATGATCCTTTATATTACAGATGGGTTGGTCATGTTACAGGAATTATTGGAGTACCCAATAGCAAAATGTCTATTTTACCTTCAGCAGTATATTTACAGCAAGGTAGTTTAAGACAATTTATGGTTGGAACCAACTTCGGGTACAAGTTCAAAGAGTCTTCTAAGTATACAGGAAACTTAAAAGGTGGAACGGTTGGAATTGGTGTTGAATATAGAATGCAAGATGCTTTTATATTGACCTCATTCTTAGAGATTGCCAATTATACCATTGGGTTGAGTTATGATTTAAATACATCAAGTCTTAGTGATGCTTCTAACAGTTTTGGAGCATTTGAAGTAGCGCTAAGGTATGTTTCTCCTAGTCCTTTCAGTAAAGGAAAGAGTAGATCAAGATTTAGGTAGTAAGTACTTGTTTAGTTAGTAGTATTTACATTGTTAAGGAGCCAGGTTTTTACTTGGCTCCTTTTTTTACCACTTACCTTCAATACCTTACCGATTACTAAAATAGCTTACGTTTTTTTGGACTTAAATAGCCATTCTTGTATCTTTAAGTAGATTTAACATGCTTATGAAAAAATTCTACACACTTTTTATCTTCTCGATGATTACGCTTTCTGCTTTTAGTCAGGCATACAGACCCATGCTAACAAACAGCTCAGAATGGTATTATTTTGAACTTGGATTGGGGTGGGAAGGAACAACCCTGTATACAGTAGGTGGAGACACAACGATTGCTAATATTCCATATACAAAAGTGAGTCAAACAAGTCTAACCTCGACTGGCTCACTTCCTGATTGGACTCATTTTTTAAAAGAAGATAGTCTAAATAGAAGAGTATATACCATTGCTGGGAATGATAGCATGGCATTGCTTTATGATTTTAATCTCCTACCTGGTGATACCTTTAATTTTCCTCCTGCTTGGGGTGGTGGAAGTTTGATTTTAGATAGCATTTCAAATGATTTTAACCAGTTAATAGTATCTTCTATGCAATCTTGGTGTATACCTGATTCCAGTAATAATAGTATAGCATTGCCAAAAATCTTTTATTTTAACAATAATGTTATTTGGATAGAGGGAGTTGGATCTTTAGGTGACCTTATATCCCGAGCATACCTTAGTTTTAATTGTGTTAATTATTTATCTTGTCATTATAATAAATTAGAGAACAAAGACATTCATATTAGCGCTTGGATTAATCAATTAGATGGTGAATGTGTTACGTTTACTACGGGCGTTAATTCATTAAATAATGATGAATTATTTGTATTTATTTCCCCTAACCCCAGTACTGGAGAAAGTATATCTATAAGTGGCGAAGATTTAAGATTGATTAAAATTTATACTATTCAAGGTCAATTGGTAAAAACTATTGAGGTAGAAAATGATGAAACCTTAATTAATCTAAAAAACGAACCTAAAGGAATTTACTTGATAAAAGTTCAATTCGAAAATGGGAAAATAACCACTAAAAAGTTAATTATTAATTGAGCCTATGAAAAAACTCTACACGCTTTTTATCTTCTCAATAATTACATTTTCTACTTTTAGTCAGACATATAGACCCATGTTAGCAAACAGCTCGGAATGGTATTATTTTGAAAGTGGACTTCAATTTGGAACAATGAAATATTCCAATGTTGGAGATACGACAATGGCTGGATCTCAATATTCAATAGTTAGTTTATCAACAGCCCCTTCATTTATTCAATTTTCCCCATATTATTTAAGAGAAGATAGTATTAATAAGGAAGTTTTGATCAGGGATTTTAATGGCGATGATGTAATACTATATAATTTTAATCTTTTACCAGGAGATACTTTTCAAAAACCAACTACCATTAATGGAGGTTTTGCTCAATTAATTTTAGACAGTATTTCTAATGATTTCAGCTCTATTCCATCTAACTCACTTCAATTTTGTGGTAATAATGTTGATTCTAGTATTATAGGCTTTCCTTCTCCAAAAATATTTCATTTTAATAAAGATATTTGGATTGAAGGTATAGGCTCTATGAGACATTTAATTTATAACGATTGGGAATGTTATAAATTTTTATCTTGTCATTTTGACAATAATGGCACCCGAGACCTATACTTTAGCACATATTTTGGGGATAGTCATCTGCATGGAGATTGTTTCACAAATTATCTTGCGGGAATTAATTCTTCTGATATCTCTAATTCATTCATTACTATATCTCCTAACCCAAGCAGTGGGAAAAATATATCCGTAGCTGGTGAAGGTTTAAATTCTATAAAAATTTATAGTATTCATGGCCAATTAATAAAGACTGCTGCAGTAAAAAATGATGCAATTGAATTAAATCTTGAAAATCAACCCAAAGGAATTTACTTAATAAAAGCTCAATTTGAAAATGGAGAAGTAGTAAGCAGAAAACTAATGCTCATTAGATAAAAGCATTCCCAACAATTTTGTAGTAGCCAACGCATCTCCTCCTGCTCGGTGCCTATCTTCTTTAGGAATATGAATTCCCAATTCTTCACTTAATTTTCCCAAGCTATAAGATGCTGCCTCTGGAAATACTTTTCCACTCAACTTAATGGTACATACTTTAGGTTCATTTAAATCGAACCCAACTCTTTTTAACTCTGTTTTTAAAAACATGTAATCGAAATCTACATCATGAGCTACAAATATTTGCCCCTTTAAAAGGTCATTTATCTTTTTAGCAACATCAACAAATACGGGGGCCTCTTTTACCATTGTATTGGTAATTCCTGTAAGTTTTGCAACATACCAATCAATTTTCACTCCAGGATTTACAAGGGTAGAATACTCCTCAATAACCTTTTTCCCATCATAAATATAGATGGCAACTTCAATTATTTTTCCTTTGATGTGGTTGCCTCCAGTGGCTTCGATATCTACAACTGCATACACACAGTAAAAGTAGTCATTTAAATAACTATTTTTTTGTCGCCTAATGAAACTTCTGAACCTTCTACTAAAAATACGGAACTGGGTTCCTGATGCTGCAAGCATTCAAAACTTTTTCCATATACCGACTCAAAGTCTACATCAATGTTGTAATCAACTAATGAATATATTTTCCAAGGTTCGTGTTCTACTTTAAATTCGTAGGACTTATTTTTTTTAATTTGAATGTTTCCCCAATAATGCTCTGCAATAAATCGCTCTTGAGAATCTTTAAGCGTATCCTTCAGGATTTTTCCTGTTTTCACAGCAATACTGTTCCATTTGCCATTCAATTTCCACTCGTATTTAATGTTAAGATGATCAGCATCTTCTTGCCATGAATGCTTCATGGGTTGTTGAATATAATTTTCTTTATAGAGCATTTTTGCCACCATTTTGACAATGGTTTTGTCAATAATTTCTTTTATAAAAACCACTCCATGCCTTATTTCATCTCCAACTTTTCGTTTCACATAAAAACGGAGATTAACTTGTTCAAAATTAATATGAAAGGGAAATTTTATTCCCATTACTTTTGTATTCAGAAATTTGAATCCTACTACACTAACATAATACTTCCCGTTCCAACTATCTAACTCGGTTCCATGTGGCAGGTATGGTGTTAAAATTTCTGGGTTAACCTCATAATTAATCATGATTAGCTTTCTCCATTCAGTATGTAAAAATGGGTTTTTCATAAGAAGCTGTTTTTGTAATTGTTATCCAATGGCAATTCACAAGTTCCCTTTCCAAATACTTTATACCTGCAAGCTGCCATTATATCGTAAAAGAAATCCCTAATAAAGACTGGAACAATAATGAACCCATAAAACACAGACCTAAAACCTCCTAATGTTTTTAGAATACGAAAAGCAGCAGTAGATTTAATATAAGCGTTGTTATTTTCAATCAAAATAACCGAATCTGTTGCTGGATCTATCTTATACTTAGTAAGGTAATGTTTCCCTTTTTCCGATTGTAATGAAGCAAAACGAAACACATCTTTTTTATCTCTTTTCACCACATATTTTACCCAGAAACTGCAAAAATTACATTCTCCGTCAAAGAGTATAATATGTTTTTGAGAACTCATCTTAAATCTGTTAACGCTTTATCAATATTCGTAAATTTAAATTGAAATCCATCATCCAATAATCGTTTTGGTTGTACAAACCTGCTTTTCAAAATCAATTCAGGTTCCGTTCTCATAATAAAAGAACCAATTTCTATGGCAAACGTTGGAGCAGGAATTCCAAATGAAACACCTAATGATTTTCTTAAGGATTTCATAAATTGTTTGTTATCAATTTTACTGGAACTGGTACAATTAATAGAGCCATCAATGTGATCCTGTTCTTTTAAAAAATCAACTACTCGAATCAAATCATTAATGTGTATCCAAGCAAATTTTTGTCTTCCATTTCCATGATAACCCCCTAACCCTAATTTGGAAAGTTTAGTTAAAACAGGTAAAACGCCCTCTCCTTTACCTAAAACCAAGGAGATTCTTAGCGCTATTTTCCTCGTTTTAGGAGTGTGTGAATTAAAAAATGCTTCTTCCCAAGCTTTGGCCACACTCATGGAAAAATCACTTCCGATATCTCCATCCTCTTCAGTCATTGCTTTTGTTAACGAGTAATCATAGATGGTTGCCGTAGATGCATTGAACCACACTTTTGGTGGGTTTTCGATTTGGTTGATGGCTTTTCCTAAAACGTTAGTCGCATCCACCCGTGATGATAAAATCAGCTCTTTATTTTTATCGGTATACCTGCAATCAACTGACTTTCCAGTTAAATTGATGAGTAATGTTGCTCCATTTAATAACTCTTTCCATTTACCTAATGTTTTTCCATCCCAATGCTCGTATCGAATACCATCAATTAGTTTTGATTCGCTTCTTGTAAGCACAATGACCAAGTAACCATTGTTTTTATAATGGGAGGAAAGGGCTTTTCCTATAAAGCCACTTCCTCCTGCTATTATAATTTTATTTTTCATCTTTTTTAATATTACGCTGATGCCGGTTTTGTCAGTTTAAATGGTTTGGGTCCATCAGGTTTTGGTTGGTTTGCTTTTCTTCTTCCTCTAAAAAATAATAAGAGGTTAAAGAATAACATTGCTCCTAAATAGATTGAAAATCCACCTACCTTATACGACAATGTTTCAATCAATTTTTGAGTCGTTTCAAAAGGGTTGTACTCACTCACATGAATTTTTAATATCAATAAAGCGAACCCAATGTTCATTAGGTAAAACCCTATTTCGAAAAGACGGTTAGTGGCAAAAGCGATTTCCTCTTTCCCGTGGAATATATCGAGCATAAATACTCTTGCATTCTTAAATAATGTTCTTGCTACAAACAAGGTAAGTAACAAAGCAACCGGTAAGTAGATTGCATACGCGATGATGATTAGTTTGTTTTCCATGATATTATATTTTAGTTAATATTTATTTTTTACTAATTGATGTTTTCCGCCAAAATGCTAAAACAATCATATTCATGTAATGCATTGCCGCCAAAATGAACACAATGGACGCTATTCGAAGACTCAATTCGTTTATCATTTCATTAAATGAGTTAATTGTTTTCCATGTGCTTATAATGGTAATCACATAACCTATGTTAGTCAGGTAATAACCCAACAAAAGAATCTTATTTATAGCTTGTGAAATTTCTTCATCAATAAATATGGACAATACATAATAGTATCCACTTTTGTAACATTTGTATCCTACTACTACCGTAATGTAGATGGTGATAATGGTGTAAATTATATAGCTAATTGTATTGTATGTCATCTTTTCTATTTTTCAAAACTTTCAATAATTATTGAAAGTTTTTATTAAAAAAATATTATTTAATATGTTTTTTCCTGTCACTCATTAAGGCATATTGAATTCGCAATAACCATTCTTTAATATATATAGCTCTATCTGGCTCATTTCATAAATTTCATAAACACCTTTAAAAACCAATTTTCTTCTGATGCACTTATCTTCGTTAATGATCCATCTGCCAATTCTGCAAATGATTTAATGTCTTTAATCTGTTTGGTGAAAGCTTCCACTTCTTTTTTATTGTTTTTGTCCGATTCTATTGTTTGTAGTTCAGCCAACACATGAAGCATAGGATCAAGCTCTTGTCTTTGCCTTACCCGTATTACTCTCTGTGTTACCTTCCATATGTCTTTCTCTCCCCTAAAAAACTCTTTTCGTTCACCAGATTGATATTCTTTATATACTAACCCCCAATCAATTAAAGTTCTAATGTTCATGTTAGCATTTCCTCGAGAAATTTTCAACATTTCCATTACATCTTCTGCACTTAATAAATCTTCTGTAACTAAAAATAGTGCATGAATCTGAGCCATGGTTCTATTTATTCCCCATTTAGAGCCTAAACTTCCCCACTGTTGTATAAATTTTTCTCTTGCTTCATTTAATTTCATACTACAAACATACATAAACTTTCCGAACTTTCAATAATAATTGAAAGTTTATTTAAAAAATCTTCTTAAAAAGAGTAAAAAAAGATCGTATTCCCTTCTAAACAGCTTATATTTGCATACCAAAGAAACAGCATGAGTCAACGTTTACGAGACAATAGAAAAACAGAAGAAATAAGAAGTTCTGTTAGGGAAACCCACTTAAAAGTGTCAGATTTTATTTACCCTTTATTTATTGAGGAAGGTAATGACATCAAAAAAGAGATTGTCTCTATGCCTGGTATCTTTCGCTATTCGTTAGATAATATCAATGAAGAATTAGATGAAGTTATTGAATTAGGAATTAAATCAGTTATTCTTTTTGGAATTCCATTAAACAAAGATGCTGAAGGTTCCGAGAGCTGGAATGAAAAGGGTATTATACAAGAAGCAATACGATACATTAAAACGAATTACCCTGCATTACAAGTCATTGCCGATGTCTGCTTTTGTGAATACACAGACCATGGACATTGTGGAGTTTTATGCGATAATGATGTAGATAATGATTTGACTTTAGTCAACCTAAGAAAGCAAGTATTGGCTCAAGCTAATGCAGGAGTAGATATGGTTGCTCCTTCAGGGATGATGGATTTTGCTGTTCAGGAAATTAGGAATGAATTGGCTGAAAATGGATTCGATCATATTCCTGTTATGGGCTATTCTGTAAAATACTCATCTGCTTATTATGGTCCATTTAGGGATGCAGCAGATTCTTCACCAAGTTTTGGAGACAGAAGAACTTATCAAATGGATTCTGCTAACCGTAAGGAAGCAATAAAAGAAGCACAAGCTGATGTAGATGAGGGGGCCGAAATTTTAATGGTTAAACCAGCATTATCTTACTTAGATGTGATTAGAGATTTAAAAAATAATTTTGATTTACCGATTGCAGCGTACAATGTGAGTGGAGAGTATTCCATGATCAAAGCAGCGGGTAAAAATGGATGGATAGATGAACAAAAAGTGATGATGGAAACCTTACTTTCTATTAAAAGAGCAGGAGCGGATATCATCATTACCTACTTCGCTAAAGAAGCAGCAAAAATTTTGAATAAAAATGAATAATACAAAATCACAAGAATTATATGCAGCAGGCCAAAAACATTTAGTAGGGGCAGTAAATTCTCCTGTCCGTGCTTTTAACTCTGTTGGTGGAAATCCATTGTTTATGGAACGAGCACATGGCTCTAAAATTTACGATGTGGATGGGAATGAATACATCGATATGGTACTTTCTTATGGTCCAATGATATTGGGACACGGAAATGACAAAGTAGTAGCTTCTGTTCAAAAACAAGTATGTACGGGCTTTACTTTTGGAGCAAGTACAGAAGATGAAATTACATTGGCTGAAATGGTTTGTGATGCTTTTCCTGGAATGGATAAGGTTCGTTTTGTAAATTCTGGTACCGAAGCCATTTTGAGCGCTATCCGTTTAGCAAGAGCTTTCACAAATAAAAACCACATTATAAAGTTTGCTGGTTGCTATCATGGGCATTCTGATGCTTTATTGGTAGCTGCAGGCTCTGGTTTGGCTACTTTGAGTATTCCTGGGAGTAAAGGTGTGCCAGCTGATGCTGTTAAAAACACCTTGATAGCAACATACAACGACATTGATTCTGTAAAGAAACACATTGCCGAATGTGATGACATCGCTGCTGTTTTCATAGAGCCAATAGCTGGAAATATGGGGGTTGTAAAACCAACTGACGATTTTATAAAAGAGTTAAGACAAATTACAAAGGAAGCGGAAATTTTATTGGTTGTTGATGAAGTAATGACTGGTTTCCGTTCTAAATTTGGTGGAGCACAAGAGTTGTTAGGAATTGAGGCTGACATTACCTGCTTAGGTAAAGTTGTGGGAGGTGGTTTTCCCGTTGGAGCATATGGTGCAAGAAATGAAATTATGGAAATGGTGTCTCCTTTGGGAGCTATGTATCAAGCAGGAACCTTATCAGGAAACCCCGTAGCCATGGCTGCTGGAATTTCAACGTTGACAGAATTAAAAGCACAAAACCCTTATAACAAATTTAATGAACAAGCAGAAGTAATAGAAAAAGCTCTTATAGATGCTGCTTCAGCAAATGGAATTGACCTAACAGTTAATCGTTTTGGTTCTATGATAAATCCTTTCTTTAATGCTAAAACGGTTACCAATTTTGATGAGGCTCAAGAATGTAATACTGAACAATTTACCAAGTTCTTTTGGGGATTGATTGAGAATGGGGTGTATATCCCACCTTCTCAATTTGAAGCGTGGTTTTTATGTACAGTTCTTTCAGAAGGTGACATCAATAAAATTATAAGCGCAATTAACAATGCTATGAAAAAGGTAAACGAAATTGTGAATTAATAATCATGAGAGATTTTACCCTTATTGGTGGTTTTTGTTTTATTGGTTTATCATTAGGCGCAGGAGCTATAGGAATGCTTTTTAAAATAATGCATTGGCCAGGGTTTAATGTTCAATTTATAGTCTCAACAGTTTTAGCAATAATAGGAATAATATTAATCTCCATTTACATGGTAAAATATAAGTAAAATGAATTTTAACGATAACTTTCTAAAAGCTTGTAGAAGAGAAGCTACGCCTTACACTCCACTTTGGTTAGCCAGACAAGCAGGTCGCTACCAAAAGGAATACATGAAGATTAAGGAAAAGTACAGCATTATAGATATTAGTACGATTCCTGAAGTGAGTGCAGAAGTAACTTTGCTTCCTATCAATCAATTTGAATTGGATTCTGCGATTATCTTTTCGGATATTTTAATTCCATTGGGACCAATGGGTATTAGCTTTGAATATAAAAAAGGCTACGGACCATTAATCCATAACCCTGTAAGAACTGTTGCAGATGTCGACAAACTAAAAGTGGTTGATCCAGCAATTGAAATGGCCTATACTGGTAAAGCCTTAACTATTCTTAAAGGAGAATTAAACGTTCCTTGTATTGGATTTGTTGGTGCCCCTTTTACCTTGGCAAGCTACATGATTGAAGGAGGGCCTTCTAAGAACTATGAAACCATGAAGGCTTTTATGTACAACGAAACAAAAGCTTGGCATTTACTCATGGATAAATTGGGAACGGTAATGGCCAACTATTTGAACTTCCAAATAGAAAGTGGTGCCATGGCAGTGCAAATCTTTGACAGTTGGGTAGGTGCATTGGATATAGATGATTACAATGAATACGTGTATCCTCATGTAGAAAAAATGATACAAATTGTAAAAGAAAAACACCCGGCTGTTCCTCTAATTTCTATGGGTGTAAATTCTGCACATTTAATACCAAGTTTAAGAAAAGCAAACCCAGATGTGATTGCCATTGACTGGAAAACAGATTTAGCCAAAACATGGAAAGACTTAAACTATGAAGTGGCTGTACAAGGAAATTTAGATCCCACTGCACTATTCGCTGATTGGGATATTATTGAGGCCAAAACAAAAAAAATATTGGACTCAGTGAAAGGGATTGATGGCCACATTTTTAATTTAGGTCATGGTATCTTACCTGGAACTCCGGTAGAAAATGTGAAACAACTCTGCAAATTTGTACATGAATACACACGTAAGTCATGAAAATTGAAATCGGTAGAAATACATTTTTTATCGTCATTTTTTTAATTCTACTTTTTCCTCTTTCCACACATTGGGATTTATTATTATTCGGAAAAAGTACTACAGGAACAGTTGTTCCACACAAAAGACACCCAAATCATAGTCAGATTGGATTGGACAGTAAGCTCAAAACACTCAAATTTAACGTTGATGGAAAGTCTTATTATGCGGATTTTCCTAATGCCATTACTTACGACATGGATAGCGAACATGATGTATTTTACAACATTGAAGATCCAAAAGAAAATTTAATAATCAGCTGGCAATCATTGTACTTTGGCAAATACATGATTATTCCGGCTATAATATTGTTTATTTGGTTGGCGGTATCTTATGCGTTTTGGAAAAAGAGAGAACCACGTTATTAGGCTCTTTTTCACTCTGAAACAAATCCTTCTATCTTATCTAACTTCTTAACGGTATATTTTCCTGAGGTAGTGTAAACTATTTTTCCAGTTTCATCTAATACAAAAAAATAAGGTACGTCTTTACTTTTTAAATTCAGTTTGTTCTTGTAAACATCAATACTCCCTTTATAAAAAAGTACATGAGGAACCAATTCTGAATCTATTTCTTCTTTGGTTTTTTTGAACACTTTGTTATAAGCGGCTTGATTCGCTCCCGTAAACATGGGTATAAAATAGATGTCTAAATTATAATCAATAGGAATAAAGGTATTTTGATTTATGAATAAGTCGTAAACCGGTTGCATCCAACTTTGCAAATCCAATTCCGCCTTTTGTGAGGATGCCATACCAATCAAACAATATTTTCCTTTAGAAGATTCGGGAAGTTTTACATTGGTATTTTTCAAGGATTCTCCTGTAAGATTAGGGAATACTTCTCCAACTTGTGCGAAACTATCATCAACAAGTAAAAAACAGGTAATTAGGGCAATTAATTTTAGGACTCTCATGGCTCAAATTTTAAGGTTCAATTGGTACATTTGAAAAATCAGTGATTACATAAAGAACGACTTATTCAACAACAATATTATTTTGTCTCCAAAATTAGATACCGAAAACCAACACTTTTGTATCCTTCCATGGGTTCATTTACATGTCTCTCAAAATGGAAGAATAAGTCCTTGTTGTAACAACAACAGGCATTTGGGAAATGTGAAAGAACAATCCATTAATGAGATTTGGAAAGACGAACAATTTAAATTATTAAGAGCGCAGTTTAAGCGAAATATTCCTGATAAAAGATGTGCCCATTGCTACAATATTGAAAAATCAGGTAAAGAAAGTTTGAGGCAAATCTCAAATAAAAAATACAGTAAAGATTTCGAAAGAGTCGAAAAAGATAATCCTGAACCTATTTATTTGGACATACGATTTTCCAACATTTGTAATTTTAAATGTAAAACCTGTTGGCATGGGAATAGCTCCGCTTGGTTTGATGCTGGGAGTAAACGAAATGCTTCTAATGAACGGGTCATTAAAGCTTTCACAACTAATTTTGATGAGCTGTATGAATACCTCGAAAATGTAGAAGAAATCTATTTTGCTGGTGGCGAACCACTCATTATGGAAGAGCATTATCAAATCTTAGAAGAATTAGAAAAGCGAAAACTGTTTAATGTGCAACTTCGATACAATACTAATTTCTCTAACCTTAATTTTAAAGACACTAACATTTTAGAGGTATGGAAAAAGTTTACCCATGTACATGTTAGCGCAAGTATTGATGCCGCTTTTGATTTAGGAGAAGAAATAAGGGAAGGATTCAATTGGAAACAATTTACAATCAACAGAAAACAAATGCTAACCATTGCTCCTGAAATCTATTTTGAAATTACACCGACTATTAGTTCACTAAACATTAATCATATTGGTAAACTACACCAACACTTAGTGAATGAAAATTTATTAGCTATCAATAATATTTACCTCAACATCTTGGAAAGACCTTCAAATTTTAACATTAAACAACTTTCTTCAACAGATAAATTAAAATCCGAAACGGTTATTATAAATCACATTGATTGGTTAAAAAAACATCATTGCCATCACGAAATAATTGGTGAATTTGAAAATTTAATCGGTTATTTGAATCTCAGTTAAACTATTTATAATATATTCGCAGTCAATTATTTAAGCACTACAAATGACTACTAAAAAAACCCTTGCAATCCTTACAATTGCAGTCCTTCTAATTTCTTTTAAAGGCGACAAAGTTGCCTACAAAGTTTATAGTGAAAAAGGCAAAAAATCTTCTTATGATAAAATTTTAAAAGAAGTAGATAACGCTGATATTATTCTTTTTGGTGAAATGCATGACAATCCAATTAACCATTGGTTACAACTGGAATTGACAAAAGATATCTTTTACAATCATAATGAAGACATCGTTCTCGGTGCTGAAATGTTTGAAGCGGACGACCAAATTGCTATTAACGAATACCTGGCAGGAAGTCATTCATACAATACTTTTAAAGCAGAAGTCAAAGTTTGGCCAAATAACAAAACAGATTACCAGCCATTGATGGATTTTGCTTTGGGTAATCAATTGACCTTTGTTGCTACAAACATCCCTAGAAGGTATGCCAATATTGTTTATAAAAAGGGGTTTAAAGGCTTGAACGGAATAAGTGATGAGGCAAAAAAATGGATTGCTCCATTGCCTATTAAGTACGATAAGAATTTACCTGGATATAAAAAGATAGTGAAAATGGCTGGGGGTCATGGTGGTGACAACCTGCCAAAAGCACAAGCAATCAAAGATGCTACAATGGCTCATTTCATATTAAAAAATTGGAGAAGCGGGCAAACTTTCATCCATTATAATGGTACTTATCATTCTAATAATTTTGAAGGTATTGTTTGGTATTTAAAACAGCAGAATCCAGACCTAAAGGTTATGACTATTGCATCTGTAGAACAAGAAAAAATAGATTCTTTAGCAGAAGAAAGCCTTGGTTTAGCCAACTTTATAATCTGCACACCAACATCAATGACAAAAACGCATTAACGTTTTTACCTATAGTAGTTCTAACTCAACAAGAGTATTAGAAGTGAAATAATATTCCGTATTTGTGGTGTTAACTTTGAATTTCTTCACTATATTTGGTTGAACCTAAACCACTTATCATGAAAAAGCTTATACTTCCTTTTCTAATCTTACTCATTACTACTGTTAACGGCCAAACAACATGGCAAGTTTGTGTTTCTGAAGTGAGTAATGCACCTTGCAGTAATAATAATGGAGTTTTTACTCCTGCTAACCTAAACATTTCTATTGGAGATAACATACAATTTACAACTTACATGATGGCTATAAGTGGCGGCTATGATGGATCAACTCATCAAATTCGTTTTAATGGAACCTCTCCTCAGGATGTTGTTTTACCAATTTCTTCGAATATATTGAGTCAAATAACAACGGTTACAACACCAGCTTTTAATACTGCTGGAACTTTTACCATGGAATGTGTTAATTCTGCCCATTGTTTCAATTTTGCCCAAATCTTAGAAGGGTGGAATTGTACTGGATATTCGGTTACGGTAGGTACTATAACTGAAATTGAGGAAGAAAAAATGAAGAAAGAAGTTCGAGTTTATCCAAACCCTACTTCTGGTGTAATTAACATTAATCTACTCCCAATTAAAAACAAAAACCCAAAAGTCTACATCATGGATGTATTAGGGAAAATGATAGAAACAAAAGAAAATTTGACTACTGATAAATTAACAATAGATGCCAGTTCTTATAAAAAGGGAATCTACTTTGTTAAAATAGTTTCTGATAATGGCAATGTAATTAAAAAGGTTGTTGTCGAATAACTATTTAATAATTTCAAAATCAGGGAGCTCAACAACTTCTTCTTTATCTGTAATCTCTGCACTCAAATACATTGCTTCTTGACCGGAAGCAATGGTAAAGGTGCTATCTTTTGAATAAACAAACAATCTGTAATCCCCTTTTCTTAAATGTTTAAATTCAAAGGTACCATCAGGATCTGTTTTTACTCTATCATCATAAAACTCATTGTCTCCATAGATAATATATACATCTTCTTCTACAGCATAATACGATGAAAGCAATTGTGTAAAAGAAGCATTGTAATCTTTTGCAAAAACATGTCCTCTAATTGAAGCTCTTCCTCCTTCTCCTTCTTCTTTTGAGCATGAAAGAATGCTCATTGAAATTACTGTTAATACTATTAAAAATCTCTTACTCATTGTACTTATTTTAAAAAATAGAAAATTTGATTGCCTCTGAATAGGTCTCTGACTTTAACTCTAAGACATAGGTCCCAGCAGCTAAATTGTATTGTCTTTTTGTAAATGTAATGGTAAATTGCCCGCCTTCATGAAAAGATGAATGAGGTATTAACACAGCTACAGTTTTACCATCTGTAGATTTAATTTTTATAGACAACTGCTGCTCATTTGGCACTTCATACGCTACGTTAACCACATTACTTGCTGGATTTGGATATACATTCATCTTGAAGTCCAGGGTGTTAAAATAAGCCGTTAACTCATCATTTGCTGCTACATTTGATGTTTGAGAAATATTTTTATCATTTGTTATTGGGGTAACATTAGATTCCCAATGATTAAATGTATAACCCTCATTTGGAAGAGCGGTAACCGTGACAGGAACACCATCAAAATAAACTCCTGTCCATGGTAAATTTTCTGGAGTAATCGTATTGATTTTAATTACACCTGCTCCTTTTGGTTCAACCTCTAAAGTTATATCCACCTGTTTTACTAAACTAAAGTTTGTCTCAATATGATCTCTCACATAAGCTGGTCGCTGCTGAAGAAATAACAACATACTATCAACCTGTAATTTCCATGTTGGAACATCAATACTTGATGCCACCCATAAACTTGGAAACAACTCAATAGGTCCTCCCCACTTCGTAAAATGCCTTGCCATCTCAGGTTCTAAGTCACTTGTCATTTCATTTGCAATGGCATTCATCCTATTAGGTTGAAATGTGGTATTGATCAAATCCGCATACCGGTTAACAAAATAATTCTTGTAACTAACATTATCTAATACATTCTGAAGAATGATAACATGTGGATTTATAGGAAACGGAGCACTTAATAATGTCCCCATATAATCATAAGAAACGTTTGCAAAAGCCCCGAAGAGTCCTGTTCCCAAATCTGTGTCCCATAATACATACCTCCATTTCCCTACTGGATCATTGGTTCTCCATAATTTAATGTTATTACTCGTAGAATCGGAAAGCCAATCAACATTGCCATAATACATTTCAGCAACATAATAATCCGTGAAATTGACAATGTCTAAACTATCCGCAACTTTATTGTAATTGGAATCTATACTAATGTCATTAGTCGCCATAAAAGTGGCTAAATTCAGGTATCCTTCATTAGAACCCTCTATCACATCCCCACTAAAACGAAGATAATCTATCGTTCCTTTTCTAACTTCACTATGATTGTTATAAATATATCGATCATCCTGTCTTTCTCTCATCCCATACACTCCCCAATACTGTCCATTTAAAAATAAAACACAGGGTTCGTAAGCCATATAGTCTAACTTTAAGTTTCTCACCACACGCAACATAAAAGCATCGCGAAAATGAGTCGTGTTGTAATCTATACCGCCATTTCTTATGTTAAAGTTTTTAAATCTTTTGATGTATGGTTTTTCAGGAAATAAGCTATAATTAATCCATTTCTCATTGTAATCATCTTTTGCCAAAATTCTAAAGCTTTTTTGAGGAAAAGACTTAGAATAGTTTCCATGAATTTTTAATCCTATATCCAAATCAAAACCAAGGTTACTATTTCTATCAAAATATTCAATGTGTGCTTCTTTTTCCCATCCTTGCCAAAAATTTGCTCCTAAAAAAGGGTAATTGATAGAGTCTGCAAACGGTCCCATCACATAAATACCGTTGAAGTGGCTCCATAGATTATCCGGGTCGGTAGTAATTGATATAACTGGAAGCGTTATATTTTCATTAATAAAATAGCTGGCCGTTGCCGTTTTGCTAGGTAAATAGTTAGAGTTTGTTGGAAAAAACTTTGCTTTTAAAATGGCATTAGAATTTATAGCAATACTTCCTGTATATAAATTTGAAAATTGAGTGGGGATGCTTCCATCAGTAGTGTAAAAAACACTTCCAGCTTGTGAGGAGATTATTTGCGTTGTTTGGGCACCACTATAAAACCCTGCATTTAATGAAAATACCGGGTCCGCAGCATAATCAACAAAACATGGAGCTAAGCCATTTGAAGTATCTGGTGTAGGGGTATCAAACAAGCACCATTGAGCTGCGCCATCTGTAGTTCTTCCTCTGGAGTTATTTGTATAAACT
Source organism: Flavobacteriales bacterium (assembly GCA_029262875.1). Lineage (GTDB taxonomy): Bacteria > Bacteroidota > Bacteroidia > Flavobacteriales_E > Vicingaceae. The sequence continues at coordinate 36,244 of JAJCYO010000030.1, forward strand.
TCATTCATTATTACCTCATCCAACTGAACACCATTGTTATCTATTAATTTAACTCTAAATGGAGAACTTGATATGTTAAAATTAGTGTGTAGGTTATTATTTGTAACAGGAAAAGGGAAAAATGTAACTGAAGTGTCTTTTATGCCAAGTAGAAAGAAAGGTCTAATGGTCATGTCTGAAGATACAGCAGACACATTATGAACTTGAATGGCAAAGGTATTTAACCCATTTACTTTAGCAGAGTTCAATACAGTATTATCAATAAAAAACCACTCCTGACTGTTACCTTGATATTCTTGAGCTTCATGCTCAACATAGGCCAAATCGTTGTAAGCAGAAGGAACTCCTTGTACGCCTACATTACTTCTTACAAGTTCAACACCATTTAAATAAGCAACAAAACCATCATCATAATCAACAGCCATTAATGCCACTGCAATGTTAGAAGTATCTGTTAAGGTAAAGCTCGTTCTCAGAAAACATGAAGTTACAGGAGCTATTACAGTTGAGTCATCTCCATCCCCATAACCAATTCCGCCCATTCCAGAATTCCAACCAACATCATTAAAAGTCGGCAAATTCCAATTGCCCGGAGGTTGAGCGTTTCCTTCGAAGTACTTCCATATTAACTCAGGATACACAGGAACTTCCCAATGATCAAACACAAAATTTCTATTTTTCTCAGAAGCAAAAACAGTTAAATGTTCTCCTGGTTGTATAAATATTACGGGAAATGTCCATTCTACCTCACTCCCCTCTCTCCTCACTAATTTATATCCAGCTAAATTGACCGGTAAAGTTCCTTTGTTGTAAAGCTCTATCCAATCGGGGTAATCACCATCTTCATCCGCATAACCACTATTTTGAGCACTAGAAATTTCATTAATAACTACTTGCCCAAACATTAAAGTGGAGCAGCATATCAGTATGAAAACAAGTAAATTCCTCATTTATTAGTCATCAGGTAAAAACTAAAATTAAGGATTATTTTACTGCTAATTAACTGTATTAGAAATATTAAGGATTTGCTTTATGCTCATTAAGATTTTAACAACTCTAATTGTTGCTCACTCTGCTCCCAATCTTTCATTGCTCGGTCTAAATCTTTTTTAATACCCTCATATTCATCCATTAATTCTTGAGAATAAGACTTAGGGTCTAATAAGGTTTTGTTCATCTCCTCAATTTTAGCCTCCAAGTCTTCAATTTGCTTTTCTAACTTGTTCACCTTGTTTTGAGTTTTTCGAATGTCTCTGTCTTTTTGTTTACGTTCTTCGTAAGTCAACTTGTTGTCTGAAGATGCCTTTTCCTTTTTCTCTACTACCTTTTCTTTATGCTCAAACTCTTTGATAGTATCTGCTTTTTTAGTTTTTAGGAACTCGTATACACCACCTAAAAATTGCTTTACATTTCCGTTGCTAAACTCATACATTTCTGAGGTTAGTCCATCCAAAAAATCCCTATCATGAGAAATAACAATTAACGTTCCATCATATTTCATTAATGCTTGTTTAAGCACATCTTTAGATTTGATGTCCAAGTGATTGGTAGGCTCATCTAAAACCAGCAGATTTACTGGCTCTAACAATAACTTACACAGCGCAACTCTCGCCCTTTCTCCTCCTGAAAGTACTTTTACTTTTTTATCAATTTCCTCATCCCCAAACATAAAAGACCCCAACAGGTTTCTTACTTTCTTGCGAATTTCTCCATGTGCAGCTTCATCAATGGTTTGAAAAACGGTTTTATCTTTATCCAGTTCTTCAGCTTGATTTTGAGCAAAATATGCCATGTCTATATTATGACCAATTTTTAATTCCCCCTCGTGCTCTATCTCTCCAACAAGAGCTCTAATCATAGTCGTTTTTCCTTCACCATTTTTTCCAACAAAAGCCACTTTTTTACCTCTTTCAATGAAAAAATTGGCTCCACTGAATACCCGATTATCTCCAAAAGCTTTCCCTACTTCACTGGCTTCTACTGCTACTTTTCCTGAGCGTGGTGCTGGGGGAAAAGAAAACCGCATAGCGGCATTATCTTCTTCTTCAATTTCAATTCGATCTAATCGATCCAATTGTTTTATTCTACTCTGAACTTGAACAGCTTTTGTCGCTTTAGACCTAAATCGTTCAATAAACCTTTCTGTATCCGCAATTTGCTTTTGTTGATTATTGTAGGCTGCTAATTGCTGTTCTCTGCGTTCTTGCCGTTGTTGTAAATATTTCGTGTAATATGTTTTGTAATCGTAAATTTTACCCATTGATATTTCAATGGTTCTGTTGGTTACATTATCTAAAAAAGCTCTATCGTGAGATACCAAAACAACCCCACCATGGTAAACCTTTAAAAAATCTTCTAACCACTGTATCGATTCAATATCCAAATGATTGGTAGGTTCATCCAACAACAACACATCAGCATTGGAGAGCAAAATTTTCGCCAACTCAATTCTCATTCTCCAACCACCACTAAACTCATCAGTTAACCTTGCAAAATCAGTATCCAGAAATCCAAGCCCCTTTAAAATAATTTCAATATTTGCCTCAACATTAAATCCTCCTAAAAGTTGTAATCGTTCGTTATAATCATTGAGATTGTTCAGCAGTTCCATGTAATCATCCGACTCATAGTCTTCTCTTGTCGCCAACTGATGATTAATTTCTTCTATTCCATCATTAATTTCATTTACTTCTTTAAAAACAGATTTGGCTTCTTCCATCACCGTTTTTCCATGAACAAAATCCATGTCTTGAGGTAAATAACCCACACGATAACCTGCAGGAGTTGAAATATTTCCTCCATCAGACTCTTCCTCTCCAGCAATTATCTTTAATAAAGTAGATTTTCCAGCTCCATTTTTTCCAACCAATCCAATCCTATCATTATCATTGATAATAAATGAAATTTTGTTAAACAAATAACGCTCTCCAAAATTTACTGTTAGTTCATTAATTCCAACCATGCCGCAAAACTAATTAAATTGAAGTGATTTTAGTCATCTATCCTATTGATGAAATAAATACCTTTGTACTATAATGTAAAAATATGCCTCACCATTCAAATGTTTTAAGTGTTATCAAGTTGAAATGCCCAAAATGTCATGAAGGTGATTTATTTATTAATAAAAACACCTACAAGTATAAAGGCTTTTTTGATATGCCCGAAAATTGCACCAAATGCAATCAAGATTTTCAAATAGAAACTGGTTTTTATTTAGGGGCAATGTACTCAAGTTATGCCATAACTATTATTATTAATGTGACCGTATTCTTAATACTGAGCCTATTTTTAGAGTATAATATAGGTTTGTTTTTAACCATCGATCTCTTTATACTTTTACTTACTATGCCTTATGTTTTTAAAATTTCAAGAGCAATATGGTTAGCAATAATGATACAATATGATCCTAAAGCAGTAGCTAAACATGAGCAAAAAGCATAATATATCTGTTTCAAAGACTGCCACTTATTATTCGTTAGGAGACATCTCTTCTGCTAAAACCATTTGGTTTGTACTGCATGGATACGGCTATTCTGCAAAACACTTTATTACTAAATTCGAACCAATTCTAAATGATGATGTTGCGGTTATTGCTCCTGAAGGGTTGTCCAAGTTCTATTTAAATGGAGTTGGTTTTGATGGAAAGGTTGGAGCAAGTTGGATGACCAAAGATGACAGAGAAAATGAGATTACAGATTATATCAACTACCTTAATCAACTCTATGATGCAATTAGAAAAGATAATCCTAATTCAAAAATAAACCTTCTTGGTTTTTCACAGGGAGGAGCTACAGCAAGCAGATGGATTTCCAATGGAAAGCTTAAATGTGAAAATTTCATTCTTTGGTGTAGCATCTTTCCAGACGATATGAGTTTTGAAACTATAAGCGATGTAAACACTTATTTTCTTTATGGTGATGATGATGAATATGTTACTGAAGAAAGGGTGTCAAGGCAAAAAGAGCTGATAGTTAATTCAAGATTAGAAATTAAAGAGACTATTTTTCAGGGACAACATGACATTCCTGAAAATATTTTAGTGGAACAAACCTCAATTAATAGCTGGTAAGGCTTTTAAAATTTTCGATTCATCCAGTTCATTCATGCACTTAAAGTGCTTTTTAGGGCACTTTTCATATCCCAACTTTGAACAAGGCCTGCATTTTAAGTTATTATTTTCTACAATGGTATACTTCTCTGGATTATTCAGATAATAAGGGTACATTCCAAAAGCAGGCACCGTATTTCCCCAAATAGAAATTACTTTGACACCTAAAGCAACACCGATATGCATTAAGCCTGTATCGTGTGTAATTAAGGATTCACTTTGTTGAACCAAAGATGCAGACTGATTAATGGAGTATATCCCACAGGCATTGTAAATTTTATCACCCACTTCTTTTTGAATTATTGTCCCAGTTCCAGTATCTTCTTTCCCTCCTAATAATATAATAGGTTGTTTAATTTGCTCGCAAATTGAAATGATTTTAGTTACAGGTAATCGTTTTGTTGCATGTTGAGCACCAATCGCAAAAGAAATGTATCCTTTTTGGTGTGTTAAAGGAATGTCAGCTAATTTCACTTTTTCATTTTCTGAAATAAAATACTCTAAGCCTTTACTATCATTTTTTACCCCTAGTGTTTTCACCGAATCCATATACCTGTCTACAATATGAGTATTCGGAAGCTTGTTTATTTTAAAAGCAGTCAACAACCATTTTTGATAATTAATCTTATCAAAAGTAAAGGCCATTCGTTTCAAACTTTTTATAACCCTTTTCGAACGTAAGTTTTTATGCAGGTCAATGATGTAATCAAACTGCGCTTGTTTTAGTTCTTCAATAACCTCATTGGTGCTTTTCTCTATACTATGAACTTTAGAAATATAAGGGTTGTGCTCAACAATACTTTTATATTGTTTTTTAGTCAAGTAATGCACTTCTACATCCCCTTCCATCTGCTGTTTTAAGCACCTTACAACTGGAGATGTCAAAACAATATCTCCAATAGAACTAAAACGAACAACTAATATTTTTACCTTACTCGACATTGTTTGACAAATATACCCGAAAATTTCGGGCGATAATTATTTATATTCATTTGCAAGCACCCTGTATTTCCTTTAGTAGAAATCGCACCAAATTCCTTACTTTTACCTCCCTAAATCATAATAAGAAGTATGAAAGAATTAATTGAAGATTTTACAAAACACATTACTGACGCTATAGCAATAGGAAATTCAAGTGATTTAACTCCGTTTAGTGGGAAAATAGAGAATGTCTTAATATGCGGATTAGGTGGCTCTGGAATTGGTGGCACAATTATCTCTCAGGTGATTTCAACGGATTCTAATTGCCCAATTACCATTAATAAAGATTACAAAATTCCAGCTTTTGTAAGTCCAAACACATTAGTGGTGTGCTGTTCTTATTCTGGTAATACTGAAGAGAGTTTAGAGATGTTGGAACAAGCTGAAGCTAAAAACGCAATAATTGCATGTGTAACTTCAGGAGGAAAGTTGGCTGATATTGCAAAAAATAAAAACTACAACCATATTATTATCCCTGGAGGACACCCTCCAAGAGCAGCTTTTGGGTTAGCTTTTCCCCCTTTGTTTTTTATCTTAAAACACTATGATATTGTTAGTGAAGATTATGTTAGTCAGTTTAACAATACAGTAAATACAATTAATGGAGAGGAAGAAAACATCATTGCTGAAGCGAAAACCATTACAGAAAAATTATTCAACAAAATACCAGTAATTTATGCTGATGCAAATTACGAAGGTGTTGCTGTTAGGTTTCGCCAACAAATAAATGAGAACGCTAAAATGCTATGTTGGCATCATGTCATCCCAGAAATGAATCACAATGAATTGGTAGGTTGGACTACTAAAAATGAAGACTTAGCTGTAGTTATTTTTAGAAATAATGATGATTATTTCAGAACTCAGAAAAGAATGGAGGTGAATAAAACTGTTTTTAAGCAATATACCTCAACCATTATTGAAATCTTTTCAAAAGGGAATACTCGTTTAGAAAAAGCGTTGTATTTAGTACACTTAGGAGACTGGGTATCATACTTTTTAGCTGAAAAAAAAGGGGTTGATGTTACTGAAGTAAATGTTATTACTCATTTAAAAAATGAGTTAGCTAAGATTTGATGGAGAAAATTCTTTTTCAAGATTTAGGATTAATTGACTACAAAGAAGCTTGGGATTTTCAGGAAAAGCTTTTTAAAGCAAATGTTGATGCCAAAATTGAAAATCGAAGAGCAGATAAAGTAATTACAGAAACGACCAATCATCTTATTTTTTGCGAACATCCACACGTATACACTTTAGGAAAAAGTGGAGATGAAAGTAATTTATTACTTTCTGAAAACCTTCTCAAACAAAAAGGAGCAACTTATTACAAAATAAATAGAGGTGGAGATATTACTTATCACGGTCCTGGACAAATAGTCGGCTACCCCATTTTAGACTTAGATAAATTCTTTACCGATATTCATAAATATTTAAGGTTTTTAGAAGAAATGATCATATTGACCTTGGCTGAATATGGTATAGAAGCAGGGAGGTATGAAGGATTTACCGGTGTTTGGTTAGATGCAAGCGATCCAGCCAAAGCACGTAAAATATCAGCTATGGGTGTTCGATCTAGTCGTTGGGTTACCATGCATGGTTTTGCCTTTAATATTAACACGGACTTAGATTATTTCAACAACATTGTTCCGTGTGGAATTATAGATAAGCAAGTTACTTCTTTACAAAAGGAACTTAATCGCAAAGTTGACGTAAACGAGGTTAAAGAAAAGCTTCAAAAACATTTTGCCAATCTTTTTAAAGCTGAATTAACCCCATAATATGAAAATATTAAAAAGACTTTTCTCAGGACTACTTCTCGTTTTAGCCCTTGCTTCTTTATTAATTATAATCACTGGTCATTCTCACTTGTTTAAGGCTGTTGCATCCACTTATTTTGTTGGAAGAACTGGACCAAGTATTGATGAACATACTATTTTTGAAAGCAGGACGGTCGAGGTCGGTGAACACCAACCTTGGAAGACAGGTGAAAATTACAACAAAGTCTATGATGAAGGGTTATTATCTGAAATTGAAAAATTTAATCCTGCAGCTTTCTTAGTAATAAAACGAGACAACATTGTTTATGAAAAATATTGGGGAGACTATAATGAGAATTCTTTAACCAATTCATTTTCTGTGGCGAAAACATTTATTGGATTACTAATAGGCATTGCCATTGATGAAGGTAAAATCAACAGTGTTAATGATCCTGTTGGGGATTATTTGCCTGAATACAAAGAGAATCCTGAACTGACCATTAAACATTTACTCACTATGAGCTCAGGAATTAATTTTGATGAGAGCTACAGCAGTCCTTTTGGTCATATGGCAAAAGCATATTATGGAACAGATATTAAAGAATTAAACAAAGACTATTCTGTTACTGAGACTCCAGGGGAGGAATGGAGATATTTAGGAGGAAATACGATCATCCTTTCTTTTATTTTAGAAAAAGTAACAGGAACAACTATAGCAGAATACATGAGTCAAAAAGTGTGGCAACCTATAGGAGCTAAAAATGCTGCTTTATGGAGCTTAGACAAAAAAGATGGTAGAGAAAAAGCCTATTGTTGTTTTTACTCAAATGCAAGAGATTTTGCACGTATTGGAAAACTCTATTTAAATGGTGGTATTTGGGATAAAAGGCGAGTTGTGAGTCAAGACTATGTAGATGCTTCTACCTGCTCAGCATATTATTTAAAGGATAGAGATAAGAAACCTGTTGATTTTTATGGTTACCAAATGTGGATGACTTATTATAAAGACATGGACATTTTTTATGCTCGAGGTATACAAGGTCAATTTATCATTGTAATTCCTGAACGAGAAATTGTAATTGTGAGGTTGGGCCATGAAAGAGGTCCTAATTTATCGAATTATCATCCAAGTGATTTTTACACCTATATTAATTTCGCATTGAAGCAGTAAACTATTCATTAATTTTTTCCCACAATAAATCTTTAAGCTCTGTCAGCCCTTGTTGAGCAACTGAAGAAATAAATAAGTTAGGTATTTTAGGTAAGTCTTTTTCAATCTCCAGTTTCAATTCATCATCTAACATATCAGCTTTTGAGATTGCTAATATTCTATCCTTATCCAGTAATTCTGGATTAAATTGCTTGAGTTCGTTGAGTAGGGTTTTATATTCCTGATGAATATCATCGCTATCTGCTGGCACTAAAAACAGTAAAACCGAATTACGCTCAATGTGCCTTAAAAACCGTAACCCTAACCCTTTTCCTTCATGTGCTCCTTCAATGATTCCAGGAATATCCGCCATTACAAAAGATTGATGGTCTCTATAAGGAATCATTCCTAAATTAGGAACCAATGTCGTAAATGGGTAATTCGCTATTTCCGGTTTAGCAGCTGATACTACAGAAAGTAATGTCGATTTTCCAGCATTTGGAAACCCAACCAAACCAACATCGGCCAATACTTTAAGTTCAAGAATTTTCCATGCTTCCTCATAATCCTCTCCAGGTTGAGCATACCTAGGAGCTTGATTGGTCGAATTTTTAAAATGGTCATTTCCTAAACCACCTCTTCCTCCTTTTACTAAAATTTGCTCTTCACCATCTTCTGTAATCTCAAAGAGTACTTCTCCTGTTTCCGCATCTTTAGCAACAGTTCCTAAAGGTACTTCTACATAAGCATCCTCTCCTTCAGCGCCAGAGCTTGTGTTTTTACTCCCACCTTCACCATGTCCAGCTTTAATATGTCTTTTATGTTTGAGGTGTAAGAGCGTCCACATTTGTTTATTTCCCTTAACAATAACATGCCCGCCTCTTCCGCCATCACCACCATCTGGACCACCTTTAGTAATGTATTTTTCTCTTCTAAAATGTTTAGAACCTGCTCCTCCTTTACCTGAACGGCAATTGATTTTTACATAATCGATAAAATTTGAGGAAGCCATTTTTAAAAAAATATGCTGTATACTTTATTTACAAAGAAATTTTATACTCATCAATTGTGGCACATAATCTGTCGAATATTTCATCTACAGAACCCACTCCATCAACTTTTTGAAACTTATTTCGTTGGCTATAAAAATCTGCAACAACAGCAGTTTGTTCATTGTAAACACTAATTCTATTTGCTATTACTTCTTCATTCGCATCATCTGCTCTACCGCTATCCTTTCCTCTCAACAATAACCTTTTTATCAACTCTTGCTCTGCTACATCTAAAGCCAGCATCACAGAAATTGTTGTTCCTTTTCCTGTTAAAAATTCTTCTAATGATTCTGCTTGAGGAGTGGTTCTAGGAAACCCATCAAAAATAAACCCTTCTGCATTTGGGTTTTTATCTACTTCTGCTTCAAGCATTTTTATCGTTACTTCATCTGGAACCAAATTACCGCCATCCATATAGCTTTTTGCAAGCGTTCCTAATTCAGTTTCTCCTTTAATATTCGCTCTAAAAATATCTCCTGTTGATAAATGAACTATATTATACTTGTTTATTAATTTCTCTGCTTGAGTTCCTTTTCCTGCACCCGGAGGGCCAAACAATACTATGTTTAACATCTTATTTTTTTTAATCGTTTAAAACGTAAATTGAACTTAAATTTCTTCCTAAACCATCATAATCTAACCCATATCCTAATACAAAGGCATTTGGAATTTCTAACCCAACATAATCAATCGGGTGATCCTTTTTATAGGCTGCTGGCTTATACAATAATGTTGCTATTTTAATACTTTTTGCATTTTTCTTAGAAAGAATTTCATGAAGTTTCACCAACGTATTTCCAGTATCTACAATGTCTTCAACTAAGATAATATCCTTTCCTGAAATATCTTCATTTAAACCAATTAGTTGGTTCACTTCTCCAGTAGAATTGGTTCCTTCATAAGAAGCCAACTTGACAAATGAAACGGTACATTCTAAATCTATTGATTTTAATAAATCACCAAAAAACATAAATGATCCGTTAAGTATTCCTAAGAATATTGGTGCACTATCTTTGTAGTCATCATTAATTTTTGAAGCTACCTTTTCAACTGAGGTTTGAAGTTCTTCCTCTGAAATGTAAGGTTTAAAAGACTTATCTTTAACTGTTATAATATCCATATCAGTATTTCATCACAAATGTAATTAATTTAAATTGTGAACCATGAAATTGACATCATATTAACTACATTTGTACCATAAAAAAATTCAATATGAAAGCACAAGTAAGTATAATTATGGGAAGCACTTCTGATTGGCCTGTAATGCAAAAAACAGCCGACTTCTTAAATGAGATGGAAATTCCTTTTGAAGTGAATGCTTTATCAGCACATAGAACCCCAGAAAAAGTTGAAAAATTTGCTAAAAATGCCAAAGAAAATGGGATAAAAGTAATTATTGCTGCTGCCGGAATGGCTGCCCATTTACCTGGTGTTATTGCAGCTATGACGCCACTCCCAGTTATTGGTGTTCCAATTAAAGCTTCTTTAGATGGTCTTGATGCTTTATTAGCAATAGTTCAAATGCCTCCGGGCATACCTGTTGCAACTGTTGGAATTAACGGTTCTTTAAATGCAGGAATATTGGCAGCTCAAATTATTGGTTCTGGTGATGATGCAATTTTCAGTAAAACTGTTGCTTACAAAGAAGATTTGAAGAAAAAAATAGCTAAAGCCAACGAAGATTTATCAGCACATCAATTTGACTATAGAACTAACTAAAGGACCCCTTTTTCAGGAAATTTCCCTTTAATACCTCTATAAAAATCTTTAATTGATTCAATATCTTTTTCTACATCATTCGTGGTGTGAAAAACAGGACCAAATCCTCCTACTTTGTTTTCATAATCAATGTAGCCTAAAATGATGGGGACATTCGCTTTTTGTGAGATGTAATAAAATCCTTTTTTCCAATTGGGATTATAGCTTCTTGTTCCTTCAGCTGGAACCAGGAGCGCCAATTCTTCATAATGATTAAACACATCCGCTATTTCATCTGTAAGGTTTTGATTCTTACTTCGGTTAACAGGAATTCCACCCAGTGATCTAAATAAATAATTAAGTGGAAACACATACCATTCCTGTTTTATGAAAAATTTCATTGGAATCCCTTTCATTAAAAAGAACAGCATACCATATACAAAATCCCAGTTGCTGGTATGAGGAGCAGCAAGTATAATATATTTCTTTATGCCTGATGGAATTTCTCCTTCTGCTTTCCAACCTAATGAATGAAAAATAAATGATGATAATCTTTTAATCACCCTACAAAAGTAACCAATCGTTACTTAAAAGATGCGCGCTGAAGAGCTTTAGGCCTATTGGTGTAACGTATAGAAATTTCAAAACCACCATTTCCACCTGTTACACTTGATAAAGCAGAACTATTATAATCATAAGAAACACCAATCATATAATCAGTGAATTCTAAATATACTTGAGGAATTATAGCGTCTTTTACCCTGTAATGGCTTCCAAAATAAACCGCGCCTTGTTTAAATAATCCTGAATATTTTGTTGAGTTTCCAATTCTAATTTTAAACAATAACCCTGGTGTAATTTCTCTATACCCAGCTTGCATTGCATAAAACATAGATGGTACCAACGATAATTTTGAACTTCTTATATCAAATGTTCCTGAAAACTGAGCAACGTATTTCATTGGTATTTCATCTTGAGTATCACTAAAAAAATCTTGTTTTGGCTTATTTAGGTGGTACCCTGCAACACCAATATTAAAACTGGACATATCACTTCCTAAAAACTCATTGGTAGTGTTTTTAAACTCATAATAAATTCCTGCCCCTAAGTCAAAATACCTTGAAGCTGTTAACCCAAATGTTTCATTTGAGTTAATTTCTGTATCAAACACTTCTCCGTTAAATTGACTTCCCCAAGTTAGTTTCGCAAGACTGGCAGAATATTGTCCAAATGCGGGTTGTATCCCTACCGAGAAAGTATGGTTGTCTGCTATTGGCAACACTCCCGAAAATGAAAGTCCAGCTTGAAAATTTCCAAAACTAGAATTCCCAGCAACATCCTTATAAAAATTTGCACCTATACCAAAATAGGCATGTCTCCCATTCCCCTTGGCTATAGGCGCATCAAAAGATGCAGCATACGTATTGTAAGCATTCCCAAATGCACCCCATTGGGTCCTAAAATTCATGATTCCTCTCACATTGCCATTGAATACGCCAGATGCCCCAGGATTAATTAATTGAGGTGTTTGTCCAAATTGAGAAAAATGAACATCTTGTGCATTAACACTTGCTGCTATAAAAATAGCAAGTGTAAATAAAACCTTTATAGGATTCATTTTCATCATTACCTAACCAATGTGATGTTTCCTGATTTATTCTCGATATCTCCATCTGAGAACACCGCCTTCATCTTATAGACATAAACTCCAGATGCAGCTTTTTTGCCATTAAAATTACCATCCCATCCTTTATCAGGAGATGATGATGAGAATACCATTTCTCCCCAGCGATCATACACATCAAAAGTTAGGCTTTCTATCTGCCCGCCATAAACATATAGAATATCGTTATTTCCATCTCCATTTGGAGAGAAGGCCATTGGCACCTGTGCTGCTTTTGGTGGAGGTAAAACTTCCTCTATATAATAAGCCGTAATTACATCATTTCCAGAAACAATAAAGCTAACATTAGAGCTTAAAACTGATGGTGTTAATGTATGAAAGTTTGAACCCCATCGATCAAACAAGAAATTACTAATTGGCGTTTCTGTTAAATCTATAGTCATTCCAGTCATGTACCTTTTTATAACAGAGGTAGATGTTAAATCTTCAAATACCGAATTGGAATCAATCGTAATTTCTCCCATCAATGTTGGACTAACTCTAAACTCAATATCAAAAGTATCTATCAACGCAAAATGGGCAACAATACTATCCACTTGATCTACTGTAATCGTTACACTTGGATCGGTTGAAAGTGTAACAAAAGGTGTTGTATTAGAGGTCCAATTGATAAATAAATACCCTGGTTGAGGGGTAGCCACTAAATTAAGCACACTTGTTTCTGGGTAAAAGGCAGAGTAACTATAAGCTGGTGGTGTAAATCCATCGATAGAAATATCTCCACCACCAACTGGATCCACATTAAAGGTTAACTCCACGGTATCTCCGATGATAATAAAATGTGCAACAATACTATCAGCTTGTGTAATTTGCAGTGAATTATTCTCATTCGTTGTTGCTGAATCTAACGTATGGTTAAATACTTCCCAATGGTCAAATATATATCCTGTATTTGGTGTTGCTTTTAGAAGGATATCAATGTTTCCAAAGTAATTACCTGAGTATACATAATTGGTAGGTGTAACTGAATTTATTTTGGCATCTCCAGCTCCAGCTGGAAAAACATTTACCTGTATTGGGTACGGTCCGGTAACGTTATAACAATTAACAAGACCCGTATTCATAGCTGTACAACGAGCATTAATAAAATTCCTCATGTCCTGAACATTTTGTGTCCATTCAGCCATTGTACCAGCAGGAAAAGTTGAAGGTCCCCACCTTGCAATTTGTCCTGGCATCTCTGGTGTAATGATATTCACCAAACTATCTAATACAGCAATCATATTCGTGCATTTGAATGTTGTATTTGACAAATCAATGTACCTCGAAATGTAATATTGTTGGAACGTAGGGTTATTCATTAATGCATTTAATATAACTGTATGCCCTTGGCCTCCTGGGTTAGGCAAATTATCTATATTACATGGGTCAGCGGCTGGGTTTGAACTTGGAATTCCGGTATAATTAGTATAATGGTTAAATGTTGCATCCATATCCCAAAGTGAATACCTCCATTTGGTTTTTGAGCCGTTCGTATCCAACCCTCTCCACCATGATGTATTCCAATTCAGCATGTCTTGATTTAAGATATAAGAATTTAATACAAAATAATCCACTAAACTTTTCCATTTATACTGGCTTGTTACGTAAGTAAAATTAGCTGGAACAGCCATGTTATTAGTTGTAATAAAATTTAACAATGTATTCCAATCATTCTGGGCATTAGGAGCTCCATATTTTTCCCATGTACCTCCCCAAGTTTTTAAATACTGAATGTAATTTGGACTGTCTTTCCATTGCTCATCTTGATCATAATAATAATCTAAGAAATCACTATCATCTACTTTTTCACGAATTTCATATACTCCCCAATATTGACCATTCATATACAATATACACGATTGGTGCGTTCTTTCATCCAAATGCAAATCTCCTTGTTGAGACAGCGCTTGAACATAAGGGTCTCTAATATGTGCTCCTCCTAATTCTCCAGCGTAATTTTTATTCGCCTGTCCTTCAAAAGGGTAATTATCACTAGCTCCCGCTTTTAAAATTATACGCTGAAATTTTGTTCGAGATTTATTGGCAAACAGTTGATCTTTTAACGCAAAGTTATAACCGTATTGGTCTCTCATTATAAAATCTACACCTCTTTGATCATAAGCCCAAGAATCATTACCATGCTTATCAAAATCACCTTGACCTTCAGTTGTCATCACTCCTGCTGCATCAAAATATTCAATGGCACCAACTGGTTCAAGTTGAGTCCCCCCAAAGAGTGTCCCCATATCATCTCCGCATACAGAGACAACAGGAAGTGTATGTGTTGAATTGATAAAATAAGTATTTGTTTCTATAAAACTAGGTGGAATTGTTGGGGTTGAACTAAAACATTTTGCTCTTAAAACGGTAGTTGAGGATATATTAATAGGTCCCGTATATGCCGTGGATGCCGCTGTTGGTTCATCCCCATTCGTTGTATAACGTATAGTTATATTAGGATCGGGGGTGGTAATAGTGACTGATTGAGCTCCTGCATAAAATCCAGCTGGCACACTCAAGGTAGGTGTTGTAGCATACTCTTGCATTCCACCGGTATTGGATCCATTTGGTGTAGAATTTGTAAAAACGCTCCAAGTAGCTCCTCCATCTGTTGTTCTTCCCCGAGAATGTAAATGCTGATTTGGGATAATGGTTAAACTATCTATCATCGTTCCACCCGAATTTGAAAGAATAATTTTTTCATACTTAGTTTGCGTCCATTTGAATGTAGTATGAATCTCTTGCCCTCCTGCTATTACACCTCTCTTTGAACCGTAAACCATCATATAACCTCCAGCGGGGATAGAAATACTCCCTGGCACTTGAAATTTCGTTGGGTTTCCAGCCTTATCACTGATATAGTATCCATTTAAATTAATGGCAGTTCCAGTGGTGTTATAAAGTTCAACCCAATCTTCCATTTCTCCATAAAAATCAGGATCTCCAGCACTAGTGGAATTGGCACATGAATATTCATTAATGACTACTTGTGTGAAAGCACTTGGAGCAAATAAAATTGCTACAACAAGGATAAAAATTTTGTGAAATTTGGACATATCTTTAGCTAATACGAAATACAATCCCTAAAAGTAAGAAAATCTAAGTGATTTATTAAGTATAAATAGGCTATTGTTGATTTCCTATTTTAAAGGTTGGGTTGAAGCAATTAACGGTAAGAAATTACTTTTTACGTTCTAAAACATAATGAGTAATGATCAAAGACTCTCCTTTTATAGGGTAAACCTCGACTAATTTCCATCCATTTTGTTTAAGGTTTTTAAGAACTGTTATGATCGCATTCATTCCTTCAAAACCTTTTGAAACGACTTCTGCTCCTTGGTTATTTCCCGTATAAACTGCTATTCTTGCTAAACTCGAACTACTACCCTCGATGGTTCTAAACTCATCTTCCTTATTTAACCTTAACTCTAAAATAATATAGTCTCCTTTTTTAGTTAACGTTTTTAGTTTGCTGGCAAGGTTGGCATTATCTTGAGCACTTACGCTGAAAGCTAAGCTTATTAAAAAAATGATAGAAAGTAACTTTTTCATGAAATGAAGTTTAGACAAATATAAGTTAATTGTTTGGTTATTCGATAGGGAAAAAAATTGCTGTTTCCCACCTATCAGGGTTTGGTTCTGTTGCTGGATCGGTTACATACGACTCCCATGGTGGTCCTGTTACTACAACTTTATTTTTTCTCATCCATTCATTAATTCCAAAATAAGTTTCCGGCAACCTTTCATATGAACCATAATGAGTAGCAGTAACAACATTACATTGAGGTATCTTTTTTAAACGAATTAATGTATCATTCACAACAATAGAATCTGTTATCGGAATTCCAGTTTCAATGTCAACGATATCCGTCCATAAATGATATATTACCATTGGAGATGCATCTGAAACAATTTCATTCTTATCCATGTATTGATTGATCATCGCATAGAACCTTCCATGCACATTATTCATTTCATTTTGTTTAACAGTGTCTCGTATAGACAAAAACCATAGGTCGCTTTCTAATTTTTCTTTTTTAACGACAACTTTTTTAATCTTCGGCAAATTTTCCGAAAATACTTTAAGCCTTTCCAATCCTGATTCATAATCTGGAGAAACTTGATCTTCCATAAACAATCCATAAAATTTACTAAATGGATTAAATCCAAAATCAATATCCATCCCCCAAACTACCTCTACTCCATTTTCAACGTCATTTAAATTCCATGTTCCTGTTATTTCACCCATCCCAAAATCGATGTCATTTTCGATGTATTCATTAGCGGTTGATATAACAATTTCAATAGTCCCTTTCCCAACTTCATCATTTTCACTATCCCATGAAAATGATGCTCCCTCACCAAAAGAAGGGTTAGAAAATGCTTGATTCATATCATATATTGCTGGATCTTTCAATGCCCAAGGAGACCAGTTTTTCCAATTTTTTAAATCGTTTACCTGTTTAAAAACTTGTTCTTTATCAGCATTGATGACTATTTTTCTATCCATATGAAAAGAAGAAGGCAAAAACATTGAAATAATTACTATAATTATTACAAAAAACAATAAGACCAATGCTATCCTCTTCAAATAGTTCATTTTAGGTTAGAATTTGTTAAATTTTCTTCCATAAAGGTAGTTTTTTTAACACTCCGTACAAACATAAACCAAGGAAAATCATCCTTGGAGAGCCCTATAAATAGGAGGTTTCATATTTTTTACTATATTGGACACCCATTTGGTTAACAAAATGGTAAGATTTAAAGGTAAAATATTAATAATTCTCACGCTTTTCATTGGTAGTTCTTTTTCCTGTTTTGGAGGGAATAACGAAGATGAAGAAGTAATCCATAAGGATACGGTGACTGCTTTAGTTATTGCTCCATCAAATCCCCTATACAATAGCATTTCTGAGTTGTCTGGTAAACAGATTGTATCAATGATTGATTCTTTATTAGAATTAGAAGATATTCCTATTGATATCATCAAAGAAATTAATGACTACGCTGAGAACAGGTTATTAGAACATGATTTTTACATCTCATTGACTAATTATTATGAAAATTCTGCTATTCCCTCAAGTTCCACTTATGGAAAGTGGGACACAAGAAACATTTCTCCATATAATGAAGCAATCACAAAGAATGACACTTCATTGATTTTAACATTAACAGATGTGAAAAACAATTGCAATTTTATAGCCCCTATTCAAGATCCAAAAGTGACCTCTAATTTTGGTTGGAGGGACGGAAGAAACCATAGTGGAATTGATTTGGATCTCCAAGTTTGGGATCCAGTAGCAGCATCTTTTGATGGAATGGTTAGAATAGCTTTATATCACCCGGGATATGGAAGAGTTGTGGTCATTCGCCATTATAATGGCTTAGAAACACTTTATGCTCATCTCCACCGTTTTAAAGTAAAAGCTGGTGATATTGTAGAAGCGGGTCAAGTAATTGGTTTAGGAGGGAGTTCTGGACGTTCTTCTGGTAGTCATTTGCATTATGAGGTTCGCTATAAAGGAAAGTCTTTAAACCCTAAACACCTTATTTCTTTTAAAAAGAATGAATTAATTAGTGATTCCATACAACTAATTAAACAAAAATGGAATTACACCGCCTTGCCAATGGGAGTAGAATACCATACGATTCAACGAGGGGATTTTATGTATAAAATTGCCAATCGATATGGCATGACTGTGAACGAATTGTGCGAGATTAACGGTATTCGAAGGAATAAAGTACTCATTGTCGGCAGAAAACTTCGTATCAAATAATGCTTAACATTACCAATTATTCAGATCATCCAACTCGACCTGGCTTTACTGTTTTTAAATTCCATAAAATAGAACGTGCCCTATACTTTGAAGAACTTTTAAAAAAGGATGATATTTGGTATGAATCTTCTACTGAAGAAAATAACACAACACATCTTTATGGTGTTAGAAAGGGCGACTTTAAGAAAGCCATGAATGCGAATTATTTGGTAAGTGCTAAATTCAGAAAAAAAATTATCCCTAATGTCTATTTTCGCTGGAGCGTTATCATTTTAGCTGCTGTTGTAATTGCTTTAGCAATCATAGGTGCAATTAAAACCTAAAGCCCAACGTAAACGTAATGTAGTGATCTTTCAATGAGGTACTTGCTAAGGTATTTTGGTCAGGATCAATAATCGTTTCGCTACTGTATTTTTTCAAAGAATAAGACATGTCAAAATAATACCCATCTTCCTTAATTCCAATCCCACCAGAATATATCTTTGAGCTGTTGTCCACATTAAAACGATCTTTTAAAGGGTCTCCTTGAAGTCGGTATCCTAATCGAACTCTAAATGGGTCTAACCTTATTTCTGTACCAACTCTTAAATTCTGAGTCATCGTGAAATTCTCTCTAATGTTTCTATTCTCAATTGAAAAATCTGAACCAACACCAGGTCCTGATTCTACAGACAAACGAGCAGTTGAATAATCAACAATTTCATAATCAACGTTTAATACCCCACGATTTCCCATAATAACACTCGCACTTGACACAAATCGATATGGTGTTGACACTAAATAATCATATGATCCAAAAGGTGTTTTTTCACTAAAGGTAGTTCCGTCCTTCATTTCTGCATTTACTGATGAATCGTACTCATCAGTTAAAGCATATAAGGTTGGGGTATGAAAAGCAGCACCAACACGAAACCAGTTGGTCAATTTATAAATCATTCCTAATTTAAAGTTAACTCCTGACCCAGTTGTTTTAACATAATCATGAACAGAAAAAGAAGCAAATTCTGTTAACGTATCTGATGCTTCAGACTCTTCTCTATAGTTTCTATCATAAATGTATCTGACAGTTGGAATACCTACCAATGCTCCTACATATAATTTGTCAGAATAATTTCCTCCTAATGCAAAATACATTTCACCTGAACCACCTCTCGTTTCATAAGAAGTAGTCTGTTTGATGTTTTTTGAATTTGCAAAAACATGATCATACTGAAGTGGGTTTCCAGACAACGGGTTTACCAAAAAGGTTTGGTAGGCTAAACTTGAGGTGAAAGGAAAAGCATCGTAAATATCATCCTCCAAAATACCTCCATTGGCATTTAACTCATTTACATAACTGTTTAATGCTGATGAATCAGTGGAACTCGATACAGAAATACTGGTATTGAAATTATTTGTTCTGTTGTAGCCAATTGCTAAACTCAATGATTCCCAGCCTCCACTTGTTTTAAAATTTCCAACCAAACCAACATTACTAAAATGAAAGTTCAACTTTCCATCTGTAGCAAGATTATCGCCTGCATTACTTTCCGTGTAATTATAATGAAATCCAGGAGTAAAAGAAAAATCTGAGCTTTTATAAACACCCAATCCTCCTGGGTTAATACTTAATCCAGACATGTTTGCTCCTAAGGCTCCAAAAGAACCACCCATAGCGTTAAACCTTGCTTCTCCATAAAACTCATGGTTCGAAAACCTCAACGCATCAAATTCATTTTGAGCAAAGGCATTGGCTATCATCAGTGAAGCAAAAGAAAATATTAATAATCGTTTCATCGTCTATTCTTTTAGTTGATTAATGCTAATTATCTTCTTCTTCCTCCACTAGATCTTGACTTACTTCCGCCACTACTTTTAGTACGACTTCCTGAAGATCTTGAACCCCCTCCTCTATTATAATTACTCTTAGGCTTACTATAACTTGGTCGAGATGTCTTAGGCTTATTATACGTAGACTTAGGTTTCGTATACTTTGGCTTGCTATAACTCGGCTTATTATAATTACTCTTAGGTTTATTGTAGTTGCTCTTAGGCTTACTATAATTTGGCCTTGAATTATTAGACGGTTTAGAATAATTTGGTCTACTAGTTGAATTTCCTTTATTGTATCCTGAGTTCGATTTTGTGGTCGTTCTTGGTTTATTGTAAGGATTGTTCTTAACAGCAGATGTATTTGTCCTAGGCTTCGTATATGTATTCTTCCCTGAAGTAAAAGTATTCTCCTTCGTTTTAGGACTTAATGCTTTTGTATTGTAACTACTATTTGAAGAACTTTTAACCGCAGCTTCATATTTCTCTCCAAACGTTTTAGGTTTAGCTGAAGCCAATGAATTAGACGCAGAACTTGCCGTTAATGAAGATCCTGAAGTTCTTCCTCCATAACCAGAGGAGCTTGAACTACCTCTTCTTTTGCCATAGTAATAGCTATTATTGTCATAGCTGTTGTAATAATTATTAGAAGCATAATATCCTCCATAGTATCCATTATTACATCCATTAAAACATCCATTATAACCATAATATCCGTTATAACCATAATATCCATTACCACAATATCCATAGTTACCAGAATAACCCCATCCCCAAGACCAGCCTAAAGACCAACCTCCATAATAAGACCAACCAAGACCCCAATTCCATGGGTTTGGATTCCACCAACCATAGCTGGTATAAATACTTGTTCCATAATAGTAAGGATCATAATCGTACCAATAATAATTAGTGTAGTAATCATCATAATAACCATATCTACCCTGATTTCTTCTAAATCTTTTTATTCTTGAAGAATACTCATAATCGTAGTATTCATTCTCAAAATCGTAATTGTCTCCATTGTAATAATTATTCGTAATGCGAACATTTCCGTACTCATCTTCATAATAGGTAGTACTATCTGTTATCCCCATTCTTTGATTATAGGCATCTTCCTTCTCTTGTTCCCTACTATCTACATAATAGTCTGTAGCAGTAGAATACTCATCCTCAGAAATTACCTCTTCTTTAACTTTAGCAGCTTCTTCATCTTTATCGGATTTCTTTTTAGATGATGGATAAAAATCATCTTGTGCCGTTACATTTCCTATAAAGGCTAATACTGTAAGTGAGAGTGCTATTAATTTTATTGTTTTCATAATTTCTCCTCCTATAATTTTCGTTTGTTAATGAAATGTTAATATTCATTTCATTTTAAGACATCCCAAATACTATGCCAAAAGTGTTGAAACCAACTAATGCCAAAAAGCAGCAATTACAAATACCGCGTTCACCATTACTTCAACTATGACCTCCGCAGCTACCTCTCCTAAGAAACTATCTCTTTCTTTTTTTCTTCGTTCTGCTTCTTCAGTAGTTTCATCTCCATAGTAAAATTCGGTATCTACATTTTTTTGTGATTTTTCAACCCCATGCATTTCATTGTAATCTTTCTCGGTAAAATATCCGTGAACCAATATGCTATCAGTTTTTGACTTTTTTTGGACAATCTTTTGCTCCTCTTTTTTAGCATTATAAAAGTCATTTTGAGAGAAAACTGAAGTACTAAAAAAGGTAAATAAAACCAATGGGAGTAAATATATTTTAATAGATTTCATGTTAGGTTAAGTTTTAATTAAAATTCACTTAATTTTACTTTCTTAAAATTATGATTATTTTGATTTTTATCATCAAAAATTGTACCTAAAAAATAAAAATGGCAAAGAATTTCACATCACGAGAAGAAGATTACTCACAATGGTATAATGAGTTAGTTGTAAAGGCCGATTTGGCTGAGCATTCAGCTGTTAGAGGATGTATGGTGATTAAACCATATGGCTATGCAATTTGGGAAAAAATGCAAGCTCAGCTAGATAAAATGTTCAAAGCAACGGGACATGTGAATGCTTATTTCCCAATTTTTATACCTAAAAGTTTATTTGAAGCTGAGGAAAAAAATGCAGAAGGATTTGCCAAAGAATGTGCTGTTGTTACCCACTATAGATTAAAAACTGATCCTGACAATCCATCTAAACTTATTGTTGACCCTAATGCCAAATTAGAAGAAGAGTTAATTGTTCGGCCAACTTCGGAAGCAATTATCTGGAATACGTATAAAGGATGGATTGAGTCTTATAGAGATTTGCCTATTCTATGCAACCAATGGGCTAACGTAGTAAGGTGGGAAATGAGAACACGTTTGTTTTTAAGAACTGCAGAATTCTTATGGCAAGAAGGGCATACCGCACATGCAACTGAAAAGGAAGCCGTAGAAGAATCTGAAAAAATGTTAGATGTTTATGCCGAATTTGCTGAAAATTTTATGGCTATGCCCGTTGTTAAAGGTCTTAAAACAGAAAGTGAAAGATTTGCGGGAGCATTAGAGACCTATTGTATTGAAGCTTTAATGCAGGATGGAAAAGCACTACAAGCAGGAACATCTCATTTCTTAGGTCAAAATTTTGCTAAAGCATTTGATGTAAAATACGCTACTAAAGAAGGCAAGCAAGAGCATGTTTGGGCTACTTCTTGGGGAGTTTCAACGCGATTGATGGGTGGTTTAATTATGACGCACTCAGATGACGATGGATTAGTTTTACCACCAAACTTAGCTCCAATACAAGTAGCCATTGTACCTATTTATAAAGGTGAGGAGCAATTGGCGCAAATCTCCGAACAAGTTACAGTAATAAAAGCTGAGCTTGAAGCAAAAGGTATTTCTGTGAAGTTTGATGATAGAGACACACACAAACCTGGATTTAAATTTGCTGAATATGAATTTAAAGGTGTTCCTGTTCGATTGGCTATTGGACCGAGAGATATGGAAAATGGTACCATAGAAGTCGCCAGAAGAG